>CAMBWO010000164.1 GCA_945871285.1 Pseudorhodobacter antarcticus | reverse complement strand
GGTTGCAGGGCGGTGGTTGGGGGGGCAGTGGCTTTGGTTGCCGTGGGGGGGGCGGCGGCGGCCAGTCTTTGTTAGGGCGGCGGGGCGGGTTTGCTGGGGGCGGCGGCTGGGGGGGGGGTGAGGCGGTCCTGGGGTGGGGGGGTGGCCCTGGCCCGGCTTTGGGGGACGGTGCCTTGGCTGAGTTCAGACCCCTTGGCGGAGGCGGCGGCGGCCTGGGGGGCGTTGGGTTGTTGCGGGGTGGCCTGGGAGCGGGCGACCTGTTCGGTTTCGATGCGCAGTTCGGATTTGGGTTGCGGTTGGTCTGCGATGGGATGGGGCTGGACCATGGCGGCGATCAGCAGGGCCACGCCCAGATGGGCCGCGACCGAGGTCACGCCGGCGCCGCCCCAGGTGAGGGCGGCGTTCATCAGGGTGCCTCGGGGGTGACAATCAGGGCGACATCGCGGGCGCCGAGGTCTTCGAACTGGGTGATGAGGGACAGCACGTGGCGCAGTTCGGTGGCCTGATCGGCGTTGATGCGGATCAGGACCTTGGGGTTTTTGGTGATGCGGTCGGTGACGGCGCGGGCGAGCGCCTCGCGGGTGATGGGGGCGCCGTCAAGGGCGAGGGCGCCGGTGTCGGACATCGACAGGGTGATGCCGCCGGCGGGCAGGTCGGTGCCGGTGGTGCCGACGGGGGGCTTGACCGCAAAGGGGGCGGTGGCATCGAGGCGGCCGACCAGCATGAAGAAGATCAGCAGGAAAAAGGTCACGTCGATCAGGGCGACCACGGTTTCGCGTTCGGCCATCCGGGTGGGGCGGCGGAGTTTCATGGAGCCGCCTCGATCCGGATCACCTTGACGCGAATGGCACCGGCGCGGGTGACGGTGTCCATCAGGCGGATGAGGTCTTGCAGATGCGCGCCGCCGGAGGGGAAGAGGACGACAGGGGTCAGGGGATCGGCGGCGAGGCGGGTTTGCAGGAGGGTGGTCAGGTCGGCGGGGGTGATGGGTTGGCCGCCGATCATGGGCTGGCCATCGGCGGCGATGCGGATCATCAGGGTGGTGGCGGGGGCGGTGCCGGGGGCACCCGGTGCCTCGTCCGACTTTTGCAGGGCGGGGACCATGTCGAGGTTGAGGTAGGTCGAGGTGACCATGAAGAAAAACAAGAGGATCATCATCACGTCGATCATCGAGACGACCGAGATCACCGCGTGGCGTTTGGGGGGGCGTTTGAGGGCGAAGGCCATCAGCGCCCCCGCGCCGTGATGCTGAGCAGTTGGCCGACCGCGCTTTCGATTTTAAGGGCGGCGGAATCGACGCGGCCGGTCAGCAGGTTGGCGCCGATGGCGGCGGGGATGGCGACGACGAGGCCACCGGCGGTGGTCAGGAGCGCGAGCCAGATGCCGCCCGCCAGAACCGAGGCATTGGCCGAGCCTTCGGCCAGCGACAGGTCCTGAAAGCTTTGCACCATGCCGATGACGGTGCCGAGGAGCCCGAGGAGCGGCGAGATCATCGAGATCAGGTCCAAAAGGCGCAGGCCAGAGGACATGGCGGCGACCTCTTCATTGCCAAGGCGGGCCAGATCGCCCTCGACCAGGGCCGGGGGCAGGCCGGATTGCAGCGATTCCATGCCCGATTTCATCACCCGGTCGGCGGGGGAGCGGGCGGGCAGGGCGGCAATCGCGCCGTGGCGGTCGCCGCTGGCCCACAGGCCCAGGGCGGCGGTGCGGGCGGTGGTGCCGCTGGTGGCGGGCCAGAGCTGGATGATCTTGACGATGATCAGGGCCAGGGTCAGGACGGACAGGGCGAGCAGCAGAAACATGATCGGCTCGCCCTCGGTCAACATCGTCCAGATGCCGGAGCCCATTATTTCACCAGGGGGGCTGAGGTCTTGCTGGACAACGCGATCAGCGGGTAGCAGTCGGTCGCCTCGGCGTTTTGCGGTTTGCAGACCGGCACGTCATGCAACAGGACCTGACCGATGTCGGTGCAGGCGATCTGGGGCACCTCGAACAGTTTCAGCATGGTGCGGGCCACGGGCAGGGGGGCGGCGTCGATGGACAGCAGGCGGTCGATCACGCCGGCCTTGTTGAAGATGGCGAGCGACATCTCGAACCCCTCAAAGCTGGTGGGGGTGCTGTTTTGGAACAGGAAGAAGGCGCGGCAGCCGCCACCCGCGATCTCTTCGAACTTGTTGATCTCGATGGTCAGCTTGCCGGTCTGGGCATTGGCGGCAAGGCCGGTCAAGAGCGTGGCGGCGGCGATTGCCCCGGCACAGAGTGTGGCAAGATTGAAACCCATGGCGGACCCCCCGTGGTCATCGGCGGTTCAGACGCCGCCCCCGCGCCGGAGTGAACGACTGCGCCATGGGGTCTGTCAACGGTTGCGTGAGCAACATGACCCTGCCGGTGCCGGGGCGGAACGCCCAAATTGGCGACAACCGCACGAGATGATTGACAGAAGGGCCACGACAGTAGTCATAATGCGGAAGTTGACTCGGTTTTTTACCATGTGTCGCCGGGCAAAAGGCCCCAGCGCCTCTTGGCCTTTGGGCTGTTGATCGGGCGCCGGAAAAAGAATTTCAGGCCACCGGAATTTCCGGGGCGCGGGAGGTTGAAATGGACTTGGAGGCGCTCTTGGCCGCTCGCGAGGGCGACGACCCAAGTGGCGAGAATCTGGAATATGATTTTGATTTCATGCAGTTGCAGATTGCAGCTGAACCGGGCCAGGAGCGTCAGGCCGGGGCGGAAATTCTGGCCGCCGAGGACCCCGATTTCAAGGATGTCGAGGCGCGGGCGCTGGCCATTCTGGAGCGGTCGCATGACCTGAGGGCGGCCGTGATTCTGGCGGCGGCGGTGTTGCACACCAAGGGGCTGAAGGGCTTTGCCGAGGCGGTGGCCTATGTGAAAGGGTGCCTGACGCTGCACTGGGACACCTGCCATCCGCAGCTGGATGCCGATGATGACAACGACCCGACGATGCGAATCAATGCGGTGGTGGGGCTTGCGGGCGATGCGACGGTGCTGTCGGGGCTGCGGCGCACGGCGCTGACGGGCAGCCGCAGCTTTGGCCGGCTGACGCTGCGCGATGTGCAGATGGCGTCGGGCGAACTGCCCCCGCCCGAGGATCAGGAGCCGCCCTATGACCGCGCCACGGTGGCGGCGGCGTTCACCGACACGGGCGAGGAGGCGGTGGCCGCGACGCTGGCGGCCGTCAAGGCAGCGCAGGCCGACATCAAGGCCATCGAGGCGGTCTTCAGCGACCGGACGCCGGGCTATGGCCCTGATCTGGATGAGTTGAAAAAGATGCTGGCGCAGATTGCCCGCTATGTCGGCGAGCATGTCAGTGGTGTCGAGCCCGAGCCGGAGGAGGACACCGAGGCGCCGGTCAGTGGCGGCGGGTCGGTTGCCACGGCGCCGCGGCGGGGCGGTGGCGGGGGGATGCCGGGGTCGGTCGAGACGGCCCAGGATGCGCGGGCCGCCCTGGACAAGGTGATGGAGTATTTCCGCCGTTATGAGCCCAGTAGCCCGGTTCCGATCATTCTGGAGCGGGCCAAGCGGTTGGTGGGGGCCGATTTCATGACGATCATGAAGGACATGGCGCCGGCGGGGCTGGATTCCGTGATGATGATTGGCGGGATCAGCGAAGACGAGGATGATTAACGTGGAAACAACAAGGTCAAGGAGCGGTTCATGAGCACCAGTTCGCAGAAGTTCATCGCGCGAAACAGGGCCCCCAGGGTTCAGATCGAATACGACGTCGAACTGTATGGCGCGGAAAAGAAGGTTCAGCTGCCTTTTGTCATGGGCGTCATGTCGGATCTGTCGGGCAAGTCCGAAGAGCCGCTGCCGCCGGTCGCCGACCGCAAGTTTCTGGAAATTGACGTCGACAATTTCGACGACCGGATGAAGTCGATGAAACCCCGTGCCGCGTTTTCGGTGCCCAACACGCTGACCGGCAAGGGCAACATGGCCGTGGATATCACGTTCGAATCCATGGACGATTTCAGCCCGGCCGCGATTGCGCGCAAGGTGGAGCCGCTGCGCAAACTGCTGGAGGCGCGGACGCAATTGTCCAACCTGATGACCTATATGGACGGCAAGACCGGCGCCGAGGAGTTGATTTCCAAGGTGATGCAGGACCCTGCCTTGCTGAAGTCGCTGGCCGGGGCGCCCAAGGCAGAAGGGACGGAGGAATAACATGGCGGAAGCAAGCAAAGAATCCGGCGCGCTTGGCGTTGGCGTTGCGGAAAGTTCGGACTTTTCGGCGCTTCTGAACAAGGAGTTCCGGCCCAAATCGGATCAGGCCAAGACGGCTGTTGAAACGGCGGTGCGCACGTTGGCCGAGCAGGCGCTGGCCAACACCACGCTGATTTCGGACGATGCGCTGCGGTCTATCCAGGGCATCATCGCCGAGATCGACAAGAAGCTGACCGAACAGGTCAACGAGATCTTGCACCACCCCGATTTTCAGCAGCTGGAGGCGGCGTGGCGGGGTCTGCATTACCTGGTCAACAACACCGAAACCGACGAGATGTTGAAGATCCGGGTGATGAATATCTCGAAAAAGGACATGCACAAGACATTGCGCAAGTTCAAGGGGACGGCCTGGGACCAGTCGCCGATCTTCAAGAAGGTGTATGAAGAGGAGTTCGGCCAGTTGGGCGGGCAGCCTTATGGCACGCTGGTGGCCGACTATCACTTTGACCATTCGCCGCCCGATGTGGAACTGCTGGGCGAGATGGCCAAGATTGCCGCAAGCGCCCATGCGCCCTTGATCACCGGGGCCAGCCCGACGCTGTTCCAGATGGACAGCTGGTCGGAACTGGCGAACCCGCGCGATCTGACCAAGATTTTCCAGACGCCTGAATATGCGTCCTGGACATCGCTGCGCGAAAGCGAGGACAGCAAATATGTGGGCCTCGCGATGCCGCGGTTCCTGGGGCGTTTGCCCTACGGTGCCAAGACGGACCCGGTCGAGGCCTTTGCCTTTGAGGAGGACACCGACGGCAGCGATCACAGCAAATATGGCTGGGTCAATGCCGCCTATGGCATGGCGGTGAACATCAACCGCAGCTTCAAGGAATATGGCTGGTGCAGCCGCATTCGTGGGGTCGAGTCGGGTGGCGCGGTGCAGAACCTGCCGTCGCACACCTTCCCGACCGATGATGGTGGCATCGACCAGAAATGCCCGACCGAGATTGCGATTTCGGACCGGCGCGAGGCGGAACTGGCCAAGAATGGCATGATGCCGCTGATCCACCGCAAGAACACCGATGTGGCGGCCTTTATCGGCGCGCAGTCGCTGCACAAGCCGGCGGAATATGACGATGCCGACGCGACGGCCAACGCCAATCTGGCGGCGCGTCTGCCCTATCTGTTCGCGACCTGCCGCTTTGCGCATTACCTGAAATGCATGGTGCGCGACAAGGTCGGCTCGTTCAAAAGCCGCAACGACATGCAGTCCTGGTTGCAAGACTGGATCAACAAGTATGTCGATTTCAATGCCGACATTTCAAGCGAGGCGGAAAAGGCGCGCAAGCCCCTGGCCGCAGCTGAGGTGGTGGTCGAGGAGGTCGAGGGCAACCCCGGCTATTACTCCTCCAAGTTCTTCCTGCGCCCACATTACCAGTTGGAAGGTTTGTCGGTGTCCTTGCGTCTTGTCTCGAAACTGCCAACCGAGAAGGGCGGCTGAGACGGCCCGAAGGGCCCGGTATGCGTGACGATTATCAACCGCCATATGGCAGAACATAGAAAGGACTTACTAAAATGGCTGCAACAATGTTCGTCAAAATCAACGACATCGAAGGCGATGCCACCGAGAAGAGCCACGACAAGTGGATCGTCGTGTCCAGTCTGGCCTTTTCCGTGGAGCGGATCAGCGAGGAAGAGGGTGGTTCGGCGCAGCGCGGGTTCGGCAAGTCGGAATTCAAGATGGTCGAACTGGAATCGCAACTGGGCAAGGCGTCGATGCAGTTGATGCTGTCGGTTGCCAACGGCACCTACCGCAAGGAAATTGAAATCCACATGTGCCGGTCGGGCGATGACCCGAAAAAGGGGTTGGAGCCCTATCTGATCTGGAAGGTGAAGGACTGCTACATCCAGAACTATTCGGTCGATGGGTCCGAGGATTCGATCCCGAAGGAAAAGTGGGGCATCAAGTACAACGCCATCGAGGTCGAGTACAAGGCGACCGACATCAAGACCGGCAAGCTGGCCAAGTACAAGGACTTCAAATGGGATCTGGCCGCTGGTGAAATGGGCTGATCTGACATGTCCGGCGCGGGGTTCCCCCGCGCCGGAGCCTTTCAATTCCGGAGTGTGGCATGACGCCCGAAGACCATTTGAAATCCGGCGACCCGCAGGGTGCGCTGGAGGCGTTGCAGGCATTGGTGCGGGCAAAACCGGGCGATGCCAAGCTGCGGATTTTCCTGTTCCAGTTGCTGTGCGTGCTGGGCGACTGGAACCGGGCGATCCGTCAGTTGAAGGTGTGCGGCGAGTTGGACCCCGGCGCCTTGCAGATGGCGCAGGCCTACCGCGAGGCGATCATCTGCGAGGTGTACCGCGAAAAGGTGTTCGCGGGCGACAAGGCGCCTTTGGTCTTTGGCGAGCCGCAGGAATGGCTGGCGTGGCTGATCGAGGCGCAAAAGCTGTTGGCCCAAGGGCAGTCGCAGGCGGCGGCGGAGTTGCGGGCCAAGGCGTTTGACGCGGCCCCGGCCTCGGCTGGCGATATGGACGGCACGCGGTTTGACTGGATCGCCGATGCCGACATGCGCTTTGGTCCAGTGTTGGAGGCGGTGGTGAACGGGCGCTATTTCTGGGTGCCGTTTTCGCAGATCGCCTCGATCACCTTTGATCCGCCGACGGACCTGCGGGATGCGGTCTGGACGGCGGCCAATATCCGGCTGGCGAATGAGGGGGCGGTGGTGGCGCTGATCCCGTCGCGCTATCCGATGAGCGGGCAGAAGGGCACGGCGGCGGAAAAGCTGTCGCGGGCGACATCTTGGGTCGATGCCGGGGCCGAGACGTTCGTGGGCATCGGGCAGCGGCTGCTGTCAACCGATCAGGGCGATGTGGCGCTGTTGGATGCAAGGCTGATCAAGTTCGACAGCGCGGCGGAGTAGCGATCATGGCGGACAAGATGATGTCCGAACGGTTGCAGCCCTCGCTTTTGGACCGTTTGACGGATGAGGAGCCGACGTCACAAGTGGAAAGCCGCGATGCGCGGGTGATCGACATCCGGCGGTTGCGCGAGATTGTGCAGCGCGATCTGTCGTGGCTGCTGAACACCGGCAATGCCGACGCCTGGATTGATGCCAAACGCTATCCTTTGGCGGCCAAATCGGTGTTGAACTATGGCATCCGGGATGTGGCGGGGGATTTTGCGGCCAAGGACCGGGCGCAGATGATCCGCAAGTCGATTGCCCAGGCGATCGAGACATTCGAGCCGCGCATCCGCAAGGGCAGCGCCCAGGTCGAGATGCGCAGCGATAACGTGTCGCGCACCACGATCATATCCTTTGACATCAGGGCCGACATGTGGGCGGAGCCGATACCGATTGAGCTGTATCTGCGGTCGTCGGTCGACATCACCACGGGTCAGGTTTCGCTGGAACGGGCGGGCTGATCATGGATACGCGTCTGCTGTCCCATTACGAAAGCGAACTGGCCTTTCTGCGCGACATGGGTGCCGAGTTTGCGCAGGCCTATCCCAAGATTGCCGCAAGGTTGGGGATGGAGGGGATGGAGGTGCTGGACCCCTATGTCGAGCGCCTGCTGGAGGGGACTGCCTTTCTGACCGCGCGGGTGCAACTGGCGCTGGAGATGCAGTTTCCGGCGTTCACCTCGAACCTGCTGGAGATTGTTTATCCGCATTTTCTGGCCCCTACGCCGTCGATGATGGTGGTGGCGTTTGAACCGGACCTGGGCAATGCCGGGGTCAAGGAGGGGTTCACGCTGGCGCGGGGGGCGCGGCTGCGGTCACGGCCGATCGAGGGCGAGCAGACGGCCTGTCTGTTCCGCACGGCGGCGGATTGTGTGCTCTGGCCGGTCGAGGTGTCGGAGGTCGAGTATATCGACAGCCGGGGCGGGCTGGTGGCCGCCGGGGTCAGCCGGGACAATCCGGCGCGGGCGGGGATCAGGGTGCGGCTGAAGCGCCGCGATGGCGGCAAGATGAGCGCCCTGCCGATGAACGCGCTGACCGTGCATCTGACGGGGCAGGGGGCCGAGGCGTGGGTTTTGCACGAAGCCTTGGCGACCAAGGTGACGGGGATGGTGGGGCGGTCGGTGGACCGGCGCAACGACTGGACCCAGGCGCTGCCGGGTGCCAAGGCTGTGCCCAAGGGCTTTGGCCGGGACGAGGCGTTGTTGCCGACGCCGCGCCGGTCGTTTGATGGCTACCGGCTGTTGCAGGAATACTTTGCGATGCCCGAGCGGTTTCATTTCATCGAACTGTCGGGGATGCGGCCTGCGTTGAAGCGGGCGTATGAGGCGGAGGTGGATCTGTATCTGCTGTTGGCGGACGGGTTGCCCGACAACGGGGCCTGTGTGCGGCGGGAAAGTTTCGTGCTGAACGCGGTGCCGGCGGTGAACCTGTTTGACCGGGCGTTTGACCGTATCCACATGACCAATTCGGACACCGAGCAATATGTGACGCCGAACCGGACGGCGCCGCTGGATTTTGAAATCTTTGCGATTGACCGGGTGTTGGGGGTGTCGGGCAAGGACAATGAGGAAACGGAATTCCGCCCGTTCTATTCCGCCAGCGACATCACGGCGGCGGGGGAAAGCCATCCGGCCTATTACACGATCAACCGGCGGATGCGGCAGCGCAATGAAAAGGAGCGGCTGCGTGGGGTGCGGACGTCCTATCTGGGGTCCGAGGTGTTTTTGTCGCTGGTCGATGCGACCCAGGCGCCTTATGCGGCCAGCCTGACGCAACTGGCGGTGACGGGGCTGTGCACCAACCGGGATTTGCCGCTGTTGTTGTCGACCGCGGGCAAGGATGCGTTTCATTTGCCGGACGGTGGGCCGGTCTTGGGGATTTCCACGATTGTCAGCCCGACGCGGCCACGGCCCACGATTGCCCAAGGCGAGACGGCGTGGCGGCTGATCAGCCATCTGTCGCTGAACTATCTGTCGATCACCGATACCGAGGGCCGCCAGAACGGGGCCGAGGCGCTGCGCGAGTTGATCGGCCTTTATGCGCCGACCGGCGACCGGGTGATTGCCAAGCAGTTGGAGGCGCTGCGGGGCGTCTCGACCCGGCCCATCGTGCGGCGGATGACGGATGAGGTTTTGTCCACCGCCGTGCGCGGGTTGGAGATCAAGCTGGACTTTGACGAAAGCTTTTTCGACGGGTCGGGGGTCTATGTCCTCGCCTCGGTGCTGGAGCGGTTTTTCCGCAAATATGTGACGATCAACTCGTTTACCGAGACAGTCCTGACAACCCAACAACGCGGAGAGATCACCAGGTGGCGACCGGAGAGCGGGCTGGGCCGGATGATCTGACGCATTACGCGCAGCTTCAGGCCAACCCCAAAAGCTTTCATCTGTTTCAGGCGTTGCGCATCATTGAGGCGCAGCACGCTGATCGGCCACGTCTGGGCCAATCGCGGCGGTCGGCGCAGGACCCGGTGCGGCTGGGGCAAGAGGCGGAACTGGCCTTTCCAACCTCGACGATTGCCGAGTTTGGGCCCGACAAGCAGGGGCAGATGCGGCTGACCAACCGGACCTTTGG
>CAMBWO010000163.1 GCA_945871285.1 Pseudorhodobacter antarcticus | reverse complement strand
CGCCCGGTCTCTCGGACCCGTGGCGTTCCCGGGCTCTGTCCTTCATCGCCCGAAGCACTGCGTCCCGCCGTTGCGCCAGCGTCGTCAGAGCTTCCCGGAAAGATTCTTCAGAACCACGTTGTCGAGCATGACATCCGCCACCAGGTCGTCAGCTTGTAGAACGTCGCAGGGCTCAAGATGTGCGTGATGCCTCGCTTAACAAGCGCCACAGCACGGTCACGCAACTCAACAGGATGCGGTTTACCCATCTCGGCCCCCCATATCTGCCTCATCGGCAGGGAAACACAAAAAGAGTGCCTTGGGTGTCCCGAAACGGGTCTGGAGCGATTTGCTCCAACGGTTGCGGTCCTGCGGCGCGATGTGGTCCCGGATTACCCGTGGGTCCTGACCTGCGCCCGCCTGAAATGCGCCAAACTCCTTGCTCAGAATATGCCCCCCCCCACGATTGCGCAGTTCCGCCGGGGGCTCAGCGCCGTTGATAGCTGATCCCCCGCGCCAGCCAACAGCCCAGCACCAGCCCCGCCACCCCGCCTGCCGCATCGCGCCGCACCTGAACCGTCCAGTCGCCCGGTGCGGGTGCATCCATCGACCGGCGGGTGCTGATCACCCAAATATCGGCGGCGACGGGGTGCATCCGTTCCATCGGCCCCTGGCCCAGCAGGCCCTGGAACCCGGCAAAGGTCGCCCCGTCGCGTGAGGTGATTTCGACCTCGGCCTCCAACTCGTCAGACCAGTAGCGGCCCGCCAATGCGCCCCCGTCGGCCCCGTCAACCAGGGTAAGGGTGCGGGCGGTGACGGTCAGGTTTTCCTCGGGGCGCCACATCGTCAGCCCACCGGGCGACCGCTGGACTTTGACTCCTTCGCCCTTGGCCCCGTCGCCCGCCACCTGCACCAGGCGTTCCTCGGAGCCATAGCTGACGGTCAGCCCGTCGTCCCCCGGCGCCAGGCGCACCAGCAGACCTTGTGCGTCGTCCAGCGCCCAAGCCGCCCAATCGGGCGGGCAGGGGGTCTGCGGGGTGGGCGGCAGGCCCAGCGCCGCCTCGATCAGCGCGACCGCCGCGCCATGGGCATCGGCCTGATGGTTCAGCATCACCACCACCGACAGCCGCTCCCCCGCCACGTGCAGCCGCTTGCAGCGAAACCCGCGCAGCGCCCCGCCATGGCCCGTTACGGCATGGCCGCCCACCGTCATATGCCCCAGACCGTTGCCGTAAAACGCAGGTGTCCCGTCGGCAAAGGTGGGCGGCACGGACAGGCGGTTGTAAAGACCCGTCGGGTCATCGCGGGTCTGGTCAATCAACACCTCCCAGGCCAGCATGTCGTCCAGCGCCGCCGAAATCCCGGCATCCCCCGTCCAGTAAATGCCATTTTGAGCAGGCACATGGCCCACCGCATCATTGCCCTCATACCCCACCACACCATCAACCGTCTGGCGGGTGTCGGGCAGCAGCGCTGCCGTCGCCATGCCCGCCGGGCCAAAGACCCGTTCGGCCAGCAGATCGCCCAATCCCCGCCCGGTCGCCTGCTCGATCACCTCGGCCAGAATTCGAAAGTTCGCGTTGCAATAGGAATAGCTGGTGCCGGGCGCGAAATGGCCGGTTTTCATCCGCGCCAGCAGCGGCAACGCATCGCTGCGGGCAAAGGTCTGCTCGGGCGCCGCCCCCTGCAACACCGTCAGCGCCCAATAGTCGCGCAGGCCCGACTGGTTATCCGCCAACTGCCGGATCGTCGGCAGATCCCCCTGAAACTGCGGCAGAAACTGCGCCACGTCCCCGTCCAGCGGGCCATGCTCCGCGATCACGTCCAGCAAAACCGCGCAGGTGAACTGCTTGCTGATCGAACAGATCGGCAGCCGCGTCTCCACCGTCATCGGCACCCGCGCCGCCAGATCGGCAAAGCCCCAGGCCCGCCGCGCGATCACCCGCCCGTTGCGGACGACCCCCGCCACGCCCCCCGGCCCCCGCAACTGGTCCGGCAATCCATCCAACGCCCGCGTCAATGCATCCATCACAACCCCCCTTTTTCCGCCACACTGGCCCATCAGCCCCATCCCGGCAATGGACCAATGCCCCGCCCCGGTTTAGGCTGCCCCCAAAGGAGCCCCCCATGCAGTTCAAACGCCTCGGCCAGTCCGGCCTGAAAGTATCGCAGCTTTGCCTGGGCTGCATGAGCTTTGGCAACCCCGCCCGTGGAGGCCATCCCTGGACCCTGCCTCAAGGTCAGTCCGAACCCCTGCTGCGGCAGGCGGTCGAGGCTGGGATCAATTTCTTTGACACCGCCAATGTCTATTCCGATGGTTCATCGGAGGAGATTTTGGGCGATACCCTGTGGACCCTCGCCCGCCGGGATGAGGTGGTGCTGGCGACCAAGGTGCATGGGACGATGCTCTCGGAACCGCAGATGCGCGGCCTGTCGCGCCGGTCCATCCTGCACAACATCGACGCCAGCCTGCGGCGGCTGAAGACCGACCATGTCGACCTTTATCAGACCCACCGCTGGGACCGCGACACGCCCATCGAGGAAACCATGCAGGCCCTGCATGACGTGGTCCGCTCGGGCAAGGCCCGCTATATCGGCACCTCCACCATGTGGGCCTGGCAATTCGCCAAGGCGCAAGAGGTGGCCCGGCGCAATGGCTGGACCCCCTTCATCTCGATGCAGAACCAGATCAACCTGCTGTACCGCGAGGAAGAGCGCGAGATGATCCCGCTTTGCCTTGACCAGGGCGTGGGGATGATTCCGTGGAGCCCGATTGCCCGGGGCCGTCTGGCCCGCCCTGCCGGGGTGGAAACCGACCGGACCGGCAAGGATGCCTATGGCAAGTTCCTGTTCGGCAAGACCGAGGCCGCCGATGCCGCCGTGATCGCGGAGGTGCAGGCCTTGGCGGGCGAACTTGGCCGCCCGATGGCGCAGGTTGCCATGGCATGGACCCGCCAAAAACCCGGCGTGACCGCGCCCATCGTCGGCGTGACCAAGGCCAGCCAGTTGCAGGACGCGCTGGACGGCCTGACGCTGACCCTGACGCCCGACCAGATCGCCCGGCTGGAGGCGCCCTATACCCCGCATCTGCCGCTGGGTCAGGAGTGATGGCGTCTGAGGCCCAACCGGGGTTTTGCCCGCGCAATCGGCAGGTAACTGGGGTGGCAGGGCAGGCTGCTGCCCCGCGACAGGCTGTATTAACTGGGGATGTTGCCGTTTTGCTATAGGCAGATGACATTTTGGGCGCTAACCTTGGCCCACAAGAAAAACAAGACGAGCAGGCGAAACAGGCATGAAAACGGGCTCTCAGGGCACGTTCGTCATATCCTGGTCACAGACAGAAACAGACGGCCTCAAGGCCGCTACCTTGGATATCCTTACGGTCGGCGCTGCTTGGCGCTGGACGGGGGCCGCTGTGCGGGTCGATGGGCCGCAGGGTGTTCTGGTTCTGACCGAGGCCGAGGGGATGGCGGACTTGCGCAAGCGTGCGGCGCGGATGGTGCGGCGGCTGATCGGCGCTGCGGTGGCGGAAAAGGGGCTGGACCCTTTGCCGGAGGCCGAAGTGCCCGACCAAAGCTTTGTCGTCACGGACGGCCACCAGACCTATCCCGTCACGCTGATCGCCGTGCCCGATACCGGCACCCTGCTGGCCATGGTGGTGGGCGAGATGCCGCCCGCCGATCAGGACCTGTGGGTGGTGCGTGCCGCCATCGACCGCACGCCCGCAACGCTCGGCGGGCAGGGTACGGGGGGCGTGATATGCTTTACCCCAGGCACCGTGATGACCACGCCCTTTGGCCCCCGCCTGATCCAGACCCTGCGCCCCGGCGACCGCATCATGACCCGCGACAATGGCGCGCAGCATGTGCTGTGGACCGGGCACCGCCGCATCTCGGGGGCACGCCTGCACGCGATGCCCCATCTGCGCCCCGTGCGGTTCCGGATGGGCGCGATGGGCGCGGGCCGCCCCGACCGTGACCTGCTGGTCAGCCCGCAGCACCGGATGCTGGTGCAGGGCCGCGCCGCGCAGGCCCTGTTCAACTGCCCCGAGGTTCTGGTGGCCGCCGAACACCTGATCAACGATCATTCGATCACCGTTGACGGGTCGCTGCGCGAGGTCACTTATATCCACATCCTGCTGGCGCGGCACAATGTGATCTGGGCCAACGGTCTGGAAACCGAAAGCTTCCACCCCGCCAATGCGATGCTGGACACGCTGGAGCCCGATCAGCGCGCCGGGTTATTGCAGGTTTTTCCCGGCCTTGGCCAGAACCCGCACTCTTATGGCGACTATGCCCGCCGCAACCTGTCCGCGTCGGAGGCGGCGATCCTGCGGCACGACATGGCCGTGTGATCCGGGCGCCAGGCCCCCGCGATCCCTCGTTGACACCACGCCGCCGCCCTGTATAAGCCGCCCCAGTCCCGGACTTATGGTCCGGGGCTTTTCATTGGTGTTGGTGGGTCCCGCAAGGGAAAGCCTGTCGCCGGTTCGCCGGAAAAGGACAACGCCCTTCGTAACGCAAGAAGGAGATCAGAGATGACCAAGCGCACCTCTGCCAAGTACAAGATTGACCGCCGCATGGGCGAAAACATCTGGGGCCGTCCGAAGTCCCCGGTGAACAAGCGTGAATACGGTCCCGGCCAGCACGGTCAGCGCCGCAAGAACAAACTGTCCGATTTTGGCACCCAGCTGCGCGCCAAGCAAAAGCTGAAGGGTTACTATGGTGACCTGACCGAAAAGCAGTTCCGCAAGATCTATTCCGACGCCGAGCGCCAGCGTGGCGACACCGGTGAGGCGCTGATCGGCCTGCTGGAGCGTCGTCTGGACGCCGTCGTTTACCGCGCCAAGCTGGTGCCGACCGTGTTCGCCGCCCGTCAGTTCGTGAACCACGGCCACGTCACCGTGAACGGCCAGCGGGTGAACATCGCCTCCTACCGCGTCAAGGAAGGCGACATCATCGAGGTCCGTCAAAAGTCCAAGCAGATGGCCGTCATCCTGGAGGCCACCCAACTGGCCGAGCGCGACGTCCCCGACTACATCGAGGCGGACCACTCCAAACTGGTGGTCAAGTTCGTGCGCACCCCCGGCCTGTCGGATGTGCCCTATCCGGTTCAGATGGAGCCGAATCTGGTTGTCGAATATTACGCCAAGAACTGATATGTTGCCCCAAAAGGCAGCCGGAGGCCCGCCAGTTTGGCGGGCTTTTTTTGTGGAATTGCAAGGGGTTGATGATGACGCAGCCGAACAGTGCCGAGCGGGCTTTTGAAAGGTTCCTGTTTGCCTCACGGTGGTTGATGGCGCCCATGTATCTGGGGCTGGTGGTGGCGCTGGGGATGCTCAGCATCGTTTTCCTGCGCGAGCTTTACCAATACATTCCCCAGATGTTGGACATGAAAAGCGAGGATGTGATCCTGGTCGTGCTGACCCTGATCGACCTGACGCTGGCGGGCAACCTGCTGCTGATCGTGCTGTTTTCAGGCTATGAGAACTTTGTCTCGAAGTTCGATTTCGACGCCGGCGCCGACCGGCCCGACTGGATGGGCAAGGTCGATTTCTCGGGTCTGAAGATGAAGCTGATCGCCTCGATCGTCGCGATTTCGGCGATTGACCTGCTGAAGTGGTTCATGAGCGTCGAAGAGGTGACGGATATGGCGCAGATGGACCGGCGGTTTTTCTGGCTGGTGGTCATCCACCTTACCTTTGTCCTGTCGGGCGTGCTGATGGCGCTGATGGATTATCTGGCCGCCAAATCGGACAAGCACTGACGTAGCGCCAATTGTTGCTGGCAAAAATCCGCCTGCATGGATAAAACCCCGGCAACGAAAGGCGAAAAGATGAACGAAGCGATCAGGCCACAGCCCGGAATCATGGACATTGCCCTGTATGTGGGCGGCAAGGCTGCGATTGCGGGTGTCACCAATATCGTCAAGCTGTCGTCCAATGAAAACCCCTTTGGCCCCTCGGACCGGGCCAAGGAGGCGTTTCAGCGGTCGGTTCACCAGTTGCACCGCTACCCCTCGACCGACCACGCCGCCCTGCGCACGGCGATTGCCGAGGTGCATGGGATGGACCCCGCGCGGGTGATTTGCGGGGCCGGGTCGGATGAGATCATCACCTTTCTGTGCCAGGCCTATGCCGGCCCCAAGGACGAGGTCGTGTTCACCGAACACGGGTTCCTGATGTACCGCATATCTGCGCTCGCCGCCGGGGCCACCCCGGTGGAGGTGGCCGAGCGTGACCGCACCACCGATGTGGATGCGATCCTCAAGGCCTGCAACCGGCGCACCAAACTGGTCTTCATCGCCAACCCCAACAACCCCACCGGCACGATGATTTCGGCGGCCGAGGTGGCACGGCTGGCCGATGGCCTGCCGCCCCAGGCCATTTTGGTGCTGGACGGCGCCTATGCCGAGTTTGTCGAAGGGTTCGACGGCGGGCTGGCCGTGATCGAGGCGCGCAGCAATGTCGTGATGACGCGGTCCTTCTCCAAGATCTACGGTCTGGGCGGTTTGCGCATTGGCTGGGCCTATGGCCCCCAACAGATCATCGAGGTGTTGAACCGCGTTCGTGGTCCGTTCAACCTGTCCAACACGCAGTTGGAGGTGGCCGAGGCGGCGGTGCGCGATCAGGATTATATCGCCCGCTGCCGGACCGACAACGCCCGGATGCGGCACTGGTTGGCCCTGGCCCTGGCCGAGTTGGGCATCCCCTCCGACACCTCGATGACCAATTTCATCCTGGCCCGGTTCTCGTCGCAAGAAGAGGCCGAGGAGTGTGATGTGTTCCTGCAAAAACAGGGTCTTCTGGTGCGGCGGGTTGCCAGTTACAAACTGCCGCATTGCCTGCGCATCACGATTGGCGACGAATCCTCGTGCCGTCGGGTGGCCCATGCGATAGCGCAGTTCAAAGGCGCGAAATGACCCAGGTTTACAACCGCGTCGCCCTGATCGGCCTGGGGCTTATTGCCTCGTCGATGGCCCATGCGATGCGGGCGCAGGGGTTGGCAGGCGAGATTGTGGGCCACGCCAAATCGGCCGAGACGCGGGCGGTGGCGCTGGAGATCGGACTGTGTGACCGGGTTTGCGCCACGGCGGCCGAGGCGGTGCAGGGTGCCGATCTGGTGGTCTTGGCGGTGCCGGTGGGCGCCATGGCTGCCCTTGCGGCCGAGATCGGGCCGCATCTGGCACCGGGCGCCACCGTCACCGATGTGGGGTCGGTCAAGCAGGCGGTGATTGCCGCGGTCGCGCCCTGCCTGCACCCTGGCGTGACCTTCATCCCCGGCCACCCGATGGCGGGGACCGAGTATTCGGGTCCACGCTCTGGCTTTGCCACGCTGTTTCAGAACCGCTGGTGGCTGCTGACCCCGCTGCCGGACACGGAACCCAGCAAGATCAACCAGTTGCGCAGCCTGTTGGAGGCGATGGGCGCGCGGGTGGATACGATGGAGGCCGACCACCACGATCTGGTGCTGGCCGTGGTCAGCCACACGCCGCATCTGATTGCCTATACGATGGTGGGCGTGGCCGACCATCTGGCGCAGGTGTCGAATTCCGAGGTGATCCAGTATTCTGCCACCGGCTTTCGCGATTTCACCCGCATCGCGGCCAGCGACCCGACGATGTGGCGCGATGTGTTCCTGACCAACAAGGATGCCGTTCTGGACGTGCTGGGCCGCTTTACCGAGGAGCTGTTCGCCCTGCAACGCGCCATCCGCATGGGTGACGGCGACCTGTTGCACGCCTATTTCACCCGCACCCGCGCCATCCGGCGCGGCATCATCGAGGCCGGGCAGGACACATCCGCCCCCGATTTCGGTCGGGTCGCGGCAGCCAAGGCGGCGGGCAGTTGAGCGTGCGGCGTGCGGTATGGGGCCTGATGTTGGTCTGTACCGCAGGCCTGGCCCATGCCGAGGCGCCCAAACGGTCGCTGCTGCCGCAGCCCCGTCCGCAACTGACCGTTGTCAGCACCCCTGTGCCAGCGGTTCGCCCCGCCGCCCGTCCAACTGCCCGTCCGCAGGAGCTCGCGGCTCAGCCCAGCAAGCCCAGGGCAACCCGCAAGGGGTCGGTCTGCAACAACGCCAACATCAAGGGCACCGCGCTGCAACCGATCGCATCGCGCACCGGGGGCTGCAACGTGGCCGAGCCGGTGCAGGTGACGTCGATCAACGGGGTGCGGCTGAGCCCGGCGCCGACGATCAATTGCGACGCGGCTCAGGCGCTTGCCATCTGGATCGACCAGGGACTGCAACCGGCTTTCCAGAACCAGGTCGTTCAGATGAACATCGCCGACAGCTATAGCTGCCGTCCGCGCAACAACGTGCGTGGCAACAAGGTCAGCGAACATGGTCTGGGCAATGCCATCGACATCGGGGGATTTGCCCTCAAATCGGGCAAGACCGTGACGGTGGCGGTAAACTTTGGCCGCCAGATCCGCGCCGCACACAAGGCGGCCTGCGGTCCGTTCCGCACGACCCTGGGCCCCGGTTCAGACGGCTATCACGAGGACCACATCCATTTTGACGTCTCCAAGCGGGGCGGCAATCCTTACTGCCGTTAGTCCATGCGCGGGGCGGCGCCCAGCGGCAGGGGCCCCAGCACCATCCGCCCGTCGGCAAAGATCAGCGGCAGATCCAGCACGTCCGGGTTGCCCCCGGCACGGGCCAGCGTCTCGACCCCACGGGTGATCGTCGCGCCCATTTCGGGCCGCACCAGCCCCAGCGCCACGATCAGCGCCGGGATGTTGCGCCAGTTCTCGACCCGAAAGTCGATCTGGCCGACGGCAAAGCCATCCGGCCCCCGGTCCACCTGGCCCTTTGCGGTCAGCTTGAGGGCGCCCCACTCCGCGCGCAGGTTCGTCAGCGTGACGGCGGTCAGGCGGGGTTGGGTTTCGGCCATGTGCCGGTCCAGTGCGGCCGACAGGGTCAGGGTCGCGTCCAGTTGCACAGTGCTGATCCGGTCGCCCAGGTCGGGCACCAGGGCGGCAAAGGCCGGGTTGGGGGTCAGGTCGGTGATCCGCAGACCCAGTCGCTGCGCCAGCGGGTCCGCCGCATCGGGGCCCAGCGCCAAAACCAGAGATTTGGTCCCCACCGTCCAGCCAAGGTCTGACTTGGCCAGAACATCATGCCCCTCGATCACCACCTCTTGCAGCGGCAGATCGGTCGTGGGCGACAACCGCAGCGATGCCATCATCCGGCTGGAGGTCAGCGCAATCGCCTCGCCCGGCCCCTCGATCAACTGGTCATTCGGCAGTGCCGCAATCACATGCCAGGGCTTCCAGGTCATCGACAGCACTTGGGCAAAGGGCGCACGCCAGCCCCATCCCGTTGCAGGATCGGCAAAATGCGGCTTTGTGACGGTCAGGTCAAACCGGCTGGGAAATCCTGAAACCGAGATATCCTCGCGCTCGGCCGTCAGCCCCAAGGCGGCCTGATCCTCAAACCACTGGGCCGTGCCCCGTTCAACGGCTGTCGATCCGACAAACCAATACCCGCCCCACAGCACCGCCAAGACACCCGCGATCCACAGCAAGACCCGCATCACCGCCCCTTTTCTTCACCACGCCGATGCTGTCTACAGGGCACCAACAATGAGGGCTAGACGCTGGACGATCCGATGTGGGTATTTGGCTATGGATCGCTGATCTGGAACCCCGGCTTTCCGGTGGCTGAACGGCATATTGCCACGGTTCAGGATTGGCACCGCAGCTTTTGCATGAGGTCGATCCACCACCGTGGCACACCGCAGGCCATGGGTCTGGTTCTGGCGCTGGACCCCTTGCCGGGGGCACGCTGCGCTGGTGTGGTCTTTCGCGTCGAACCGGGGGCCGAGGCCCAGACGCTGGCGCAACTGCGCGAACGCGAGTTGATTTCATCCGCCTATCTGGAGGCCGTGGTGCGGGTCGATCTGGC
>CAMBWO010000162.1 GCA_945871285.1 Pseudorhodobacter antarcticus | reverse complement strand
GGCAGCGGCGTGACCAGCATCACCCGCATCACCCCGACCTCGCGGTCATAGACCAGTGACAGCGCCGATTGCATGGATTGAAACAGCACCACCATGCCGATGAGCCCCGGCAGGATGTATTCCTGATAGGGTGTGTAGGTGCGATAAGGCGGGATGATCGAGACGCCCAGCAGGTCATGCAACCCACTGGCAAAGACGATCAGCCACAGCAGGGGGCGCACCATGCTGGAAAACAGCCGTTCGCGTTGACGGGCAAACTTGGCAATCTCGCGTTCGATGATCACCCACAGTCCAAGCAACAGTTGAAGCCGCGTCAATCGCACACAAATTCTGCCTGATCGGTGCCCAAGGTGTCCAACGTGGTTTCGGGGTGCAGATAGCCCTCGATCGGTGCAATTGCGATCACGGCGTCATGGGTGGCCAGCAGGATCGGCATCCGCAACTGACCATCCCAGGGGCGATAGCCCAGTGTCACGCCTTTGGAGCCGTCCAGCCGGAACTTGGGCGATTTCAGATAGTCGCGCACGGCGGCCTGATCGGCGTTTGGCACCTTGGTATAGCCCGATATCACCGATTTCACCGCCACCCAAACCGCCCAGTCGGCGGAGGACATCTTGCGCCCGTTTGTCATCTTGTCAAAGCGCGAACTGACCTGCGTGGCGCCATCCCGCTCCATCGCCCAATGCCAGGCTTGGGCGGTCAGGCCAACCGAGCCGATCACCGGGCGCGGCAGTTGGGTGGCATAGGGGATATAGCGGCCAAACTCGCCGCGCGTGTCGGCCACGAACACCACGTCATAGTCTAGATCGGCCGTCAGCAGCTTGACGTTGTTGCCCTCGCGCGCTTGCGGATTGGCGGCCAAGGTAAAGTCGCGACGTCCGACAATCTCGAGCCGCATCCGTTCGGCGGACAGGGTGAACGCATCGGCCAGACCCTGATCCGACGGGTCCTCGCCCACCAGAACCAGCACGCGCAGCCAATTCATCGCCCGCAGGTATTGGACGTGCGTGTCCATCGTCATGCGCAGCGACGGCCCGGAGTGCAACATGTTGGCATGGCAGGCCGACCGCACCGCATCTTCGGGTGCGGTGGCGTTGATCAGGGTGACGGGCAGGTCCGCCGCCGACTGGGCGACCACCTCGACCAGGGGTGCGGGCAGGTCCAGCACGATAAACTCTGCCCCATCCGCCACCATGGCCTGCAATGACGCCGCCAGGCCCTCGGGGCCGGACTCCCGTGCATCCAGCACGGGTTTCAGGTTGACCGCTTCGGCCAGAAACGCCAGATCGGCAATCGCCATCTGCGCCCCCTCGACCGTGCGGATTGGCGGCGGCGTGATCAGCCGGGCATAGCCCCAATCCTGCGTGTAGCGCGTGTCACCTGACAGTGACAAATAGCCGATGCGCAGATCCTTGGCCGCCACAACGCCGGCCCAGCACACCATCATCAGGATCAGGACTGCGCGCATCAGTCGTCCACCCGGATCGAATGGGGTGTGCGCCCGACCGGCACCGATTGGATAGCCTTCATCGTGGCCATGTCGATCACCGTGATGTCATCGGACAGGCCATTGGCGACATAGGCCGTCGTCTCGTCCCGCGAGATGTCCACATCCCAGGCCCGGCTGCCGACCAGCGTATAGGCCAGAACGTCGCGCGATTTGGCATCGACAAAGACGACATGATTGGCGCGGCCCAAGGTGACGATCACCTTGCTGCCGTCCTGGGTGATGGCCATGCCAACGGGCGTCACATCCTCGGGGCGAAAGCCGGGGGGCAGGAAGCTGAGGACTTCGGCCACCTCGAGCGTGGCAAGGTCGATCACATGGACCTCGGAGGACAGCTCGTCACTGACCCACAACTCGGCCCCATCCGGTGTCGCGATGAACCGCCGGGGACGGGTGCCGACCACGATGTTCTTGGTCACACGGGCCGTGGCTGTGTCCACCACATGCACCATGTCGGCCACTTCGGAGGTGACAAAGACGGTCTTGCCATCCAACCCAGTGATCACGCCCTCGGGCTCGGCCCCTGTGGGCACCCGCGCGGTGACGGTCTTGGTGGCAACGTCGATGATTTCCATCGTCGAATCTTCTTCGTTCGACACGTAAATCTTTGTCTCATCTGGTGAAAAAGCAAACACCTCGGGGCTGGGGCCGGTCGGGATGCTATCAATCACCTCGAGCGTGGCCACGTCGATCACGTCGATGGAATCGTCGTCGCCGCAGGCGACATACAGTTTGTCATGGGCTGCGTTGAAATGCATGTCCCGCGGTCGGCGCGAGGTTTCGATGCGCTTGTGTTCGGTCATGTCCGGGTTCAGCACCAGGATCTCA
This sequence comes from Pseudorhodobacter antarcticus, assembly GCA_945871285.1. Taxonomy (GTDB): domain Bacteria; phylum Pseudomonadota; class Alphaproteobacteria; order Rhodobacterales; family Rhodobacteraceae; genus Stagnihabitans. The sequence continues at coordinate 7,617 of CAMBWO010000162.1, read as the reverse complement.
TTGCCGCGTTCCAGACTGACAAAGATCAATCCGGTGTCCTTGGCAAAGGTCGGCAACGCCGTCAGGCAGATCGCGGCGGCCAGGAGGGTGCGGTTCATCTCAGTTTACCATGAAGGCACCTTTCATGCCCCGCGTCTCATACCCATCGACCCAAAAGTCATAGCGACCGGGCCGGATCGGCACAAAGGTCAACTCGAACGTCCCCTCTGCATCAAATTCCAGACTGTAGACGCCGTAAGCCTTGACCTCAAGTTCGTTGACCACGATCTGGTTGACCCAGGAATTGCGAAACAGTTCCGGCGCCATCCAGGCAAACTCCTCTTGCCCATCGGAGGAGATGTTGATGCGGTAGTATTTGCCCGTCTCCAGCACATATTCCGTTGCGGACATCGAAAGGTCGCCCTTCAGCATCAGATCCGGCAGATCAATCGGACGCGAGGCAAGGTTGCCCTCAGCCATCGCAGACAAGGTGCCGCCAAACAGGGCCAACACGACTACCGCCAGTTTCTGGTGCATTGCAGTTCCTTTCAAAGACCCATGAAATAGGTCAACGTGGACCTGAGTGTCTTTGGCAGGGGCCGGTTCGTCAATTCACCACCACCGATGTTGAATATTGGCAAGTCGAATAACCCCGCGTGATACCTCTTGAAAAACGTCGTGCTGCCAAGTGGAGGATCAAGATGCGCGTCAACAGAAGGTTTGCGATTGCCGGGCTTATGGGGGCTGCGTGGTTTTCAACTTCGGCCTTCGGTCCAGAGGGCAAAGAGATCGCCATTGCCCTGCAAGAGGGCGGCACCGCATCGTGGGAAATCGCCGCGATGCAGGCGGCCAAGCTGGATGAATACCACCTGATCAAGATCGAGGTGCGCGGCGTGGCCGACAGCAAGGCGGGTCAGGTCGCCCTGCAAGCGGGCGAGGTGGACGCGATGCTGTCCGATTTCGTCTGGGTGTCCAGTCAGCGCAATCAGGGTGCAGATTTCGCCTTTGTGCCCCATTCGCTGGTCGTGGGCGGTCTGATGGTCAACCCCGCCGGACCGGTGAAAGCCGTGGCCGACCTTGAGGGGCACACCCTGGCCGTGGCCGGTGGTCCGGTCGACAAAAGCTATATCATCCTGCAAGCCTATTTCAACGCCAAGACCGGCAAGGTGCTGCCCGACCTGATCAATGCCGAGTTCGGTCCGCCGCCATTGGTCAATGAAATGCTGACCGGCGGTCAGGCGCAGGCGGCGATGAATTTCTGGCATTTCAACGTTCGGGCCCAGTTGGCCGGGATGGAGCAGATCATCTCGGTCAAGGATATGTTGGCTGACTTGGGGGTTTCCAAGCAGCCGCCGCTTTTGGGTTGGGTGTTCAGCGAAAAGGTTGCCCGCAAGAAGAAGGAAGCTGTGCAGCGTTTTCTGGATGCGTCGTTTGCGACCAAGAACCGCCTGCTGACCGATGATGCCATCTGGGACACGATCCGTCCGCAGATGAAGGGCGCCGAAACCGATGACGCCCTGTTCATCGCCCTGCGCGATGCCTACAGGGCCGGTATCGTCACCAGCTATGGTGAGGCGGATATTCAGGCCGCGACCGAAACCTATGCCTTGCTGGCGAAATATGGTGGCAGTGATGTCATCGGGGACAAGCCCGATCTGGCGCCTGGGACCTTTTGGGCAGGTTACAGCAAGTAACGGATTTGGCTGCCCGTATGGTGCAGAAGGAGGCGAACTTGGCACCACGCGCGCGCCCCCTTGGGATCAGGCTGGAATGGCTTTCCTTGCCGCTTTTGCTGGTCCTGTGGCAGGTGGCGGCGGGGGTGGCGCAATCGCGTTTCATGCCCTCGCCCGTGCTGGTCGCGTCCGAGATCGTGGACCTGACGCTGAACGGCCACCTTCTGGCCGACTTTGGCAAGACGCTGAACCGTGCTGCCATCGGCTTTGTCGTGGCCATGGCATTGGGCGGGGTTCTGGGGTTCGTGCTGGGGCGGGTGGCGGCGGTGGACCGGTTGTTTGGCCCCTGGGTTATGGTTGGCATGAACATGCCAGCCATCGTGGTGGCGATCATCTGCTATATCTGGCTGGGTCTGTCGGAATTTGCCCTGATATTGGCCGTGGTGATCAACAAGACCCCCTTGGTCATCACCACGATCCGCGAGGGGGTGCGGGCGTTCCTGCCCGAATATGACGAGTTGGCCGATGCCTTCCGGATGCCGCTGTGGCGGCGGATACGGCTGATCTGGCTGCCACAACTGATACCTTTCATCATGACGGCGGCCCGCACCGGCCTTGCCCTGATCTGGAAGATCGTTCTGGTCTTCGAGGTGCTGGGGTCCGACGGTGGGGTCGGGTTCCGTGTCAGCATCTTTTTCCAGTATTTCGACATGGGCGGCATCCTGTCCTACACCACGGTCTTTGTGGCGATGGTGGTGGTCTTTGAACACGGGCTGCTGCGGCCGATTGAAAGGAGGGTGGTCAGATGGCGCAAGGACCAACCGTAACCGTCGATCTGACCGCGATGCAGTTCGGGTCCACCGCGCAGCCGCTGTTCGGACCGCTGAAGTTCGAGGTCGCCTCGGGCGAGGTGGTCGCCTTGATCGGGCCGTCCGGTGTGGGCAAAACGACCCTGTTGCGCATCATCGGCGGGTTGGAGCGCCATTACGCCGGGCGCTGTCTGGTGGGTGGCATCCCGGCCGATCAGGGGCCGCCGCCGGGGTTGGTGTTTCAGGATGCGCGGCTGTTGCCTTGGCTGGATGCGGCAGCCAATCTGCGCGCCGTGCGGCCCGGTCTGACGCAGGGCCAGATTGCTGACCTGTTGAACCGCGTTGGCCTTGGCGGCCAAAGCGCCGCCTTTCCGCGTCAGCTGTCGGGAGGCATGCAGCGGCGGCTGGGGTTGGCGCGGGCGATTTCGGTCAATCCGGGCCTGCTGCTGCTGGACGAACCCTTTGTCTCGTTGGACCGCGCCGTGGTGCACGATCTGCAAAACCTGTTCCTGTCGATTTTTCGCGCTGAACGCCCCACCGTCATTCTGGTGTCGCACGACCCCGAGGATGCGGCACGTCTGGCCGACCGGGTGATCCTGCTGGCGGGCCGCCCTGCCCGCATCGCCGGAGATTTCCGGCTGGACCGCAGCGACTCTGACCGCGGTCCCGGCGACATCGCCCATCTTGTCGCCACCATTCTGGACACTCAAAAGGAGACGCGGCCATGACCGAACCGCAGCCCGCGATCTTGAACATTCAGGCGGTGACCAAATCCTATGGCAGCCACCTGGCCCTGAACGGCGTTGATCTGCGGATCGGGCCAGGCGAATTGGTGGGTCTGCTGGGGCCGAATGGCGCGGGAAAATCGACGCTGTTCCAGATATGTTCGGGCCTGTTTGCGGCGGACGGCGGCACGGTCGAACTGTTTGGCATGACCTATCGCCAGAACCCCGGCGCGATCCTGTCGCAACTGGGGGTGGTGTTTCAATCACGTTCGCTGGACCTGGACATGACGGTCAAGGCCAACCTGAAATTTCACGGCGGGATGTTCGGCTATTTCGGCCGTTCGCTGCGTCTGCGGATCGAGAGGGTGGCCGAACTGATGGACATCGGCGACATGATGGACCGGCAGGTGCGCAAACTGTCCGGCGGCAATCAGCGCCGGATCGAGATTGCCCGCGCCCTGATGTCAGATCCGAAACTGCTGCTGCTGGACGAACCCTCGGCCGGACTGGATGCCACGGCCCGGCTGGCGCTGGTGCGCAACCTGCGCAACATCGTCCAGACCAAGGGCATGTCTATCCTGTGGGCCACCCATCTGGTTGACGAGGTGGCCGAGGCCGACCGCATCGTTGTTCTGGTGACCGGCAAGGTCACGTCCGAGGGCACGCCAGACGCGCTGATCGCCGCCACGGGCGCTGCAGATCTGACGGGTGCCTATATTGCGCTGACCGGGGTCAGACCGGTTACTGGTCCTTCTCCGGTGTGATCGGGGCTGCGGCCTCGCCAAAGGTCAGCATGGACGGGTCAAAGTCGAAATAGCGTTCGCCCACCATGCCACTGTCCGGGCCGCCCGGTCGGGCGCCCTCTTTGGCCTTTTGCGCCAGCGTCTCGGCGGTATCGTCCAATTCTTCGGTCGGCGCTTCATCGATGGTGCCCGAGATTTCCTCGCCGTCCTGAATCTTGCCCATGGCCGTTTCGACCTTTTTCACCAGTTCGGGGTCATAGGCCAGCGCATAGGCGCGCGGGGTGCCGCTGGGGTAGTTCTTGTCGTCCAGTTCCTCAAGCCACAGGAAGACATGGCCCTTTTCCTTCATCAGCAGATTGGGCTCGACGACGCGCGCCCAATGCATCCGGAAATGGCGCGGCGGCTCGCTGTCGGTCGGCAGACCGCGCAACTCGCCGATGCTGTGATAGGTCCACAGAATCATGGCACAGGTCGCCCCCGTTGCCAGCGCCTTCAATGTCAGCGGCACGCGGGTGCCAATCAAGATGACCAACAAGAGTGCCGCGACCAGCGCATAGGCCCCGGCTGTCAGCAGGATGGTGACGGTCATTTGACCTCCTCGCCCGTTGCGGCATCCAGCGACGGCGCGGGTTTGACCGGCGCATCGTTGCGGGTCAGGGCGACCAGATCGCGCGGCAGGTTGTTCACATCCTTGACCTCGGCCCCGTCCAGCGTGAAGCGTACGGCGGTTTGTTCGTCGCCGGTGCCGGTCAGGGCGATGGTGTCATAGAATACAAGCGTGACCTTGGGGTTCAGCTTTTCCACCTTGACCTGCACCGGCAGATTGCCGCCATTGGCGATGTAATGCACGATGTTCACCGTGTATTCCCCATCGCTAAGCCCCCGGAATGAAATGATTTCCTGATTGAGCGGGTTTTCGATGGTCTTGCCGTTCAGCTCGATCACATCGCGGAACATGCCCCGGTCGTCACGGTCCAGATGCATCAACCCCGCCTCGCGTCGGTTATACCACACGACGTTTCCCGCAGGATCGGCCACATAGGTATCGACGTCATCGGGGCTGCCATCGGGCCAGGTCACGGTGATCATCATCTCGGCCTTGGGGTCGACCTTGCCGCTTTCGGCGACCGGGTTGATCATGGCGAAGGACACAAAGAACATGAAGGTGATGGCCTTGAGCGAGTTGAACAGCAGGGCCGAAAAGATTTCAAATTCCGGTTCCGGTTCTTCCTCAAACATTGCCAGCGGCCTTTGGTTTCAGGCGCGGCACGAGGGTGGCTTCGGTGACCTGCACCATGGTCTGCATGATGTCGGTTGTCAGCCCCTCGGCGAGGTTATACAGCACCCGCAGCAAGATGCCCCCGACGAGCCCCGCGATGGTGGTCAGAAGCGACACCGCCATGCCCCCGATCATCCGCTGCAATGCGGCGCGCAGGGTTTCCACGTCGAAATTCTTCATGTCGCCCATCGAGTTGAGCATCATGACGAACCCGATCATCGTGCCCAGCATGCCCAGCTTGTACAGCAGGTCCGCGCCATAGACGCCCACCTTGGTGCGGCGACGCAGGCTGGCGGCCACGCTTTGCAGCAGCAACTGCCGGTCGCCATCCGGTTCGGTCAGCGATGTGGTGACGGTGCGGAAATAGTCGGCGATCAAGCCCTGGGGTGCCAGTTTGCCCACCAACGCGGTGATCTGGCCGCCCTCGACCACGATCAGGCCTTTGGATTGCGTCAAGGCGTCCACGGCCGTGAGGGCCTGCCGATATTCGCGCGACATCCAAAGGATGATCCAAAGACTGTGCACCGCAAAGCCCAGAAACAGCCCCGCAATCACCACTGAAATCCGGCTGGTGTCGGCGCTGAACAGGTATTGCAGCAGCCCGTAATCCCACAGGATAACCGCGCTCAGCGCCATCAGTGCAATGGACAGACACCACCGCATCAGGGTGTCGAACGCACCGTCGTTGAAAGTGCCGCCGAAAACGCGAACTAAAGAGGTCATGGGGCCATCGTCCTTCCTGCCATTCCTGTCGTCTTAACGATAGCCGCCGGGGGTATGGGCGCGCCGCCATATCCAGGGTTCCTCAAACACCACGCCGGGCTGCCAGAGCCCGACGCCGTCGGTGATCGCCTGCAATTGCTGGGGTTCATAGTCGGAGGTCTGTTCGACAAAGGCCAACGCCATGCCCATCTCAATCATCTGCGCGTTCAGATCCTCGCTGCCATAGGTGCACACCCCATGGCGCCGTCCGAACGGGTCCGCATCACCGGTCAAGGTGCATTCAATGGGGCCACGCCCCGCCAACGCCTCGAGCGTGCGCTTGGCCACGTCGTAACAGCCCCACTCCTTGCCATCCAGAACGCAGGTCTGCGTCCGTTCAGGCGCATCGAGGCCCCACAGGATTACGCGTTTGCCCTGCACGATCAGGACATCGGCATCAATCACCCGCGCATCACCACTGATGGTGACAGAGGGGGTTTCGGCGGGTGCCGCGGCCACCAGCAACATTGAGATTCCCAATGCGCCACAAAGGATCGGCCAAGGACGGGTTGCGCTATCACAGGTCATTGGGCGCATTTTGTGCCTCCTTACCGGCAGGGGTCGAAAAACAATGTGGAACATCGGGATGGCCGTGGTTGTAGCGGGAGTGGTTGCGGCGACCGGGGCGGCGGCGGGTCCGGCTGACGACCTGATCGCCGGTCTGCGCCACGAATGTCGCGGCTGTGACCTGACCGGGGTGTCCTTTAAAAAGGCCAATCTGGAAGGGGTCGATCTGACCGGGGCCAACTTGACCGATGCCAGCTTTCACCGGGCCAATCTGCGCGGGGCCATTCTGGACGGTGTGAACGCATACGGCACCAACTTCAATATGATCGACGGCACTCAGGCCAGCTTCAAAGGGGCCGACCTGTCGCGCAGCATGATGTATGGCGCGCAACTGTCCGGTGCCGATTTCAGCGGTGCCGACCTGACCGAGGCGCGGATGCAGACGGCGCGACTGACCTCGGCCAAACTTGCCGATGCCGTGCTGGACCGCACTGTGGCGCATGATGCCGTCGCCAACAACGCTGACTTCAGCCGCGCCACCATTGAGGGAGCCAACCTGAACGGCGCGCATCTGGGGCGCAGCGTGTTCGACGGTGCCGCGATCAACAATGCCGGTTTCGTCAAGGCCGAGGCCAGCCGCGCCAGTTTTGTGGGGGCCACCATCAGCCTGACCGACTTTTACGGGGCGGATCTGCGGCGGGCCAAGGTGACGGGGGCGGTGCTGACTGGCAACCGCTTTGCCACCGCAGCCACCTCGGATGTTGACTTTGACAAGGCCACGATGACCGGCAACTTCATGGCCGATGGGCGCCTGCAAAACTAGTGTCACGGCGACACCGTGGGGGCATGGAGGGTCAGGGTTTGTTCAAACCGGGTCTGGCTTTCGAAATAACCACCATTGACGGTTTGGGTTTCCAGATTGACCGCTGTCTGGCCCTTTTTGCGCAGATAGCTGGCTTCGATGGCGACCCGAATCCGCCCATCGGCTGATGTGCCGGTGCAAATCTCGTGGGTGAACTGGTTGCCGACCGGCTGTTCGCCGTCTTTCATGGGAACATTGGTGCAGTCCAACGCCCAATCGTTATAGCGCGCCTTGAAGTTGCGCATCAGCGTGACGGCGGTGCGCCGTTCGCGGTCGCT
>CAMBWO010000161.1 GCA_945871285.1 Pseudorhodobacter antarcticus | reverse complement strand
TTTCTCAGCACCCCAGAGAGATTCGTCCGCCAGCGTCCCAAACCACCCCAAATCCCGACTGCTGTCTGGATCAACCCGCCCAAGAAGACGGAGCCAGCCCAAGCCTAAACTCAAAAACCCGCTGTCTCAAAGTCGTTGACACGTTCCGGCTTCTTCTCCACAATCGAACTGGTCAACGCCCTCGAACAGGAAAAGACCAAGGGCAAAGCTGGCCAGATCGCGGAAGGCTTGACCAAGCTCGACCTCGTGATCCTGGACGAATTGGGTTATCTCCCCTTCAGCGCCTCGGGCGGCGCGCTGCTCTTCCACCTCCTGAGCAAACTCTACGAGCGCACCAGCGTCGTCATCACCACCAATCTCAGCTTCAGCGAATGGGCTAACGTCTTCGGTGATGCCAAAATGACCACCGCCTTGCTCGACCGCCTCACCCACCGCTGCCACATCCTTGAAACTGGAAACGACAGCTTCCGCTTCAAAGCAAGTTCAGCTGCTGCAGCCCGAAAGAAGAAGGAGACAAACCCAGCCTTGACCCCAGCATGAACCGAAAAACATAATCAGAGGTGGCTCACTTCTCGGTGAAAAAACCGGCTCAGTTCTGGGTGAAAATCAACATGCCGATGAAGGGCAGTCCGGTCGAGACGTCGATACCGCCGAAGGATACCAGCGCGCCGGAGCCGGGCAAGTTGTCCGGGTCGAAGTTCCCGGCCGCATCGGTCGTGGTCGAGAATTCTACGTCATCCAGCACGCCATCCCCGTCCGTGTCACGGAATACCGTGGCACCGCTGACGCGCCCATCCACCACCAGCGCTGTTGCCCCGGAGATCGTCACGGTCAACCGCGACGTCGTTCACACCCGTGTCTTCCGGTCCGACACCGGCCACGGCGATTGCGCCGAGCAACCCCGCTAACGCCCCCGCCGCCACGCCGGCCACGGACACCGCTCCCGCCAGCGCAGTCAGTTCCGCAGCCACCGCTCCGGAGACCGCGATCCCGCCGCCCTCCAGAACTACAAAATCCCCAGCCGCGTAGATGCGCACAGACCCGTCGGCGAGCGTCAACTCCAGCGCCCCATCCGCCAGCACACGTGTCGACGCCACTCCCATGTCGGAGCCCAGGGTCTTGCCGGTCGATGTGTCGGCGGTGAAGTCTGGGGCGGTGTCGCCGATGTTGAGGGTCATGCGTCGTCTCCTGTAAGGCTTTTGGGGACCCCGGCGGACAGGGCGTCGACGGGCCGCGCCCTGCACAACTATTGCAGTGGGATCCTAAAAGCTATATCTTGTATGAAACTTTTTGACGCAGGAGGTGTCGCACGTGCATCTGACCCAGTATTCGACCTTCGCCTTGAGAACGCTACAATACGTCGCCTTGCGCGATCCGTCCATCGTGACGGTCGAGGAAGTGTCGCGGGTCCACCGCATTTCCAAGGCGCATCTGGTAAAGGTATCTCACGTGCTGGGCCAGCGCGGCTATATCCAGACAATTCGCGGCCGCAATGGTGGCATGCGCCTGGCCCGGCCCGCCGATCAGATCACGGTCGGCGAGGTGGTCCGCTGGACCGAAGCTCCACTGGAACTGGTCGAGTGCTTCAACCCCGCAACCAACACCTGCCCACTGGAAGGTGTCTGCCACCTATCACGCGGAATACAAAGGGCTTTGCGCGCTTTCCTGTCCGTGCTTGATGACATGACGATTGCCGACATCACAGTCAATCGCGGCATCCTTCTGGACCGGCTTGCCCCTCAGCAGTCGGGCGCACAGTAAACGCGATAGAGCGTTTCCAGCACGGCCTGAACCTCCGTGCTCGCCAGGCTGTAGTAGATTGTCTGCCCGTCGCGGCGAGTCGACACCAGCCGCAGCGCGCGCATCTTGCCAAGATGTTGCGACAGGGCGGCAGGGGACAGTCGAACGATCTCGGCCAGATCGCCCACCGACTTTTCGCCCGCCAGCAGGGTGCACATCACCAAGAGCCGCTTTGGGTTGGCCATGGCGGCGAGCGTGGCGGAGACCTCTTCGGCCTTGGCCTCGAAGGGGTTTATAGTTCCAGCAGGAATGTCTATTTTCATGCTTGACACTTTAGCATTTACGAAGATACAAAGCAACACCAAGCGACCTCAAGGAGGCAAAAATGGCAAATGTCGGTTCACAGGATCGCACGCTTCGCTTTATCGGCGGGTCGTCCCTGTTTGGCGTGAAATGGGGCATGTCCGGCGTCTGTCCGGTGGGGCCATTTCAGCGCGCAGCCTCACGCCCTGACCGACCGCAGTGTTCCTGATCTCGGTGCGGGGGCGGCATCGTGCTTGCCCGCTGGCTGCAAGCCTTGCCCCGTCGCCAAATCGCCTGACCCCTTTACGGAGGATAGACCATGACCGCCCTTGCCCCGATCCCTCACACCGTTGATCTGTCGATCCAACCAGAGGTCACCGCATTCTTTGACGACCCCACGAACACCGTGACCTACGTCGTGCGCGATCCGGCCGGCACGTCCTCCGCCGTGATCGATTGCGTGATGGACATCGACTATGCCGCAGGCCGCATCACCTATGCTTCGGCGGACGCGGTGATCGATTTCATCAAGGCCCGGGGCCTGACCCTTGAATGGTTGATCGAGACGCATGTCCACGCCGACCATCTGTCGGGCGCGCCTTATATTCAGGGCAAACTGGGCGGCAAGATCGGCATCGGCGAGAACATAACCATCGTGCAGGACACTTTTGGCAAGGTGTTCAACGAAGGGACCGAGTTCCAGCGGGATGGATCGCAGTTCGACCGGCTGTTCAAGGATGGTGACACCTATCAGATCGGCGGCATGACGGCCTTTGCGATGCACACGCCGGGCCACACGCCCGCTTGCATGACGCATGTGATCGGCGATGCGGCCTTTGTCGGCGACACGCTGTTCATGCCCGACGGCGGATCGGCCCGCGCGGATTTTCCGGGCGGCAATGCCCGGACGCTCTATCGGTCGATCAAGCGGGTGCTGTCGATGCCGGACGAAACCCGCCTGTTCATGTGCCATGATTACGGCCCGAATGGCCGCGAGATCCGCTGGGAAACCACTGTGGGCGAACAGAATGCGCACAACATCCATGTGAAGGACGGCATCACCGAAGATCAGTTCGTGCAGGTCCGCGAGGCCCGTGACGCGACACTGGCCATGCCGAAGCTGATCATCCCTTCTTTGCAGGTGAACATGCGCGCAGGCGATCTGCCGCCGCCGGACGAAAGCGGCAAGCGGTTCCTGAAGGTATCGATCAACGGGCTGTAAGCGCCAGGCACTGTTCATAACCCAACCTCCAGGATGCGTCCGATGTCCCTCAAGTCCGTCACGCCGACCCTGTCGGCTTCGTCCCCGGCTAGTTATCTGCCGGTGATTCCCGGTCAGGCCGAATCTGCGACGTTCCGTGATTTGCGGACCAGCCTGTCGACCCCGATCATCGTCTTTTGCCGGTCTGGCAATCGGTCCGCATCGCTGCGGGCCATGTCGCAGACCGACCGGGCCTGACCCACCAACGCCAAAGCACGCTCTGGGAGGAGCCTTGTCCATGACCGCCAAACCGATCACGCCCAACCTGTCAGTCTGCGAACAGATTCATCCGCAAGACATCGCGGCGCTTGCTGCCGCCGGGTTCAAGTCCGTCATCTGCAACCGCCCCGATGGCGAAGGCGCCGACCAGCCGACGTTCTTCGAAATCGAGGCGGCGGCGACGGCGGCGGGACTGCAGGCCGCCTATCTGCCGATCGTGTCAGGCAAGGTTGGCGATGCCGATGCGCTGGCCTTTGGTGCGGCGATGGACAATCTGCCGAAACCGATCCTGGCCTATTGCCGCACCGGGACAAGGTCGGCCACGCTGTGGTCGCTGTCCGAAGGCGGGCGCGGGCGGCCCTTGCCCGAGATCATCACGGCGACCAAGGCGGCTGGCTATGACATGGCGGGGGTGGTGCGCCGCATCGCCAATGGCGGGCGCACGCCCACGGATACGATCGATGCGTCCCATGACGTTGTGATCATCGGCGGCGGGGCGGCGGGGATTGCGGTTGCGGCCAGTTTGAAGGCGCGCAAGCCCGACCTTGACATCGCCATCATCGACCCCGTCGACATCCATTACTACCAGCCCGGCTGGACAATGGTCGGCGGAGGCATCTTTGACCCCGAAAGCACCGCCAAGACGATGGGATCATTGATCCCTGCCGGTGTGCGCTGGATAAAGGCTGCCGTCGCGGCTTTTGAGCCGGACAAGAATGTGGTCATTCTGGATGGTTGCCGCGTGGTCAAATATGGCCAGCTGGTCGTCACGCCGGGGCTTAAATTGAACTGGGCGGGTATCGAGGGGCTGACCGAGACGCTTGGCCGCAATGGCGTCACCTCGAACTATCGCTATGATCTGGCCCCCTACACCTGGGAACTGGTCAAGGGGCTGGAGCGCGGGCGCGCCCTGTTCACCCAGCCGCCGATGCCGATCAAATGCGCTGGGGCCCCGCAGAAGGCGCTCTATCTGTCCGGCGATCATTGGTATCGGACAGGGCGGCTTAAAAACATCGAGATTGATTTCTTCAATGCCGGTGCGGTGCTGTTTGGTGTCAAGGAATACGTTCCGGCGCTGATGCAGTATATCGAGAAATACAAGGCACAGTTGCATTTCCAGCACCGCCTCACTCGCATTGATGGCCGGGCCAAGACCGCTTGGTTCACCCAGACCACGGCCGATGGCACGACGCAAACCGTGGAGACCGGGTTCGACATGATCCATGTCGTCCCGCCGCAGGTTGCCCCCGATTTCGTGCGCGTCTCGCCTCTTGCCGATGCGGCGGGCTGGGTGGACGTCGATCAGGCGACCCTGCGGCACAAAACCCTGCCCAACATCTATTCCCTTGGCGATGTCTGCAACGCCCCCAACGCCAAGACCGCCGCCGCCGCGCGCAAGCAGGCTCCAGTCGTGGCCCATAACCTTTTGAAGGACAGGGGCGCGATCAAGGAGGCGGATGTGGCCTATGACGGCTACGGCTCCTGCCCGCTGACGGTGGAGCGTGGGCGCATCGTGCTGGCGGAATTCGGCTATGGCGGCAAACTGCTGCCGTCCTTTCCCAGCTGGCTGATCGACGGCACAAAGCCCAGCCATCTTGCCTGGCTGCTGAAGGAACAGATGCTGCCGCCGATCTACTGGAAAGCCATGCTGCGTGGGCGCGAATGGATGGCCAAACCGCAACCCGTGACCGCCGCGTAACCCCGAAAAGGCAATCCTCGCAGTTTGAAGTTGTCCGGAGTCTCGCGGCCGAAACGCCCCTGCTGCCACGGCAACCGGGGCGCGAACCGTGCCGCGCGATACGGGCGGCACGGCGAAGTTGTCGTTGGTGCCGTTGCCCGAAGCCGGACATGCGGGGCAGTTCAGACGAAAAGGGCCGGTCTGATTGGCCGGGCCGACCATTGCAGATTGATCTCAAGAAAGGTGCCGCAGATGTGGAACGATCGTTACAAGGCCCCCGGCTATCTGTTCGGAACCGATCCGGCCGCCTTTCTTGGCCGTGAAGCGGGTCGCCTTGTTGCCGGTCAGACAGCCCTTTGTGTAGCTGACGGCGAGGGGCGGAATTCGGTCTTTCTGGCCGAGCAGGGGCTTGCGGTGACGGCGATGGACGCCTCGGACGTGGCCGTGGACAAGGCGCGCGCGCTGGCAGAGACAAAGGGCGTCACGGTGGATTTTCATGTGGCCGATATTGCCACCTGGGACTGGAGCGCGCGACGGTATGATGTCGTTGTCGGCGTCTTTTTCCAGTTCGCGAACCCCGCCTTGCGCGATGCAATCTTTGCCGGAATGGTCCGCGCTTTGGCCCCAGGTGGGCTGCTGCTGCTGCACGGCTATACGCCCGCGCAGCTTGGCCACGACACCGGTGGGCCCCGCATTCTGGAAAATCTTTACACTTCCGATCTTCTTGGCGATCGTTTCAAAAACCTCGATATTCTGCACCTTGCCGAGTACGAGGCCGATCTCTCTGAAGGCAGTCGCCATGTCGGTCGGTCGGCCCTGATTGATCTTGTGGCGCAGCGGCGGGTCTGACCGGACGGCGATACGACGACGAACAACACCAACCCAAACAGAATGCGAGTGATACAGATGGCATATACTCAGAAATTTCAAGACCTTGCCGATGCGGCGCAGAACCGCGTCGCTGGTGTGCTGCCCGAAGATGTGGATGCGCTGTTGCGGTCGGGCGCTGTAGCCCTCGATATTCGTGACAAGGAAGAGCACGATGCCGGACATATTCCGGGGTCCGTGCACGTCAGCCGTGGCAAACTGGAAATGAACGTCGAGGCGGCCTTGCCCGATCTTGACCAGACGATCCTGTGCTATTGCAACGCCTTTAACCGTGGCGCACTGTCCGCCGCCACACTGCAGGACATGGGATACAAGAACGCCAGGTTCATTGCCGGTGGGCTGAACGCCTATCGCAAGTTGGCATAGCCTACTGTTTACACGGGGAAATAACTCAACTTGGGCGATTGGGCGATTGGGCGATGTCGCCCGGACCGACGTGACCGAAGTCGCCCTACCTCCCATCGTAGCACCCCGTCACCGTGCCGATTTCCTCGCCCTCAGGTGCCTGGTCGAGCCGTTCCGGCGGCACGGGGGTGTTGCCGTCGCTGGTGGGGATGAATTCCAGCGCCCGGATGTTCGACGTGGTCGTGTCCATGGCCAGGGGCACCTTGTGCCACGGGTGCCGGTCTTGAGCGCCGTGCTTTCGGGCCTGCCACTTGGCCATCGCCCAGAAACACGGTGCTGTCAGCCAGCAGGTTCGGCGGGCCAGCGCCACGTCGATACGGGGGCTGACCGGCGCGGTCTGTGCCGCCGGCATGGCGTCGTGTAATCTGACGCCGCCCAGCCCAGGTTGGTCGTCGTGAACATGCTGGCCAGCATTCCGGTCGTCCGCCAGAACGGCAGTCGGAACGGGACCTTGTTCGTCAGGCAAAACTGGATCGCCGCATCCGGGAACACTGCGGGGTGACCGGGGCTGCCGTCATGCGGCGCGCGCCTGCAAAGCGCAATGTGCCAAACCAGTTTGTCGCGCTGTCGAGGGCGGGTGACGGCATGCTCATACGGCCCGTCTGACCGTTTGGATTCACGTTGCGACTGCTTCGCCACCAGAGGTCGGAGGCAACGCCCAAAGGGTCAAGAACAGAGATGCCAAAAGTATATTCGAGTCAGCCGAAATGCACCTTGGGCGATAATTAGTTTCGCCAGAATCTCTTTGGATACTTTCAGCTGAACATGCATGATTGCGCTTGCCGAGGCGGCCATTAGCTCTATTGAGGCAGAAAGAAATAGCACTGTATAAGATTGGATTTCCGCAAAATTATTGCCTGCACCCGCCTTTCATGGGTAATTAAGTCACTCGTGATTTTGTGACCTGGCCCGCGTACGTTATTTTCTGCGCAGAAAAGACCCTACTTGAAATCGTGGGCCTTTTCTCAGTTTGTTTAGATTTTAAAATGGACCTGATGATGACAACAGCTTGGCGATCCTTCTTAATCTTGTCGACGAGCCTCTTGTCAGGGGCGGGCGCTCTGGTTCCTGCCAATGCCGAGATGACTTACACGCCGATGCTTCCCCAGTTTGGAGGCACCAACAGTCAAGCCCTTGATATACTGAAGTTCGAAAAAGCGGGCCATGACGCCGAAAAGGCAAAGATCGCGGCGGCTTTGGCGGCGGCGGAGCGTGCGGCAAATGCCACGGTGACGACCAATGCCGATCGGTTGGTTGCGGCCATCTCAAACTATCTGAACGTCGAGATTGCACGGCGGTTCTCGATGGAGATTCTGGATGGCACTGAGCCCAGTGGCAACTTCAAGGTGGGCGATGTGACGATTGGATACACCCGGTCAGATGGAATCCTGAGCCTTGTTATCTCTGATGTGAACGGGTCCACGACCATTGAATTGCCTGTGGTGAATTGATGCGACACCTTACACCTGTGATCTTGTGGACCTCGGCCCTGTTTGTCACCGGGTGCTTTCCTGCCCCTGAATTGCGCACAACGCCTCCGATGGTGGATCAGCAGTCCGAGTTTGACAATTTGTCGTCTTTGGCGCCGCCCAAGGGTGAGCCGATTGTGGTGGGCGTGTACAACTTCACCGATCAAACCGGCCAACGTCTGGTCACGGAACGACCGGTATCGGAAATGTCGACGGCGCTTCCGCAGGGGATGTCGTCCATCCTGGTGCAGGAACTGCAGCGGGCCGCCGGAGGCAAGCTGTACCGGGTGGTCGAACGTGAGAATATCGAAGCCTTGTTGACGGAACGGCGCATCGTGGTGGCATCGCTGCCACCAGAGCAAGCCAGCCAACTGACGCCTTTGCTGGTGCCGGGCATCTTTCTGACCGGGGGGGCTGTGTCTTATGACCGCAACATCACGCAGAACGTGCGCGGCCTGGGCTTCAAGTCGGTCAACGGCGTGAAAGAGGTGGCGACAGATCAGGTCGGGGTGATCCTGCGCGCTGTGTCTGTCAAAACCGGAGAGGTGTTGGCCTCGGTCCACGCCCGCAAATCTGTCATGAGCGCCCGCGACGGCGTTTCCGGGATGTTCATCCTGGATCATGACGTTCTGGCATTTGATGTGGGCGGATCGGCAAATGAGCCGGTCTCGTTGGCGCTGCGGATGGCGATTGCCGCCGCGGTGCTGGAACTCACCCAAGAGGGAATCACGAAGGGCTGGTGGTCAGACTGACCAGTTCGGAGTGACGGAGGTCACGCTGCAAGCCTCGGCAAATATGCCCGCTTGGAAGCATGATCGCCAAACACGCGGCCCTGACGCTGAGCCAGTCCGCGTGCATACGACGAAGGGAAAATAGCATGACGTTTTCGAAAATTCTGGCCACGACCACAATTGTTGGCATGATGGGCACAACTGCCTTTGCAAACGACATCAACTTTGCCCAGTCCTCCGGGACGATCGGCGCCGTGACGTTCACCCAGCAGGGGGGCGCGGGCAACGTGATCAGCGCGGACGGCGTGACTTCTGCGGCAGCGGCGACCGTGGTGGGTTCGCTTGCCACGCTGAAAATGGAACAGCTTGGTGCCACCAACGCAACGTCCTTCGCGATCACGACGGGCAGTTCGTCCGCCGGAAACGTCGCGGTTCTGTTGGATGGCAGCGGCAACACCAGCGCACTGGCCGTGTCACAAGTTGCCACCGATACGCTGTCCTATTCAGTCAGCATTCAGGGCAACGACAACACGATTGACTCGACCATTTCGGCCCATAGTGCGGTCGTGAATATCGAGAGCCAGGGCAATGGGATTGATTATACAATCGGCCAAACGGGTGGTTTGGCAGACTTGAATGTTCATTCCATCACCGCCAATGTTTCGAAAATCGGAGATGCCGCAGCCACCATCTCATTGACCCAATCCGGTCTGTCCAACACCATTGCGCTGGGCACGCCGTCGGCTTATGGCGTGTTCACCGGCACGGGTGGTTTGACCCTGAATGACGGCGCGACTTTCAGCATCACGCAGTCAGCGGATGCGGCCTCATACACAGCAGACCACACCATCGCAGCCGGCGGGTCGTTGACCATCGTGCAGGCCAACTGACTCTGCGCCCCGGTTCGGGGCGCGGCGGTTTGAAACAGGGCGCGACAGTCTTTGAAACGCCCAACCTGTCCGTCCGGCACCATGCCGGGCGGGCCTTCAAGAAAGGCAAAGCCATGTCATTGTGCCGTTGGTCTGCCGTGCCATTGGTCTGTCTTGTGCTGATCGCCGTCACACCGGGGCGGGCCAACGACATTCGGTTCGATCAAAGCAACCTGACAATCATGACCCTGAATATCCGCCAATCCGGGGTCGACCATGCCGTGCACGGCTTTGCCGAGGGATCCTCTGTGCCCGATCCGACGGCCGGCGCCACGCTGAAGGGCAACTTTGGCACTGTCAGCCTGCAACAGTCCTCTCCCGGCGGGAGCGAC
>CAMBWO010000160.1 GCA_945871285.1 Pseudorhodobacter antarcticus | reverse complement strand
TGAGGGGGGCGCGAGGGGGCTGGTTGGTGGGCCAGACGAGGTAATAGGCCCCTTGGGCGGGGATGGGGGGGCCGTAGAGCGGGATCAGGCGACCTGCGGCGAGGTCTTGTTCAATGAGGAAAAGTGGCAGGATGGCGGCACCGAGGCCGTGGATTGTGGCCTGGGCCATGGTGGCGAACTGGTCGAACTGCATCGCCGGGGGGCGTTGGGCGGGCAGGCCCTGGGCGGTGAGCCAGCGGGACCAGTCGCCGGGGCGGCTTTGCAGGGCGAGAAGGGGGAAGGTCAGGGCATCGGCGGCCTGTTGCAGGGGTTTGGGCAGCAGGCTGGGGGCGGCGACGGCGAGGACCTGTTCGTCCATCAGTTTGAGGTAGGCGGCACCCGGCCAATCCTGCCGGCCATAGTGGATGGCGGCGTCGAAAGTGGAGGTGGCGAAGTCGAAGGGTTTGAGGCGGGTGGAGAGGTTCACCGTCACCTCGGGGTGTTTGCGGGCGAAGGTGGCAAGGCGGGGGGCGAGCCAATGCATGCCGAAGGCGGGCAGGATGGCGAGGTTCAGGGCACCGCCGGTGGGATTGGCGCGGAGCGTCAGGGAGGCTTGGCCCAGGGTGGTCAGGGCGCGCCGGACCTCGGTGACATAGTCGCGGGCGGCGGGGGTGAGGTGGAGGCGGCCTTGGGTGCGGGTGGTGAGGGGAACGCCAAGCTGGTCGGCCATGACCTTGAGCTGGTGGGAGATGGCGCCTTGGGTGAGGTTCAACTCGGCGGCGGCGGCGGAGGCCGTGCCGAGGCGGTCGAGGGATTCCAGCGCGAGGAGGGAGGAAAGCGAGGGCAGGTAGCGGCGGGGGAGCATATGAGTTTCCCTCATGATCTGGCGATTTGGTTTCGATAGTCCTGCGGGTTTGGATGTGCAATAGAGGGGGGCAAATGAATGGGGGTCATGACATGGACAAGCCGAAGCTGAAGGCCAAGGATGCACCGGATCTGGGGCGGTTTGACTGGCAGGACCCCTTCCGGATGGAGGACCAGTTGTCCGAGGAAGAGCGGATGCTGCGCGATGCGGCGCGGGACTATGCACAAACCAAGTTGCAGCCGCGGGTGATTGCCGCCTTTCGCGAGGAGAGCACGGACCCAGCGATTTTCCGCGAGATGGGCGAGATGGGGCTGCTGGGGACCACGATCCCCGAGGCATACGGGGGCTTGGGGGCGTCTTATGTCGCCTATGGCCTGATCGCGCGGGAGGTGGAACGGGTCGACAGTGGCTATCGGTCGATGATGTCGGTGCAGTCGTCTTTGGTGATGTATCCGATTTACGCCTATGGCACCGAGGCGCAGCGGATGAAGTTCTTGCCCAAGCTGGCGTCGGGCGAATGGATTGGCTGCTTTGGTCTGACCGAACCGGATGCAGGGTCGGATCCGGCGGGGATGAAGACGGTCGCGAAAAAGACGGCCGATGGCTATGTGCTGAACGGCGCCAAGATGTGGATTTCGAATGCGCCCATCGCGGATGTGTTCGTGGTCTGGGCCAAGTCCGAGGCGCACGGTGGCAAGATCAAGGGGTTCGTGCTGGAGAAGGGCATGGTCGGGCTGTCGGCACCCAAGATCGGGGGCAAGCTGTCGCTGCGGGCGTCGATCACGGGGGAGATCGTGATGAAGGATGTGGCTGTGGGCGAGGATGCCTTGTTGCCGCATGTCGAAGGGCTGAAAGGGCCGTTTGGCTGCCTCAACCGGGCGCGCTATGGCATTTCCTGGGGGGTGCTGGGGGCGGCGGAATTCTGCATGGAGGCCGCGCGGCAGTATGGGTTGGACCGCAAGCAGTTTGGCAAGCCGCTGGCGCAGACGCAGCTGTTCCAGTTGAAGCTGGCCAACATGATGACCGAGATATCGCTGGGGTTGCAGGCGTCGTTGCGGGTGGGGCGGTTGATGGATGAGGCCAATGCGGCGCCGGAGATGATCTCGATCGTCAAGCGCAACAATTGCGGCAAGGCGCTGGATGCGGCGCGGATGGCGCGGGACATGCATGGCGGGAATGGCATCCAGGAAGATTACCAGATCATGCGGCATATGGTGAACCTGGAGACGGTGAACACCTATGAGGGCACGCATGATGTGCATGCGTTGATCCTGGGCCGGGCGATCACGGGGTTGCAGGCGTTCTTCTGACAGTCGCCTCCGGCGGGAGTATTTGAAAAAGGGTAAGCGATGGACCGCGCCGATATTGTGCATGACAACTTTCTGCGGCGGGTCGCGGCGGGGGATTTTCCGGCGGGGCGGGCGCCGGGTGGACCCTTGACGGTGGCGGGGGCACGGGCGATTTTTCGGGCGGCCTGTGCCTCGCGGGCGCTGGACCGGCAGGCGCGGGTCATGCAGCGGGCGGGTCAGGGGTTTTACACCATTGGCTCGTCAGGGCATGAGGGGATGGCGGCGGTGGCGCTGGCGTTGCGCGGCGATGACATGGCGTTCCTGCATTACCGCGATGCGGGGTTTCAGATTGCGCGCGGGTTGGCGGCGGGGGGCGATCCGGTTTGGGATATGCTGTTGTCCTTTGCCGCCAGTGCCGAGGACCCGATTTCGGGGGGGCGACACAAGGTGTTGGGGTCGCGGGCGCTGATGATCCCGCCGCAGACCTCGACCATCGCGTCGCATTTGCCCAAGGCGGTGGGGGCGGCCTATTCGATTGGCTTGCCGCGTCAGGAGCATGGCATTCTGGCCTCGGATGGGGTGGTGATGGCGTCGTTTGGCGATGCGTCGGTCAACCATTCCACGGCGCAGGGGGCGTTCAATGCGGCAGGGTGGGCGGGGTATCAGGGGGCGGCCTGTCCCATTCTGTTTGTCTGCGAGGACAACGGGATCGGCATTTCGACCAAGTCGCCACAGGGCTGGGTTGCTGCCAATTTGAAGGGCAAGCCGGGGGTCAGGTATTTTTCGGGGGATGGGCTGGACTTCTATGATTGCTTTAGGGTCGCCATGGAAGCGGTTGATTATGTGCGGCAAAAGCGGCGGCCTGCGGTTTTGCACCTGCGGATGGTGCGCCTTTATGGTCATGCCGGGGCGGATGTGCCGACCACCTATCTGAGCCGCGAGGAGGTGGAGGCGGATGAGCGCCAAGACCCGCTGTTGCATGCCGTGCGCCTGATGGAGGCGGCGGGGGTGATGGGGCGGGAGGAGGCGCTGGCCGTCTATCAGGCGGCGGGGGTGGAGGTTGCGGCCAAGGCGGCGGGGGCGGTTCAGCGGCCCCGGTTGGCATCGGCGGCGGCGGTCATGGCCGCGATTGTGCCGCCTGCGCGCAGCAATGCCTTGCGGAATGATCAGGGGGACCGGGCGGCGTTGTTCGGGGCCGAGGTCAAGGCCATGACCGAGCCGCAGCCGATGTCGCGGCTGATCAACTGGGCGCTGCATGACCTGATGCTGGAGTTCCCCGAAGTCGTGCTGATGGGCGAGGATGTGGGCCGCAAGGGGGGTGTTTATGGCGTGACCCAACGCCTGCATGCGAGGTTTGGCCGGGGGCGGGTTATTGACACTCTGCTGGATGAGCAGAGCATTCTGGGGCTGGCGATCGGCATGGCGCAGAACGGGTTCGTGCCGATGCCGGAGATTCAGTTTCTGGCCTATCTGCACAATGCCGAGGATCAGTTGCGGGGGGAGGCGGCGACGTTGCCGTTCTTTTCGCAGGGGCAATTCACCAATCCGATGGTGCTGCGGATTGCGGGGTTGGGCTATCAAAAGGGGTTTGGCGGGCATTTCCACAATGACAACTCGCTGGCCGTTTTGCGCGACATTCCGGGGATCATTCTGGCGGTGCCCTCGACCGGGCCGGATGCGGCGATGATGCTGCGCGAATGTGTCAGGCTGGCGCGCGAGGAGCAGAGGGTGGTGGTGGTGGTTGAGCCGATCGCCCTGTATCCCATGCGCGACCTGTTGGCGGACAAGGATGGCGGCTGGATGGGGGTCTATCCGGCCCCGGAGCGGCGCATTCCCTGGGGGGAGGTTGGCGTCACGGGCACCGGCCCGGTCGCGGTGGTGACCTATGGCAACGGGCATTATCTGGCCCATCAGGCGCGGGCCCTGGTTCCCGAGATGGACCTGCGGATCATAGACTTGCGCTGGCTGGCGCCCTTGCCTTTTGAGGCGTTGGCGCGGGCCTTGCAGGGGGCAAGCCACGTCTTGTTCGTCGATGAATGCCGGCGGTCGGGGAACGTATCGGAGGCGTTGATGTGCTGGGGGGCCGAGGTCGGTCTGCCCCGGATGGCGCGGCTGACGGCCGAGGACAGTTTTATTGCCACGGGGCCGGCCTATGCGGCGACCTTGCCCTCGGCCGCCGGGATCGTGGCGGCGCTGCGGGATTTGGTGGGTGACTTGTAGGATGGGCGATTCGCCCATCTTGCGCCTTGGTGTCCACGCGTGGACGCTTAAGAATATCACAAAAAATCAAGGGCTTGGCGAATTCCGTTAACCTGATGGAAAGGTTTGTGCCAAGCCGTGGCACAGCGGTCGATCACAGTAGGGACAGGGCCAGCAGGTCGTCGTAAACCTCGGGGATGCCGGCGATGATGGGGTTGCCGCGGGTCAGGCCGTCGTTGGCCAGAAAGTCGTTGACCCGCAGGCCCGCCGCCTCGATCACGCCAATTGCGCCGAGGCAATCCCACGAATTGATATGCGGTTCGATATAGCCGAGCAACCGTCCCGCCGCGACGTCGCACAGCATCAGCGCCCCGGAGCCGTCGCGGTAAAACATGCCACCGGCGCGCAGCAGGCCTTCGAACGGGCGCAGGAAGGCCTCGATCCCGAGGCGAGTGTTATAGCCGGTGCCGGTGATGCCGTCGCGCAGGCTGCGGCCGCTGTGGCGTTTGACGGGTTGGCCGTTCAGCGTGGCGGGGTGGCCCGCGCCGCCGGCAAACAGTTCGTCGCGGACCGGGGCAAAGACCATGCCGAACTGCACGCGGCCATGCTGGACATAGGCGATCGAGACGCACCAGCTGGACAGGCCCGACACAAAGGGCTGGGTGCCGTCGATCGGGTCCACCACCCAGATGCCCTGACCCGGAGCCATCGCCGTGACGCCGGTTTCCTCGCCCAGAAAGGCGTCCTGGGGGAAGGCCTCGGCGAGGCGGGATTTGATGAGGAGTTCGGTGTTCAGGTCAGCCTCGGACACCACATCCTGCGGGCCCTTGTTTTTGACCGTCAGGCTGGACAGGTTGTGGAAATAGCCGAGGGCAAGTGCCCCTGCCTCGCGGATGAGGGCCAGGGCAAAGTCGTATCTGGGGGTCATGTCAGGTCCAAAGCAGGGCCGCGCCGCGCACGCCGGAGGCGTCGCCGTGGTGGTTGCGCAGGATGGGGGTATGAAACACCGTCGAAAAGGTGCGGCGGGCCAGGGCCGGGGGCAGGTCGGTGTAAAGTTCGTCCACGTTGGACATGCCGCCGCCGATGACAAAGACATCGGGGTCAAGCGCGTTCACGACCGTCGCCAGCCCCCGCGCCACGCGGTCGATATAGCGGTCCCAGAGCAGGCCCGCGAGGCGGTCGCCCTGGCGTTTGAGGTCGATGATCTGCGCGGCCTTGAGGGTCTGGCCGGTATGGGCGGTGAACTGGCCTTCAAAGGCGCGGCCTGACACCCAGGTTTCCATGCAGCCATGCCGGCCGCAATAGCAGGCTTGCCCCGGGATTTCCGATGTGTCGGGAAAGGGCAGGGGGTTGTGGCCCCATTCGCCGCCGGAATTGTTGGGGCCGTGGTGGGCGCGGCCGTTTATGGCGATGCCGGCGCCCGCGCCAGAGCCGAGGATCACGGCAAAGACCACGGTATGGCCGCGGCCCGCGCCATCGGTTGCCTCGGACGCGGCAAAGCAGTCGGCGTCGTTTTCGACGCGGATTGGCCGTGCGATGGCCTTTTGCAGGTCCGCCTCGACCGGTTGACCGAGGAGCCAGGTGGAGGAAGCGCCTTTGCCAAGGCGGCTGACCGGTTCCAGCGAGCCGGGGATGCCGATGCCGATGGAGCCCTGCTGGCCGGTTTGCTGCTCCAGCGCCGAGATCATCTGGACCACCGCAGCGATGCAGCCGTGGTAGTCGTGGCGGGGTGTGTCAAAGCGCAGGCGGAGGAGTTCGCGGCCGTCGGGCGTCATGGCGACGCCTTCGATCTTGGTGCCGCCCCAGTCGATGCCAATCCGCATTCAAAAGCCTTCGGAGAAGTCGAAGAGCAGCGCCAGCAGGTTCAGCGCGATATAAAGCGCGCCAAGGCCCCACATCGCGATCCGGTCCAGACGCAAGCTGGCCTCCTCGCGGTCGGCATAGCGCAGGCGCAGGGACCAGATCGAGATGAACACCGAGGTGAAGATCACCCCGACCGCTATGAGGTTGATCTGTTCGGCCAGGGTCACGGCTGTGGTGGGGGGCAGTTGGTCCGAGATGACAAAGGCGTTGGCGGAGGCGGCGAAGATCGAGCCGACGCCCATGCCGAAGCGGGCGTCCAGATCGTCAGCCTTGATCAGGAAGGCCAGCAGGCCAAGGAGGACGGCGAGGGCGGATATCCAGAAGGATTTGAACAGGGGGCCGTAGGAGGTGCGTTCCAGCGTGATGGGCAGGGCAAAGCGGGAATAGGTGCCGCCCGCCTGTTCGGCCGAGCGCAGGCCGTAATTGGTGTTGTAGACATGGGGGGCGACCTGCGGCGTTTGCAGCGCGACCTTCCAGCCGGCCACATTGACGGCGGGGTCAAGGGCGATGCCTTCGTCCGCGACATAGGACAGTTGGGTGTTGTTCAACTCGGCGTCTTCAAGGTTCAGGGTGATGACGTGGTTGTCCAAGGGGAAGCGGCGCACGTCGAAATCGTGAAAGATGGTGGCCTGGACGCGGACGGTGGCGTAGTTGGTGCCGCCGTCATCCTCGACCTGGGCTTCGGAGCGCGAGGTGATGATGCCGTTGGCGAGTTCAAAGGTCTGGTCAGGGCGCACGTTGGCGCCTTTCCAGCGGAACCACAGCCACATGTCGACATCGAACGACCCGTCGCGGGGGGAGACCTTGGACAGGCGCAGGATATAGGCGCCGGTCTGCACCTCGGTATGGGTGGTGACCTGGGTGCTGGCGTCGGCCACCAGATCGGTGGTTTGGGCCAGGGCGGCGAGGGGAAACAGGGCAAGCAGGAGGCTGAAAAGCAAGGCGCGCATCGGTGGGGTGTCCTGTCAGATCAAATCGCGGTGATCTTGCGGGCAAAGCCCGGCCAATTCAAACAAATTCGCTTTTGCTCAGGCCGAGCGCAGCAGCACCTTGGCCGAGCCTACGACGGCTGCGACCTGGGCAAAGGCCAAGGCATTGGCGCCCGAGGTGTCGGCTGAGCGCAGGAGGGTGAACTGGGTCTCCTCGAGCACCGCGGCGGCGGCGGCGGTGGCGCGGGTCACGTTGGCGCGGGCGACGGGCTGGATCGGGCGGGCGGAGACGATGGCATTGTTGGCCGCGCGCAGGGTGAGGGCAGGTTTGGCGGGGTCGGCGTATTTTGCGGTGACGGCGTCAAGGCGGCGCGCCGAGGCCCGCAGCGCCGCCTTGACATCGCGCTGCCAGCCGTAATTGCCAAGGGAGGCTGCGGCGAAGTCCAGCCGTTCGGACAGGCAATCGACGGCGTATTCGGGTTTGGCAGAGGTGCGGCAATAGTCGACATAAGATTGCAGGCGGGCGGCAAAGGCATCGACCTTGGCATCGACCATGACGATGGGGGCTGTGGCATCGGTGGCACGCAGCGGTTGGGCCAGCATCAGGGCGATCAGGGCAATGGTGGCGAGGTGGCGTGGCATGACATGTCCCTAGGGTTGAGTGACCTTACCCGAACCGGGCGGGATGGAAAGGGGGTGTGGGGGCTTGACTGGAGGCCGGCCTCAACCGGGCAGGCCGTAAGCCTTTTTGAGGGCGGTCTGGGTGCTTTTGCCGAAATCGCCATCGAGGGGGCCGTCGTAGAAGGCGTTGGATTTCAGGATTTTCTGCAAAGCCTTGCGGGCGGGGGGCTTGAACATTTCGGGTTTGGTCGTGAGTTGGGTCAAGACGGGGTCTGATCCGGCGCGGAGCGCGTCATAAAGGTATTTGGCGGCATCCTCAGGTCCACGGCCCGCGACCTGGCCTTCGTCGATGAGGCTGGCGTAGTTGAACATCGCCTCGGGTTGGCGCAGGTCGGCGGCGCGGGCGAAGTAATCGAGGGCAAGGGTGGGGTCGGCGGCGAGGCCGAGGCCGCCTTGATAATAGATGAAGCCCATGTCGTTGACCGCATCGGGGAAATCCTGTGCGGCGGATTGCTGATACAGTTCCAGCGCGCGGGCCGGGTCGGTGGCGACGCCGAGGCCCTTTTCATAGAGTTTGGCCAGTTCATACTGGGCGTCGGCGGCCCCGGCGGCGGCGGCGCGGGTCAGGTAGGCGACCGCCTCTTCGGGGTTGTAGCTGGGCTGGTCGGGGTTCAGGCGGAT
Organism: Pseudorhodobacter antarcticus; assembly: GCA_945871285.1. Lineage (GTDB taxonomy): Bacteria > Pseudomonadota > Alphaproteobacteria > Rhodobacterales > Rhodobacteraceae > Stagnihabitans. The sequence continues at coordinate 1,553 of CAMBWO010000160.1, read as the reverse complement.
ATAGGCCAGACCCAGCATGGCGCGGTTGTCGCCCTGATCGGCCAGGGCGCGCATTTGTTGTTCGTCATCGGGTTTGATGTTGGCCCAGGCCACGCGGGGGTCGGATTCGGCGGCGATATCAAGGGAGCCGTCGCTGGAGCCCGCCAGAAAGAACGGCGTGCCGGAGAGCGAGCCGTATTGATAGGGTTCTTGCAGGTTGCCGGTGTTTTTCAACACCTCATCCCGGACCTGACGGAACATCAGGCCGATTTCGACATCGGGGCGGCCGAAGGCGTCGATCAGGGCGGTGGCGTAGGGGCTGTTGCCGCCGAGGCCGTCAAGCGCCACCTGACCCGCCTTGGCGGCATAGGCGACGAGGGTGCCGAGTTCGGGGTTGACCGGGGCGAGGCCCGCCGCAGGGGCGTTGGGGTCGGCGGTGTTGCCGGACAGGCTGGTGTCACCGCTTCCGCCAAAGCCTGCGATGCCGACGAAGGGGTTGTTGCGGCAGCTGTCCAGAATGACCACGCGCATCTTGCGGGCGGAATCGACGGTTTCAAGGATCTGGTTCAGCGAGATGCCGACGCGGGTGATGTCCTGCGCCTCGGTCACATTGGCGTCGATGGGGACGAGGTAGTTGACGCCCTGCACCTCGACCCCGTGGCCTGCGTAATAGACCAGGGCCAGATCGGCGGTTTCGGCCTGAAACGAGAAGGTGTCCATGATGTCGAGGAGTTCGGACTGGGTCTTGTCTGTGGCCAGGGTGACGTTGAAGCCGACCTCTTGCAGTTTGGCGGCGATGCGGTCGGCGTCGTTGATGGTGTTTTTCAGTTTGGTGACGTTGGCATAATCGGACATCCCGATGACGAGGGCGACGCGTTCGGCCAGGGCGGCCAGCGGGGTCAGCAGCAGGGTCAGGGTCAGGACGGCAAGGCGGAGCATGGGATCACCGGTTAGTGCAGGACTTTGAATTCGATGCGGCGGTTGCGGGCCATGTTGGGGGCGCTGTCATTGGGCACAAGGGGCTGCACCTCGCCATAGCCGCGCACGGTCAGGCGGTCGGCGGAAATCCCCTTGGTGACGAGGTAGGCGACCACGGCGGCGGCGCGTTTTTCGGACAGGGTCTGGTTGGTGGCATCGCTGCCGGTGTCATCGGTATGGCCGCCGATTTCCACGGTCATCGCGGGGCAGCGGGTGACGATGTCGACAAGGTTGTCGAGGATGGCCGAGCCTTCGACGTTGAGCCGGGCCGAGGCGCTGCGAAAGGTGATGTTGCCGGCGTTGGACAGAATCTCGAACCGGCCAAGGCAGGCTTCGGCGTCGAAATTGCCAGTGGTTTCCAGTGCCGCCGTGGTGGGTTCGACGGGGGCAGCCGTCGCCGTGGTGGTGGCGCGTTCGAAGATGAAATCGAAGGTGACCGAGCCGGTGGGCACGATCTTGACCCCTGCCGCCTCTTGCAGTTTGGTGACGCCTTCGGTCAGGTTGAAATCGGCGGCATTGACCGGGATGGTGCCGACCGAGGCCACGTTGACCATGGTGTCGGTGATCAGGGTCACGGTGACATCGGTGCTGCGTTC
>CAMBWO010000159.1 GCA_945871285.1 Pseudorhodobacter antarcticus | reverse complement strand
TTTCTCAGCACCCCAGAGAGATTCGTCCGCCAGCGTCCCAAACCACCCCAAATCCCGACTGCTGTCTGGATCAACCCGCCCAAGAAGACGGAGCCAGCCCAAGCCTAAACTCAAAAACCCGCTGTCTCAAAGTCGTTGACACGTTCCGGGATGATCGACCCGGACTGCCGCGATGGCCACCTGCATCGTGGCCCCCAGTGGCGATGCGGTCATCGACAAGGTCGATTGCTTCAGTGCGTCCGACTGTTGCCGCGCGCCCTACAGGTTGCGGCGGCGCACGAGTTCCGCGCGTTCCGGTGCCTCGACCGTGGCAGCTTCAATGCCATAGAGACTTGCCAGTTCAGTGTTGAGAATCTGGCTCTTGCACTCCGGCCCGGCTATGGCACCCACGGCCAGTTCCTGGTTCCCCGGCATGCTGATCTTGCGCAGGAGAACGACATCCAGCGGAGCCTAGAGAACCTGTGCCACTTCATCGACAACCCACCCCTTGGCAAACCCAACACGACAATATCGGGCCCGGCCAGATGCAGGAGAGCACGCACCATCACGCACCCCGCCGCCTGTCGGTCAGGAAATGCCAGAGCCATCTGGTAACCCGCGCGAAACAGCCTCTGCCAACTCTTGTGCCGATAGATGCATAAGATTCTTAGGCACTTCGCGGATCACCAGATCGGCCAGAGTCTGGGGTATCATTTGGCGCAAATGCCCCAGCATGTCATGTTCAGCGAAGATTGCCAGCTTTTGAAAGTCGCCGGCGCGTCTGTGACTTTCCAGCAGGGCGATGATCTGGCGGATAAATTCCCGCTGGTCTTCGGCCAGAGGATCGCTGCCATATTCCATCGCCGAGCGCCGAGCGCCGCCGCCCGTCGCGAATGACCGCCCCGGTTTGTCCGACATGATGTCGCGAAGTTTGCGAGACACGGACCGCAGGACCAGTTCCGCGGGTACGTCATCACCCCTGCCGGAAACCCCACGCAGGATGCGGCAACGCGCGCCGTTCAGCACCAATGCCCATGTCTTGGATACGTTTTTTGCCATGATCACACAGCGCCCCGAATTGGACTCAACACTTAGTTTAGCAAATGGTCGGCATCTTGCGCATTGACGATTGTCAAGACGATGTGGCCTTGCGTTGGCAGCGCTGTCGTCCAAGCATCCGGTTGCGACAAGAGATCCGCAAAGCCGCGTCATTTGCCATGTTTGGCAAGATATTTCTGTATCCTCGCAACGCTGATCATCCGTGGATAGTCCATCTCGGGAAGAACGATGCTCAGTCGGGCATGCAGCCCCGACAACAGATTTGCAAAGTCCATGGAGTCGATTTTAATGCCATCAATCAGGCACTCTCCGTCGCCGATATCGTCGACCTCAATGTCCGGCGCTACTTTGACAGTCATCAATGAGAATCAAGGCCCTCCCTGCAACGCTGTTTCACGGGTCGTTTGGCCTATTTCAACAAGGAGAACAGGCGATGATTGACATTGACATCAGACAAAGCGTTCTGGACGCGCTTGAGTTTGAACCCAGCATCGACGCCGCAAGCATCGGTGTGGCCGTCGACAACGGCATCGTGACCTTGACAGGTCATGTGCCCACCTATGCCGGGAAATTGAAGGCCGAGGAATTGGCAATGGCCGTTCATGGTGTGAAGGGGATCGCGCAGGAAATCGAGGTACGACCGGTCGGCACGCATCCGACTGCCGATGACGAAATCGCACGGAGAATCCTTGACGTGCTGCGATGGAGCACGAGCCTGCCCGCCGATATTGTTAAGGTCAAGGTTCAGTCCGGATGGATCACGCTTTCGGGCACGGTCGAGTGGTATTACCAGCGCGAGTCAGCAGCGCGCGCGGTGCGCGACATGGCCGGGGTGAAGGGTGTGACGAATGCAATCCTGATCGCGCCCAAGGCAAGTCCTGTCGATATCCGCGACCGGATCGTGAAGGCCCTCAAGCGGCAGGCTGAACTCGATATGCAGAATATCCGAGTCGAAGTGTCTGATGGTGCCGTCACGCTGGAGGGCAAGGTCCACAGCCTGACGGAACGCAGAGTTGCTGAACAGGCGGTCTGGGCGGCGCCCGGTATTCGCGAAGTGCGCGACCGGCTTTCGATTGGCTGACCGTTCTGGCACCCGCCCGTTACGGGGTGGGTGTCACATCCACGGCGAAGGGGCCCTTTTCCCCGTCTGTTCGCGAAACCGCAGCCTGGCGCCCAGCACAAGCTTATCCCAAGCACCCGCTACAAGGCCGTCATTTTGGAAATTGACTTCGCGGCCGTCCTCGCAACGCACGAAGCCGTAACCCAGTTCCGGTTAAAGCTCGATGATCTCGCCATGCAAGATGACGGGGTGATGTTTCAACTCTTGCCCGGCTCTCACCCTGCGGCTTTCTCGGACCCGCTTCTCCAGCGCAGTGAAGGTTGCACTCACCGCAGGGACGAGATCGTCTGATGCATGGCCGTGGCGCACGGTGCGGGCAACGTCCAGATCCGGGCCCGGCACCTCAAGATGCAGCCGCACGTCAAAACCGCGCGCAGTGTGCCGAGGCTTTTGCGGGGCATCCAATGTGATGCGAAGGCCCACCGCATTGGGGCAGATCTTTTCGACAGCCTCGATCCGTTTACGGAAGATCGCCTGGACGGCTTCAGACCGCTGGACGTTGCGCCAGGTGATGACAGGTTCGCGCTGCATGACTGGCTCCGGGTTTCAGGCGTGGTGGTCTGCGACGGCGTTCACGACTTCGCCCAAAAGCTGCCGGGGCATTGCATCGGCGATGTCGCCAAGGCTCAACATTCCGACCAGCCGCTTCTTTTCGTCGATCACCGGCAGGCGGCGTATCTTCTTCTGCTCCATCATATGCATCGCATCCTCGACAGTCTGTGTGGTCAGGCACCAGACGATGCCAGGGGTCATCACCTGCTCAGCAGTCGTCGTGGCAGGATTGCGCCCTTCACCCTTCACCCAGCACCCGCAGCGCCAGATCGCGATCCGTCACCATGCCGATAAGGCGGTCGTCGCGGCCCACCGGCAATGCCCCGATGTCACCATTCTTCATCCGGCGCGCCACCTCGGCGACCGGTGTGTTTGCTTCGACCCATTCGGCGGGCGCATGCATGATCTTGGCGATTTCCATCGGGCGTCCTTTTCTTGCGTGCATCTTGATCATTTCCCATCATCCGACTGGAGGCTGGCCGGACGGACCGACTGTGCGAGCCGTACCAGACGGTTATCTCCTTGTACCCAAGCGCGAGCTTTTCGTGTAACATTGATGCAATCAGGGTTTGCCATCATTGATCACCGTCAACAGGGCCGACAGTCGGGATATCTGTCACACGCGGCCGCACTCAGCGTTTGGGCGCGCTTGCCCGTCGATAGCCGTCAGCATGGCCTCGCACTCCGCCTCCCGGCCGCGCACCACGCGCTGCCCTGCCAGTTTCCCACGCGTCTCAGTCACGATCGTGCAGCGCCCTTCGGGCTGGCCATCCTTGCGAAAGTACACCACCAGCCAATCGCGGGTCTTGCCCAATTCATGCGCGCGCGCGGTGTTGGACCACATCAGCGTTAGGTGCCAGTCGTCGCGCCTTGCATGCATCACCGGCAACCACGCCGCCCCCTCGGGATTGAACCGTTTGGGTGCGATCAGGCGCAGCTGGCCTTTGGCTGCGCGTTCACGGTAAAGTTTGTCCGCGTCCAGCAGCAGGCTGACGGGCGGTGGCGTGACCGACCCGGCCCCGCGCCGGGCGCTTCTGATGCGGCCAAGCCGTTCGCTGACCTGCGACAGCACCAACTGCCGGCGGCGGCGTCCAAAGCCGGGGATCGGGCGCCCGCCGGGTTGCAGGGCAATTTCCAGTTCTTCCAGCGTTTCGATATCCTCGTCATCGGCCAGACGTCTGGCAAGTGCGGGCCCGACGCCGGGGATGGTCATGAACAACCGCGCAGGCGCCGCATCGCCTTGCAGCCGGTCAAGCTGCGCCCAGCTGCCAGACGTGAGCATCTCGGCGATCGCCGCTGCAATGTCACGTCCGATTTTCGGCTGAGCGATGAGGCCGGCAAGACCTTCCCGCGCAAAGATGTCGCGCAGCGCGACCGGCAAGGCGCCAACATGATCGGCCGCTTCCTGATAGGCGCGGACCCGGAACGCGTCGTCGCCTTGCTGTTCCAACAGGGATGCAAAGATCTGAAGACGCGACGCAATGTCGGCGTTTTCGGTGATCGGCCCGGTTGTGGTTGCTTCATCCATCGTCTGTCCGATCACCAGGCTGCTGGCCGCTAGGGAAGGGCAAGAAAGAAAGGCGTGCCCTGCCGCTGCACCTCGATCAGAACCGGCTTGTCCGGTGGCGCGGCGGCAATCGCATCGCGCAGTTGGTCAAGCCGGGAGACCGGGGTGTTTGCGACGGCCACGATCCGGTCCCCCACCAACAGGCCTGCGCGCGCCGCACCGCTCATCGGGGCGACGCCCGCAACCGTTATGCCTCCTTGATCCTCGGTCAGTGACAGGCCCTGCAAGCGGTGCAACTGTTCGGCCCCGACCGTTTCCGGGCGTTGCCGTTCAATTGCCCGGTCTGCTTGCCTGAGGACCACCTTCACCGGGATCCGCTTGCCATCGCGGATGATCTCCAGTGTGACTGGCTGCTCTGGCGATTGCAGGCTGATCAGGTTGCGCAGCGCCGCCGCGTCGGGGACCTTTTCGCCATCCAATGGGACGATCACATTGCGGGGCTGCAGGCCGGCCGCCGCGGCGGCGCTCTGTGGCATGACCTGCGAAATCAGCGCGCCGCCCACAGTCTCAAGGCCAAGGACGCGGGCCATGTCCGGTGTCACATCTTGAACAATGACCCCCAGTTGACCGCGTCGCACCTGCCCGTTGCGCACCAGCTGGTCCGCAATCGCCATCGCCATATCCACCGGAATCGCAAAACCGATCCCGGCCGACCCCTGTGACGGTGTCAGGATGGCGGTGTTGATCCCGACCAGTTCCCCGGCCAGATTGACCAGCGCACCGCCCGAGTTTCCGGGGTTGATCGAGGCATCGGTCTGGATGAAATTCTCATACCCCTCGATCCCCAGACCCCTGCGGCCAAGTGCGCTGACAATGCCCAGAGTGACCGTCTGCTCCAGCCCGAATGGATTGCCGATCGCGACGACATAATCGCCCACCCGCAGTGTGGACGACTGTCCGATCGGAATTTCTACTAGTCCCTGCGGCGCGATACGCAGCGCGGCAACGTCGGTTTCCAGATCCACACCGACCACCTTGGCGTCAGTTTCGGTGCTATCAATCAGCTTGACCGTAATCTGCTCGGCATTTGCGACAACATGGGCGTTGGTCAGCAACAGGCCTTCATCGGCATCGACGATCACGCCGGACCCGGCCGCCTGAAAAGGACTTTCGGTGGGCGGAAGCGAACCGAAGTTCTCGAAGAACTGGCGAAAGAACGGATCAGCCAGCAGCGGAGTCTGGTCAGACTGGCTGGTGCCAGTAACTGCGATGCTGACTACCGATGGCAGCACCCGCTCTACCATGGGTGCAAGAGTCGGGGGGGCGGAAAGGTCGGTCTCGGCGGCAGCGGGAAGCGGTTGTGCCGCGCCGACAAGCAGGAAGGGACAAACGAAAAGGAACCGCATACTCATGATACGTCACTCCGTCAGGATGTGGCAAAAGGGTGGAAGCCCTGCTGCGATATGTGCGCATTGAGGATCGTGATCGGGTCATGTGCGAGTCGCCCCGCCGCCACGGACTCTGGTGGCGGCCGATCCGCAGGAAGTTCGGTCGGGGTTTCAGGCTCGGCTTCAGGTGGGGACTCGGGGGGGTATTCTTGCGGGGTGTCGGGGGAGCCCTCGGCAGGGGCGTCACCGGGCATCTCGGACGGGCTGTTGCCCGGCAACTCCGATGGTGGACGCCCCATTGCGGCAACAACGGGGGGCCATGATGACTGAGGCATTGACGTCGAGGCGAGGGAAGAGCGCATGTCGGTCTATCCGATGGATGCTTGCAGGCCAGATGGTTGCTTGCAAGCGCAGTCTCAATGCAAGAGCGTGGCGTGGCATTGATGGTCATCAATGAACTCCTTTGTAACAGGCGCAGGCTGGAACTCGCCTGTTCTGGAAGGAGGCTTGTCATGTCGGTTTCGTTGCGTGCTCGTGTGATCTTTGCGTCTGTCTTTTGGGCAGTCGTTGCGGTGTCCCCACTTGGGGCCCAGACTGTGTTGCAGTCGAACGGGACCGATACCTTCTTCGCGGGCTCCTCCGGATTGCCAGAGTTGCAGGCCTCGGGTGATGTCTTTGCGTCGGGCGTGGCGGTGGTCACCAAGGGGCGCGTGGCGGGTGATGCACATGTGGCGGGCTTCGACCTTGATCTGGAAGCAGATGTTGCGGGCGATCTGTATGTCGCCGGTGCCACCGCGACTCTGCGCGCGCCGGTGGGCGGCGATCTGTCGATGATGGGCTTTTCCCTGCGCACGGCCGAGACTGCCATTACCACGGGCAACGCCCGGATGCTGGGCAGCACCCTCACGATTGAAGGTGCCATTGGCGGGGCGCTGACCGCGACCGGGGGCGAGATCGCACTGAACGCGGCCGTTTCCGGCGATGCGCTGTTGCAGGGTGGAACGATCACCTTTGGCCCCAAGGCGCGTATTGCCGGCACGCTGACATATTCCGCCCCGGAACCTGTGACCATCCCTGCAGAGGTCATCCCGGCTGCGCGGTTGGTTTATCACAAGACCCCACCCATGATGGACCGGTTCGAGCATATGCGCGACTGGGGTGACGATTGGGCGGGCCGCGACATGCCAGCGTTGCCCTCCACTCTAGCCCTCATCTCGACGTTTCTGGTGACGCTGGGGTTTCTGGTCCTGCTGGGCGGGGCGCTGCTGGCGCTGGCCCCGGAGCGGTGTGAGGCGTTGCGGCTGGCGGGAACACGGCGCCCTGCGCTGATGGTATTGCTTGGAGTTCTGGGTCTTGCCACCCTGTTGGGGCTGGTCCCTGTCGCGGTGATGACGGTGATCGGCCTGCCCTTCGTGCCGATCGTGCTGCTTGCTATTCTGGTGGTCTGGACGCTTGGCTATGTCTTTGGGGCCTATGTGGTGGCGCTGCGGCTGTATCAGGCCTTTGGCAGGCGCGACGATCCGGGGCTGGGGTTGCGGATCGCCCTGCTTGGCGGCGCGGTTCTGGTGTTTTCCTTGCTGAACTTTGTGCCCGTGCTTGGCTGGATGTTGAACTTTCTTCTGGTGCTGTTTGGCATCGGTGCTCTGTCAACCGGCGTTCTGCGCGCCCTTGTCGCGCGCCTGCCCCAAGAGCCTGGTGCCGTGGGGTGATGCAAGAGGTCGCGCTTGCCTGCCGCCAGTGGCTCAGGGCCTTGGCATGGGTGCCGTGAAACACGGCAGGACGGGCCAAGCCAGCCAGAGGCGTTCTGACCGCGTCTTGATAGCGATCAACGCGAGGCCGCCGCGTCTTTGCAAGGGTGCAGGCAACCTGCTTCGCGAGTCGCCTAGGGTCAGGACCCATTGGATTTGCGCTTGCGGCATGATTCATGCCTCCGCAAGGAGACTGATCAATGAGCAACCTCTTCTGGCTGACGGACGCGCAGATGGCACGTCTGGAACCGTTCTTTCCCAAGAGCCATGGCAAGCCTCGCGTCGATGACCGGCGCGTGTTGAGTGGCATTATCTTCATAAACCGCAATGGCTTGCGGTGGTGCGATGCGCCCCGGGAATATGGCCCGCCGAAGACCCTCTACAATCGTTGGAAGCGGTGGGGCGACAAGGGCATCTTCGCCCGGATGATGGAGGGCCTGGCCTCCGAGGCCGCCGTCATGCTGAAACGAAAGCGGCGGCTCTGGCTGCCATCGCGGTCTTCACGGAAAAATACGAGGTCAAATACGGCCCCGCCGTCGCCTGCCTGACCAAGGACACCGAGGTCCTGCTGACGTTCTTTGACTTCCCGGCCGAGCACTGGGACCACCTGCGCACCTCCAACCCGGTCGAGAGTGTTTTTGCCACGGTCCGCCATCGAACCGCCCGCACCAAGGGTGCATTGTCGCAAAAGACCGTGAAGCTGATGGTCTTCACCCTCGTGCGCGCAGCATCGACGAAATGGCGCCGCCTCAACGGCGCAAATCAGTTGCCACGCGTCATCGAAGGCGTCAAATTCACCGACGGGGTCGCCAACACCGATCCCGCCAAAACCAGCGCCGCTTGATCAGGCCGCGTCACCCAAATTCAGGCATAGCTCTACCCCCCCCAAGTGCCAATCCGTCGCGCGACCATGGGGCGTCACGGGCGGGTCGAGATCGGCGCGCAAAAGATCGGCGCGCGCCCCGGCGCGAGTCAGGACGTTGGCGTGCAAGACTTCGGACAGGACGTTGCGGGTCAGGCAGTGGCTACGGATGCGCACGATGTCCTCGACCGCCCAGCGGGCGGGGCGCGTGCCCATCAGCGCGAACTCCGGCGGAAGAGGCACTTCGCCCGCTTCGGCCAACGCAATATAGGCGTTCACGCCGGCAGCGAAGGCGGTGCATATCTCGCGCGCGTCGGGGGCATAGGCCGCCCATTCCGGCGTCATGTCGCCGCGATAGAGAAACAGCCGCGACGCCTGATCCTGCCGCAGATAGCCGGGGCCGAAATCAGCCGCGAGGCAGCCCAACCCACGCTTGCGCCACAGGTCGATCTGCCAGAGCCGGTCGCACGCCGCGTTGAAGCCTTGGGCGAGGAACACATCGGGCAGCGAGCCCGCCTTGATGTGCGGCACGCCCCAGCGGTCGATGCGGATCGTAGTGGCCTCGGCGAGGCCGGGGATCACGATGGTTTGTTCCGTCATGGCAGCGTTTTGAGACTTCGGCATCATGTCATCCAGACTTTCATTTTTCCATCACGCTTCCAAAGCCTGCCGCTGGAAGTCCTGCGAGACCATCATCGCGTGCATGAACGCCGCGCGTGAAACCAACACGCTGCTGCGGGAATTGGCAAAGCGACCTTAAGCCAACCCCGCATCACTCAACCTCCCGACCCGCCCGCACGGCGGGTTTTTTGTTGCCCGCTACCGGGCAGAAAGAACACTACCACGACAACTGACCAAACCGATGCCATTCGCCTGATCCAGAGCGGGTTTGACAAACTTGGCCATTCGCCCGGCGCCGTCGATGGCCAATGGGGCGTCCGCACCGCCCGCGCCTCTGCCGTGGATCACCGAGGCGAAAACCGCGCTGAGCAAAAACGAGGCGCGCGACCGCAGCTGGCTGGTGTCCTGGCTGAAACGAGATGGCCGCAGCTTGGGTGACCCGGGCAAGAACCCCTAGTGCGGCGATTTCGTGGAAACCTGCATCCGCATGGGCTTGCCAGACGAACCTCTGCTCGGCGCGCTGGGCACCAATCCATACTGGGCCCGCAATTGGCTTATGTTTGGGCAGGAGACCAAACCCGTTCCCGGCGCCGTGCTGATTTTTAAGCGCGGCTCCGGCGGTCATGTCGGATTCGCCGTCGGCCATGATGACACGAATTTCTACGTCCTCGGCGGCAACCAGTCCGATGCCGTAACCATCGCCCGCATCGCCAAGTCACGCTTTCTGGGCGCGCGCTGGCCCGCGACCTATCCACCCCGCCAACAACGCCTGCCGACCATGAAGCCGGGCGAGTTCCTCGCAACCACCAATGAAATCTGAACTGGAGAAAATCATGCTGAAACCTGCAATCCTTGCCCTCATACGCCAAATCCTCACCGTCGCGGGCACCGCGCTTGTCGCCAAGGGCTATGTCCAAGCCTCCGACATTGATCCGGTCATTGGCGCCCTGCTGACCATCGGGTCCGTTGTGTGGTCTGTCGCAGACAAAAGGGGACGGTGAGAAATCTGAGCAGGAGGCAAACAGTCAACTGCCGCGCTTGGAACCTCAAGTGATCGTCGCGCAGGAGCTTCGGGCGGGGAGCTGCCTGACGATAATGCGAAACAGGCCCATCGAAATTTCTGTAAGCGGATGTTATCTCGCAGCGCCAGGACGCGTGGCGTTGCAGATGAAAGGAGCCCATTGCAGTGATCAGTCTGTACTGGATCACTTGGTGCATTTCACCTGTGTGTGCCAA
>CAMBWO010000158.1 GCA_945871285.1 Pseudorhodobacter antarcticus | reverse complement strand
AAGGTCAGGGAGATTTGGGACATCTGGTCCACCTCATCTGTTTGGCGCCTACGAAACGCCCGGTTGCGGGTTATGTGCGGGGGTTTTGAACCGGGGACACGGGAATGTCAACGGGGGTGAGGCAGAGTGTCCACGCGTGGACACTTTGGAAAAGCGTTTTATGTCATAGGCTTGGCGATTTCTGTTAACCGGGTGGAAAGGTTTGCATCGGATTTTTGGCCTGCTATGAAGGGGCTGCAACATAGAGGTGGGTCATGGACGCGAGCCAGATGACGACGGCGCAGGGGCGGCGGATTGCCTATCATCAGACGCCGGGTGCGGGGCCGGGGGTGGTGTTTCTGGGCGGCTTTCGGTCGGATATGACGGGCACCAAGGCGCAGTTCTTGCAAGACTGGGCCACAGCGCGGGGCAGGGCGTTTCTGCGGTTTGATTATTCGGGGCACGGCCAATCGGGCGGCGATTTTCTGGACGGGTCGATTGGTGACTGGTTCGAGGATGCGCAGGCGGCGCTGGGTCTGACGACCGGGCCGCAGATATTGGTGGGGTCGTCGATGGGGGGCTGGATTGCGCTGTTGCTGGCGCGGGCGATCCCGCAGCGGATTGGGGGGCTGGTGGGGGTCGCCGCCGCACCTGATTTCACGGAAGAAAGCATGTGGGCGGGGTTTTCAGAAGATGAGAGGGCCGAGGTGATGGAAAAGGGGCGGATCGCCACCCCGTCCGACTATTCGGCCGACCCCTATGTCATCACGCGGCGGCTGATCGAGGAGGGGCGCGGGCGGTTGGTGTTGCGTGCCCCGCTGGACCTGCCGTTTCCGGTGCGGTTGTTGCAAGGATCGGCCGATCACGATGTGCCGCCGGCGGTGGCGTTGCGGCTGTTTGACCATGCAAGCTGCCCGGACATGCGGTTGACGCTGGTCAAGGGGGCGGATCATCGTTTTTCCACAGGGGAGTGTCTGGCGGCGATCGGGGCGGCGATTGCGGAGGTTTCGGATGGGGCTGGCCAAGAGAAGATGAGTATTTAGGCCAGAGTGAACGAGGGGTTTTTCGATATTTTCGGAGAACGGCTTTGGCGAAAAAGCGCCGGTTTTGCAATTTTGATCAACGGGTTGTCATGGCAAGTTGAGAGTTGGGGCCAAATGTGGTCTTATCCTTTTGCAACAAAGGGGTGACATGCGCGATGGCGGAGCCCTTGGTTTTCCTGCCCGGCCTGATGGCGGATGCCAGGGTGTTTCTGCCGCAGATGGTGGCCTTGGGCACCCGGTATGCCTGCACCGTGATCCTGCCCACCCATGGCGAGACGGTCGAGGAGAACAGCCAGTATGTGCTGGACCAGAGCCCGCCGAAGTTTGCGTTGATCGGGCATGGCTTGGGCGGGGCGGTGGCGCTGGATGTGGTGCGCCGGGCGGCAGAGCGGGTGGCGCGGGTCGTGCTGATCTCGACCCCGCCCTTGTCGGAAACGCCCCAAGCGGCGGCGGCGCGGGAGGTGCGGATTGTCGCGGCGCGCAGCGGGCGTCTGCCTGAGGCGATGTTGGACGAAATCCCTGCGGGCGCCCTGGCCGAAACCGAATGGCGCGATGATGTGCTGGCGTTGGTGCGAGACATGGCGCTGGGCTTGGGCGAGGGGGTGTTCCTGCGCCAGTCGCGGGCCATGCAGCGCCGCCCGGACCAGCAAAAGACCATGCGCCGGGTCAGGATTCCGGCGCTGATAATGGGGGGCGAGGTCGACACGCTGATGCCGGTGCGGCGGCAGGAGTTCACCGCTGGCCTGATGCCCTATGGCAAGATGAGCGTTATTGCCCAGGCCGGGCATTTGCCCATGTTGGAGCAGCCCGACCTGGTGTCAGAGGCGATCGAGACCTTTTTGAACGGCCCCGTTTTACTGCGCTGAGGCGAGGCGGATCGGTTTGGTGGTGGGTTTGCTGGTGCCGGAATGCGAATCGATGAAGCCCAGAACCAGCGGCCGGATGTTCAACCGCCAGCTTTTGCCGGCAAAGATGCCGTAATGGCCGGCACCCGGCTCCAGATGCTGGGTCTTGCGCGCATCATCGAGGCCGGTCAGCAGGGCCAGGGCGGCCACGCATTGGCCGGGCGCGGATATGTCATCTTCGGCCCCTTCGACAGTCATCACGGCGACCTGGGTGATCGCGCCGATATCGACCTTTTTACCGGCAACCAGGAAGTCGTTGCGGGCGATTTCGCGGTTCTTGAAGATGCGTTCCACGGTGGAGAGGTAGAATTCGGCCGTCATGTCCATCACGGCAAGGTATTCGTCATAGAATCGGTTGTGGGCGTCATGGTCCGACGCCTCGCCATTTGCGACGCGCATGATCTGTTCGGAGAACGCCTTGGAATGGCGTTCGGAATTCATCGACATGAAGCTTTGCAGTTGCAAAAGGCCCGGATAGACCAAGCGCCCTGCGCCCTTGTATTTGAAGCCGACGCGCTGGATGGCGATTTGTTCCAGCTGGCCCATCGTGATGCGGCGGCCAAAGTCGGTGACATCGGTCGCGGCGGCATCGGGGTCAACCGGGCCGCCGATCAGCGTGAGGCTGCGGGGTTGGGCGGTGGGATCCTCGGCCGCGAGATAGGCGGTGGCGGCAAGGGCCAAGGGGGCGGGTTGGCAGACGGCGATGACATGGGTGTCGGGGCCCAGAGCCTTCATGAAATCAACGAGGTAGAGGGTGTAATCCTCGACATCGAATTTGCCGGCGCTGACCGGGATGTCGCGGGCATTGTGCCAATCGGTGATGAAGACATCGCAATCGGGCAGCAGGCTGGTGACGGTCGAGCGCAAAAGGGTAGCATAGTGGCCCGACATCGGCGCCACCAGCATCACGCGGCGGGCCATCGGGGCGCGGCGGCGGACGGAAAACTGGATCAGGTTGCAGAACGGCTTTTCCACCACGGTGGTCACGTCGATGAGGTGGTCCTGCCCCTGGGGGCCGACGATGGAGCGGATGCCCCAGTCAGGTTTGGCCACCATGCGGGCAAAGCTGCGTTCGGCGACCTCGCCCCAGGCGGCGGTCAGTTGCAGCATCGGGTTCATCGACAGGGCAAAGACCGGATAGCTGGCCATCGCGCGGGCGGTGGCACCCATCCACTCATTCGTGTTGCGGATGCTTTCCATCAGGTCGTATGTGGCCATATACTTCATCAGGGTTCCTATCGCGGGTTGGGCCCGGCTTTACTGTCGCATGGGCAAAGTCTGCCCGCAACTTTATGCTGCACAGCAGCGAGAATAGGGGCGAAAGATTACCATGACAACCGATGACATTGACGCACCCGCAAAATTGGCGCGGATGACCGAGAATCTGGGCCGAATCGAGGTTTTGACGACACGGTTGATGGCCGCTTTGGCGGCGCGCCGGGCGCATGACCAGTCGCTGGATGGGCCGGGGCAGGAAGTCTATGTCAAGGCGGCGGCGGCCTATGTGGCCGAGATGATGCAGAATCCGGCGCGGGTGTTGGAGCATCAGATCGGCTATTGGGGCAAGACGTTGAAGCATTATGTGGCCGCCCAGCAGGCCCTGGCCAAGGGCGAGTTGGCACCGCCCGCCGATACCGGCCCCAAGGACAAGCGGTTTGCGAACCCGTTGTGGGACAGCAACCCCGCGTTCAATTTCCTGAAGCAGCAGTATCTGCTGAACGCCGAGGCCGTGACGACCGCGGTGGGCGACATGGAGATCCTGGACGAGACCGACCGCAAGCGGGTGGAGTTTTTCACGCGGCAGATCGTGGACATGTTCGCGCCGACCAACTTTCTGGGCACCAACCCCGATGCGCTGGAAAAGGCTGTGGCGACGGATGGCGAGAGCCTGGTGCGGGGGCTGGAAAACCTGGTGCATGACATCGAGGCCGGGAATGGCAATCTGCAGGTGACGCTGGCGGATGAAAAGGCCTTTACCGTGGGCGACAACATTGCCACGACGCCTGGGTCGGTGGTGTTTCGCAACCGGATGTTCGAACTAATCCAGTACACCCCCACCACGGACACCGTCCACAAGACGCCCCTGCTGATTTTCCCGCCCTGGATCAACAAGTACTATGTGTTGGACATGAAGCCGGCGAATTCCTTTATCAAATGGGTGGTCGAACAGGGCTTTACCGTGTTCATCGTGTCCTGGGTCAACCCGGACCCCACATATGCCGACACCAGCATGGATGATTACATCCGTGAAGGGTTCCTGACCGCGATGGCGCAGGTGCGCCAGATCACCGGCGAGGCGCAGATCAACACCATCGGCTATTGCATCGCGGGCACCACGCTGGGGCTGACCTTAGCGCATCTGCAAAAGGCGGGCGATCCGTCGGTGAAATCGGCGACCTTCTTTACCACGCTGACCGACTTTTCCGATCCGGGCGAGGTGGGGGTGTTCCTGGGCAATGACTTTGTCGATGGCATCGAGCGGCAGGCGCAGGAGGATGGCATTTTGTCGCGGTCCTTCATGAGCCGGACCTTCAGCTTTCTGCGATCGAACGACCTGATCTACCAGCCTGCCATCAAAAGCTATATGCTGGGCGAGGCGCCGCCGGCGTTTGACCTTTTGTATTGGAACGGCGACGGCACCAATCTGCCCGCCCGCATGGCCCTGCAATACCTGCGTGGCCTGTGTCAGGGCGACGGATTTGCCAAAGGCGATTTCCATGTGTTCGGCAGCCCGGTCAAACTGGGTGACATCAAACTGCCGCTGTGCGCCATTGCCTGCGAGACGGACCACATCGCGCCCTGGAAGGCAAGTTTCAAGGGAATCAAGCAGATGGGGTCCAGGGACAAGACGTTCATCCTGTCGCAGTCGGGCCATATCGCGGGCATCATCAACCCGCCCGCCAAGGGCAAATACGGCCATTACACCAACGAAGGGCCAATGGGTACGCCGGAGGATTGGCAGGCTGGCGCCACCTTTACCCAAGCCAGCTGGTGGCCGCGCTGGGCGGAATGGCTGGCCAAACGGTCGGGCAAACAGATCCCGGCGCGGGCCATCGGCACGGCGCTGTGCCCTGCACCGGGAACCTATGTCGCCAAGTGACCCCGACGCAGCGCATAGCCGCCATGCGCTTGCATACGCTGCGTCGCAGAACTTTCACTTGAAATGCTGCACTGCAGCATGTATATGAGTTGCATCGGAACCGGGTGTTGACCCGACCATTCAGGAGCGATGATATGAGCAAGACCAATGATTTTTCCAAGACGATGCAGGACATGATGGCCTCCTTCCCGGTCGATGCCTCGGCTTTCCAGAACGCCTTCAAAACCCAGGCTGCTTTTGGCGAAAAGCTGACCAAGGTTGCCTTGGAAGCTGCCGAAAAGTCGACCGAGATCTCGGCCAAATGGGCCAAGGAATCGCTGGCCAAACTGACGATGGCCGCCAAGGCCAAGGCCGAGCCGGCGGATTACAGCAAGTCGATGTCCGACTTTGCCTCGGCCGCTGCAGAACTGGCTGCTGAAAACATGGCCGCCTTCGCGGAAATCGCGAAAAAGGTCCAGATGGACACGGTCGAGCTGCTGATGTCGGCAGGCAAGGACGCCACCTCGGAGGCGACCGCCGCTGTCAAGAAGGCCACCGACGAAGTGACCGCGACCGTGAAAAAGGCAGCGACCGCTGCCAAGTGATCAGTCCTGAGAGGGGTTGAATGAGGGCGGGGGTTCACCCCGCCCTTTCTTTTTTGCCGCACCTCGCCTAGACTTCGCTGCACTGCAACTCAGGAGGTCCAGATGGCCGATCCTGCCAAGCCGCTGCTGATCAAGCGCTACGCGAGCCGTCGTCTGTATAACACCGAAACCTCTGACTATGTGACGCTGGAGGACATCGGCACCTTCATTCGCGCCGGGCGCGAGGTTCAGATCATTGACCTGAAATCCGGCGACGACCTGACGCGGCAATATCTGCTGCAAATCGTGGCTGAACACGAATCAAAGGGCGACACGGTGCTGCCGACCAATGTGCTGACCGATCTGGTCCGGTCCTATACCACCAACATTCAGTCGGTCGTGCCGCAATTCCTGGCCGCGAGTTTCGAGATGTTGCGCGATGGCCAGTCCAAGGTGCTGGAAAACATGGGCACGATTCCCAATCCGCTGCTGGCGATGCCGGGATTCGAGGCGATGCGCAAGCAGCAGGAAGCGTTCATGAAAACCATGATGGGCGGCGTGCCCGGCTGGTCACAACCGGCACCCGAGACCAAGGCAGAGACGACCACGGCCGAGGAGCTGGCCGAGATCAAACGCCAGTTTGCCGAATTGCAGAAAAAGCTTTCGCAACTGTGACCCGCGCCGGGCAGACCCTGCCCGAAGGTCCGGGCCGGGTGACGCTGTGGGGGATCGAGATTTTCCTGGCCGTCGCCGAAGAGGGCGCGATGTCGGCAGCGGCCCGGCGGTTGGGGGTCAGCCCCTCGGCCATATCGCAGCAATTGACCGGGTTGGAAACGGCGCTGGGGGCGATTTTGCTGGACCGTTCGGCCCGGCCCATGGGATTGACCCCGGCGGGCGCGATGTTTCGTCGTCATGCCCAGACCATCCTGAACGCCGAAGCGGAAGCGCGGGCTGATCTGGCCGTGGCCGATCTGTCAGGCCTGACCACCCTGCGCTTGGGCGTGATCGAGGATTTTGATGCCGAGGTGACGCCGCGCCTGTTGCAGGCCTTGGCGGGCGACCTGAAGGGGTGCCGGTTCCTGCTGGAAACCGGGGCCAGCCATCGCCTGCTGGACCAGTTGGAGGCGCGGGCGCTGGATGTGGTGGTCGCGGCCGATCTGGGGTCAGAGGCGGCGGATGATGGCTGGCGCGAGGTGCATCCCCTGTTGGCGGAACCCTTTGTCGCCGTCACCCCGCGGGGTCGGGGTCACGAGGGGCTGGCGCTGATCCAATATACCGCGCGCCACCTGATGGGCCGCCAGATTGCCGCTCATCTGGCGCAGCAAAACCTGCGGCTGGCGCATCGCTATGAGTTGGACAGCTACCGCGCCATTCTGTCGATGGTGGCGGCGGGCGAGGGTTGGACGATCCTGACGCCGCTGGCGCTGCACCATGCGGCCAGTTTGCAGGCGGCGGTGGATGTCTCGCCGCTGCCCTTTGCGCCACTGGAGCGGACGTTGAGCCTGTCGGCCCGCGCCGGGGTGCTGCGCGACATGCCGGGGCAGATCGCCGGGCGGTTGCGCGGGTTGATGGCGGCCCATGTGGTGGGACCCGCCACGGCGCAGTATCCTTGGATGAAGGGAGCGCTGCGGGTGTTGTAGGCCAAATTCTTTAAGCAAAGAATTTGCAAAAGTTTTTCTTAAAGCTTTTGGTCAGGCCATGACGTCTTCGGCCGCGCTGACCACGGCCTCGGCGATGAAGTCCAACTCGTCCCCGGTCAGGCGGGTGGGCAGGCGCACGTCGCAGGCGCGCATCAGCATGGCGCGGGTTTGCGGCAGGTCGGGGGCGGGGCCCAGAAATTCCCAGTTCCAAAAGGCGCGGGCGTTGCCGTCGGACAGGCCAAAGACCTGCACGGTGACGCCGCGGTGTTTGGCGCGGGCCTGGAATTTCAGGGCCTGGGCATCGGTCCAGTCGCCTGACAGGTTGAACTGGATCGAATCAGGGGCGCGGTCTTCGGGGGCCAGGGCGGGTGGAACGGTCAGAAAGGCGCAGTCGTTCAGCCGGTCGGCGACACGGTCATGACCGGCGCGGCCCTTGGCGACGCGGGTGGCGATTTCGGGCAGTTGCGGGCGGATCACGGCGGCGGACAGGTTTTGCATCCGCATGTTGTAGAGGGGCAGCTTGTTTTGCCACAGCATATAGCTGTTTTGCATGCCGGGGTGTTTCTTCCAGTTTGATTCGTAGGCGCCTGACATGATGACGCATCGGGCGGCCACCTCGGGGTCGTCGGTGATCAGGATGCCGCCTTCGCCCGCATTTACCAGTTTGTAGGATTGGAAGGAGAAGCAGCCGACCTTGCCGATGGTTCCGATCTTGCGGCCGTGCCATTCGGTCCCGAGCGAGTGGGCCGCATCCTCGACCACCGGGATGTTGGCGGCGTCGCACAGCGCCATGATGGCGTCCATGTCAGAGGTATGGCCGCGCATGTGGCTGATCAGCACGCAATCGGCGCCGGGCAGTTTGGCGGCGAAATCCACCATGTCGACGCGGTAATTGTCGCCCACCTCGACCAGAACGGGCACCATGTCGGCATGGACCACGGCCGAGGGGACGGCGGCGAAGGTGAAGGCGGGGATCAGGACGCGGGCGCCGCGGGGCAGGTCCAGCGCCTTGAGCGACAGGAACAGCGCGGCCGAACAGGAGGCGACGGCGAGGGCGTAGCGGGAGCCCATCAACTCGGCAAACTCGGCCTCGAGCAGGGCGACGGGGCTGCCTTCGGAGGTGTAGCGGAACAGATCGCCGCTGCTGAGCAGGCGTTCAATCTCGCTGCGGGCGGCGTCGGGGATGGGTTCGGCGTCGTAAGTATTGGGCGCGAGGATTTGACCGTCGGGTGTCATGATCGCAGCTTTCCTGAAACTCTTCTTTAGAAAAGCTTTAAACGCGGGATCCGTAACAGGCCAGTGACAATTGCGGAAGATGGGGGAAATTGGCCGATCCTCTGGCAAATTGTTGCCATCTAGACACCCAATCGGTCGCGCATGCCGTACCAAGTCATCGCCAACACCAGCATTGGCCAGCGGAAGGCAGCGCCGCCCGGAAAGGGCCTTTGCGGCAGGCTGGCCATCAGGTCAAAGCGTTCGGCCTGGGTGGCCACGGCCTCGGCCAGAACCTTGCCCGCCATCGTCGCCATGGCAACGCCGTGACCGGAATAGCCCGAGGCGGACAGGATGTTGGGGGCGGGCCTTGTGAAACAGGGCATGCGGTTGGTGGTGATCGCCAGGGTGCCGCCCCAGGCGTGGGTGATGCGGGTGCCGCGCAGTTGGGGATAGATGGCAAGCATCGGTTTCATCACGGTTTTCACGATGTCGCGGGGGAAGCGGTAGCCATAGGTTTCGCCACCGCCAAACAGCAGGCGGTTGTCTTCGGACAGGCGCCAGTAGTTCACCACGAACTTGCTGTCGGCCACGGCGACGGGTTCGGCCAGAATCTGTAGCGGGTTATCCAGCGGTTCGGTGGCCAGGATGAAATTGTTGATCGGCATGACGCGGGCGGCGACGGTGGGTTCCAGCCCGCCCAGATAGCCGTTGGCGGCCAGAATCACCTGACCGCAGGTGACGGAGCCAGTGGCCGTGTGGACCGCCGGGCGTGCGCCCTTGTCGATGCGGGTGACCTCGGACCCCTCGTGCAGATGCGCGCCTGCCTTGGTGGCGGCGGCGGCCATGCCGATGGCGTAGTTCAGCGGGTGGACATGGCCCGCGTCGCGGTCAATCTCGCCGCCCTTGAACGCCGCTGACCCGATCAGGCGGCGAATCGCGGGGCCGTCCAGCGGGTCAAGATGGGTATAGCCATAGTCGCGGTGCAGTTTGGTGGCATAGGCATGGGCGTCGCGGACCTCGGAGGTCGAATAGCAGGCATGGGCCACGCCGGGGTGAAAGGTGACGGGCATGGCATGGTCGGCGATCAGGGATTTGACCAGGGCCTTGGCCTCTTCGGCCAGGTCCCAGAAGCGGTGGGCCTGTTCGCGGCCCACGGCGGATTCGATCCAGACCTGATCTTGCCGCTGGCCTGACCCGACCTGACCGCCATTGCGGCCAGAGGCGCCAAAGCCGACCTTGTGCGCCTCCAACACGACCACGCTGAACCCGCGTTGGGCGAGGTGGAGTGCTGCGGACAGGCCAGTATAGCCGCCACCCACCACGCAGACATCGGCGGTTTTCGCGCCGTGCAGCGGGGCGAAAGGGGCAAGGTTTGTGGCCGTGGCGGCGTAGTAAGAGGCAGGATACTGCCCCTTTTGGTCGTTCAAATGCAGCAGGTTCATACGTTCAACAGCAGATGTTGACGCTCCCACGGCGAGATGACTTGCAAGAATTCCTTGTATTCATTGCGCTTGACCGAATCGTAGACGCGGCAGAAATCGCGGCCCAGAACGTCCATCAAGGCCTCGTCCGCCTCCAAGAGGTCCAGCGCGTCGCCCAGGTTGGTGGGGATGTCGTCGCTGTCGATGTAGGCGTTGG
>CAMBWO010000157.1 GCA_945871285.1 Pseudorhodobacter antarcticus | reverse complement strand
CGTCAAACGGGCGGCACATACCGTCGGGTGAGGACATGCCGCCCTCTTGGGTGATATAGCCGCGCTTTTGCGGGAAGGTGATGGAGATGCCACCGGCTAGCGCCATGTCGCACTGGCCCGCCCGCAACGCCGTAACGGCCTGCGCGATGGCGGTCAGGCCGGTGGAGCAGGCGGTGTGGACGGTCATCGCCGGACCCTTGAGGTCGAGTTTATAGGCAACGCGGGAGGACAGGGTGTCGGTGATGTTGCCGGTCAGAGTGGTGTAGTTGTCGATCTGGAAACCGTCGGTGAATTCGGCCAGCGCGGCGCGGTCGGACATCAGGTTGGCGAGCATGTAGGTGCTGGTCGAAGAGCCGGCATAGACACCGACTGTGCCCTGTGTGCGGGCCGGATCGACGGCGGCGGCATCCAGCGCCTGAACGCAGAGTTCCAGAAACACGCGGCCCTGCGGGTCGATCTTTTCGGCCTCACGCGGGAGGATGTTGAAGAAGCGGGCGTCGAACATGTCGACATCGTCCAGCACAGAGCGGGCGGGGACGTAGTTGGGGTTGGCGCGGCGGGTTGGGCTGTCCTCGAGCTCCTCGTGGGAAAAGCGTTGGATCAGGTTGGCGCCTTCGCGTTGGCGGGCCCAGAAAGCGTCGAGCGTGTCCGCGCCGGGAACGCGGGCGGCATAGCCGATGATGGCGATGTCGGTGGGGCGGGAGTCGGCGGTCTTTGCCGGGGCGGGTGGGGCTGCGGGCGCGGTGCTGGCCAATGCAGCGGCGATGTCGCCTAGGCGGGGGCGTTCGAAGAACAGGGCCAGGTCGAAGGGGAAGCCAAGGGCGGTTTCCAGCCTTGCGTGGGCGTCGATCAGTTGCAGCGAGGTTCCACCGGCATCAAAGAAGGTGGCGCTGTCGGGCAGGGAGCCGCAGGTCAGGATGTCATCCCAGACACGGGCGATGGTGGCACGGATTGAGGGCACCGGAGGGGCGGCGGCGCGGGGGGCCAGTTGCGCCTCGATTGCGGCGCGGACGGCTTTGCGGTCGGG
The DNA here is from genome assembly GCA_945871285.1 of Pseudorhodobacter antarcticus. Classification (GTDB taxonomy): domain Bacteria; phylum Pseudomonadota; class Alphaproteobacteria; order Rhodobacterales; family Rhodobacteraceae; genus Stagnihabitans. The sequence goes on along the minus strand of CAMBWO010000157.1, from coordinate 9,187 downwards.
TTTGCCCATCTTGGTGACGGGGAGTTCGGCCATCACGGTGGTGTGGCGGGGCAGAAACTCGGCGTGCAGGGTCTGGCGGGCGTGGTCCATCACGGCGGCGATGAAGGCCGCCTGGTCAGCGGGAATCTGGGTGGGTTGCAGGGCCAGGCCGATTCGTTTGTCACCTGTGGGGGCGGTGACAGCCTCGACAATGGCCAGATGGACGCCGGGGGCGTTGCGGAATACGTGCTCGATGCCGTCCAACTCGATACGGCGGCCACCGAGTTTGATCTGGCGGTCGGCGCGGCCGAAGAATTCGAACACGCCATCGGGGCGCCGCAGGGCCATGTCGCCGGTGCGGTAGACGCGGCCGGCGTGGCCGGGGCGGGGGTCGGGGATGAAGACCTCGGCGGTTTTGGCGGGCATGTTGTAATAGCCGAGCGCCACCCCTGCCCCGCCGATCAGCAATTCGCCCATCGTGCCGTCAGGTTGTTCGGCCAGCGTATCATCCACGACAAAGGCGTATTCGTGGGTCAGTTCGCGGCCAATCGGGATGGGGTCGCCATTCAGCAGGTCCATCCCAATCTCTTGCACGATCGAGATGCAGGTGGTCTCGGACGGTCCATAGATGTTCACCATAGACAGGTTCGGCGCGACCGTTTTCAGTTGGCGCAGCGGGTCAGGCGACAGCACATCGCCGCCCGCCATGGCCAGCCGGACGGTCGCAAAGGCCTGCGGGTGGTGCGCCACGATCAGATTGTGCATGCCGACATATTGCGAGGTGACGGTGACGCGGTGGCGGGTCATCGTGGCCGCAATCTCGGGCAGGGCGGGGCGGGGGGTTTCCACCACGGCCAACGCTGCCCCGGCGAGGAGGGCCGACCACACCTCGATCAGACCACCATCGCAGGCCAGGCTGGAGGCGTGCAGCATGATGTCGTCGGGGCGCAGGCCGATGACGGGTTGGTCAAGGGTAAAGGCGGCAAGGCCACGGTTGGGCAGGACAACGCCCTTGGGGGTGCCTGTGGTGCCCGAGGTAAAGACGATGCAGGCGGCATCCTCGCCATGGCCCTGCGGCCAGTCTTGGCGGGGGGCGGGGGGCAGGTGCGAGAGGGCAATCAGGGGGGCGGTGGCGGCGGTGCAGCCGTCGGGCAGAGGCGCGGGGATCGGTTGCAGGATGGCGGCGAAGGGCACCTGTGCCACGATTTGCGCCAGTTGCGCGGGGTCGGAATAGGCGGGGTCCAGCGGCACAAACCCGGCCCCGGCGCGCAGGGTGCCCAGCATTGCCAGCAGATTGTCCTGCGAACGGGCAAAGGCGAGGCCGACGAAATCGCCCCGTTTGACCCCGGCGGCGCGCAGGGCGGCGGCTATGGCCTCGGCGCGGTCCATCATCTGGCCATAGGTCAGGTGGCTGTCGCGTAGAAGGATCGCGGGTGCGTCGGGGCGCAGGCGGGCCGTCGCCGCGATATAGTCAATCAGCGGGCAGGTTGGGGTGAAGGCCTGGGACGCGGCGGTTCCGTTTGCCATATCAGCCACCTTCAATTGCGGAAACGAGGTTCAAATCGAGGACTGGCAGGTGGGCGAACCACTTCCGGATAAACATGGCGTGCAGGGTATCTGTCAGGGGCAGGACCTGTCGACAGGTGGCGGGGCATCGGCCTGCACCGCGATGCCGCTGGGCAACGAAATCCTTAACAAATCTTGGGTGTTGCGCGTCATTTCCAATCGGGAAACGCTGTGTTTCGGCGTTGTGGCGATGTGCGGTGGCGCGAACAAAGCCAAGGTTTTCCGGCGATTGTTTCCACCCGGTCAGCCCGTGCTTTGCACCAGGCGATTCGCACGGTAACAGGGCTTTGTCACGCTGAACAAGGATACCGCCGTGCCCCATCCGCCTGTTGGCCCGTTGGACCCGGATGCCCGAGTCGTGATCGACCGGCTGAATGCGTTGAACGCGCCGGGATATGAGACGATGCCGCCCAAGACCGCCCGCGCCATCGCGGCGCATCTGCGGCGCAATGCACCCTATCCATCGGTCAGGGTGGGCGCGGTGCGGGATTTCGATTTGGCGACCCTGCGGGCGCGGCATTACCGGCCGTTTTTGCAAGCCAAGGATGCGCCCGCGCTGGTCTATTTCCACGGCGGCGGCTGGACCTTGGGCGATCTGCACACGATGGACCATTTGTGTCGGTCGGTGGTGCGGCAGGCTGGGGTGGATGTCATTTCGGTGGACTATCCGCTGTCGCCCGAAAGCCGCATGGCCGCGACGATTGAGGCCTGCGCCGCTGCGGTGCGGGCGGTGTTTCAGGCTGATCTGGGGCTGGACCGGGACCGGATTGCCGTGGGGGGTGACAGTGCGGGCGGCAATCTGGCGGCTGTACTGGCGCTGATGGCGCGGGATGGCAATGTGCCCAAACTGCGGGCGCAGTGTCTGATTTACCCGGCGTTGGACCTCGGCATGAGTGGCACAGCCACCCCCACGATGTTCATGCGGCCCGAGACGATGGAGTGGTTCAGCGCCAACTATCTGGGACCGGAGGGGGATGCGGGCGATTGGCGGGCGTCGCCCTTGCGAGCCCGCGACGTAAGCGGGTTGCCCGCGACCTATGTCCTGACGGCGGGGCATGATGTGCTGCGGGGCCAGGGGTTGGACTATTTGGAGCGGTTGCGGCAGGCTGGAGTGGCGGTGGTGGGGCGGGATTATCCGGGGCAGATCCACAACTTTGTCGCGATGCCCTATGCCATCCCGACGGCCCATGCCGCAATTGCCGACATGGCCGAGTTTCTGGTGGAGCATCTGTGCGGTCATCCGGGGGCGTGACGCGGTCATGGCCGGGGCAGACGGACGATGCCGCGTTTCAGGCACCAGGCGACCGTTACCACCCAGACCACGACCAGCCCGGCAATGGCCAGCAAAAGCCCTGCGGTCGGCCCCAAGGCGGCGCGGGAACTGGTGGTCAGGGCCAACCCGCCAAAGCAAATCAGCGACAGCAGGGTTGCGGGCAGCAGGGCCCTGACCCCGGCACGGGCCGATATCTGCAACGACGGAAAGATGACCGCAATCGAAAGGACGGCGGCCACGACGGACATCAGGGTATGCGCCCAGGCGGCCTGCGGGGCGCCGGTGTGGCCAAAGGTTGCCAGCGCACCCAGGAACGCCACCAAGGACGCGGCACGGACCCACATCTGGGTTTTGCCTTTGTCTTGACAGACCATCGACGGTTCCAGCAGCACCGCCAGGAACCCCACGCCACGCGACAGGCACAAGATCACGATCACGGGGGCGGCGGGCAGCCAGGTTTCATCGAACAAGAACACGACCAGGTCCTGCGCCAGCACGCCAAAGGCCACCAGAATGGGCCACAGCAGCAGCGCGCCAAAGCCCATGTTGTCCAGCCAGACCGACCCAAGCTCGCCATGCCGCCCGGTCTTTTCATACTGTGACATCCGCGACCAGGCGATGGTGGTCATCGGTTGAAACACCAGATCCGCCGCTGTTTGCGAAATGCGCGCACCGCCGCGAAAGGCCCCGACCTCGGTCGTGTTCATGAATGCGCCCAGGATCAGGTCGGCCCCGTAATTCGCCGACATCCCCATGGCCGAGGTGCCCCACAGCGGAAAGGCTGTCAGGCGCAGGCGGCCAAAGGCATCCCCGGCAAAGCGAAAGGCGGGCAAGCTGCGGCTGGCGACCAAGGCAAAGCCGAACTCGACGGCCAGCGCGGTATAGCGGCCATAGACCAGCGCAAACAGGCCCTGCCCTTCGGTCAGGCAGACCCATGTCACCACAAGGGCCGCGACTTCGGACATCAGGCCATAGATGCTGACGATCCGCACACGGCGGTCGCGGATCAGGTGCAGTTCGTTCCAGGCAACCAACGCCCGCAGCAGGGCAAGGGGGGCCAGTGACAGGAATACGGCCGCCAGGGTAACATCCGAGCCCAGCAGCGCCACACCGACTGCCGCCATGATGGCCGTGCCGCCGCCGCCAATCGCGGCCATGGACCAGAACCCGGTGTGGCGTTCTGTCTCAAACTCGGGGCTGCGCAGCAGGGCCTGATAAAACCCGGTATAAACTAGGCTGACAAAGATCACGCAGCAGGCCCAGCCCAGCGTGTAGGTGCCAAAACCCGCGATGTCGATAAAGCGGGCGGCGATCATGATCTGGGCAAAGGCGATGATCTGGACCGCCATGCGCGACCCCACACCGATCACAAAGGGCGACATCAGCACGGACAGGATGCGCAGGGGTGCGGCTGAGCCTGATTGCCCGCCGCCTGGCCGAAACCCTTTGCCCCCAAGTCCCATCAGATACCCACCATTTCCATGCCCCCGTCCTGTCGGTTTCCGGCCGCCGTGTGACAGTCGGTCCGCTGCAACAGGTAGCCGCGACTGACAGAGCGGCCCAGTTCGGGATGGGTGTCGATCACATGACCCAGCGAGGGGATGTCCCAACTGTCAGCGATGCGGTAGCCGGTTTCGGCCAACTGCGCCTCGAACCCGGCGCGGTTGCGGATTTGATAAGGCACGCGGGCCGGGCCGATGCGTTCCAGCGTTGTGACCGAGGGACCATCGCGGGTGGCGACCTTGTTCAGCAGGATGTACGGGGGCCGGTTGGGCAGGCGGGCGAGGAAGTCCGGAAAGGGCAGGTCCAGGTATTGCAGCAGACCCGAGGCCAGCAGTATGTCGAAAGGCGGGGCCTGGGTCAGATCATCGATAAGGGCGACCTCGGCTGGCACCTGTTCGCGGTGTTGGGCAAGGCGGGCGGCGCGGATGGTTTCGGGCAGGTCATAGACCGTCCACATGACCTCGTGCAGGCGCAGCAGGGGTTGGAAGGCGATGAACTTGGTGCCGAAATGGCCGCCGGCATCGAGCACACGAAGACCGGGCTGATGCAGACGGTCCAGCCAGAAGATCACCGGGTAATCCCAGACCCGCACGGCGCACATCACCCCAAAGTTGACCGCCGCTACATCGGCATGGTCATAAGTGCCAATCGCCCGGCGCGGAACGTCGGCCAGTGCGCTGGCACGGTCGGGATAGGCACCCAACATCGCAGGCGGGCGCGGGCTAAACCGTTTCATGCGGGCAAGACCGGTCAGGGCCGGGGTCAGGATAAGACGGCGCAGGGCCGCCTCGGCGGATTTGATCTGAGCCTTGGCCAATTGGGCCGGCGTGGTGGCGGGGCGTGGTGTCATGGGCGGGAAGATGCCCCGCGAAAGTGGCTTTTTTCGGGGAAAAGCGTGTCAGAGCCGCGCAGCCACGGCATAGGCGACGATGCCGACATATTCCTTGACCGCACGGTTCAGGAAATAGAGGTTCAGCGCCAGATCCCAGGTGCGCCCGCGCCCGCCGGGGGGGGTGGACAGATCGACTGGCCAGGCGGTCAGCCCAGCCCAGCCCGCCCGTTCAAACGCCGCCATCGACCGGGGCATGTGGGCGGCGCTGGTGATGAGGAGCCAACGTTCGCCCGGTTTGGGTTGGGCCAGTGCCAGCGAAAACTCGGCGTTGCCAGCGGTATTGCGCGACTGGTCTTCCAGGATCAGGCGGGCAGGATCGACGCCAAGCTGGGTCAGCAAGGCGGCCATCGCGGCGGCCTCGGACGGCAAATCGCCGCCGATGGGGCCAAGGGTCGCCCCGCCACCGGCCAGCACGATGCGGGCAGTGGGATAGCGCAGGGCCAGGACGGCAGCCTCGGTCACGCGTTCGGCCTGATCGTTCAGGTGGACCTGCCCGGTTGCGCGCCATTTGGCTGTTTCAACGGCACCACCCAGCACGATGATGCCATCCGGCGGCGCATCGAGAGGCGGGTTCACTGGATAGCGGGTTTCCAGCGGGGCAAGGGCCCAGTCGCCCACAGGAAGGGCCGTCAAGGCGACAAGGGCCGCCAGCACCAGAACGGTGGCACTGGTCGCCAACCGATGCCATCCCCGCCAATGGGCCAGCAGCGCGACGACCAGACCCAGAGTGAGCCAGGTTTCCGCAACGATGACCAGGGCCACCAGTTTCGAGAGGATGAAGAAGAAGGACGAGGTCACTTACGCCTCGCCTTCCAGACGGATGCGCATTTCGCGCAGAACGGGGATGACCGAGCGGACACGGTCGGCCCCCAGCGAACGCACAACCTCGGCGATGATCGGGGCGATGGCGTGCACGGCGGCGTCCCGGGCGGCGCGGCCAGAGGGGCTGATTGCCACGAATTTTTGCCTTGCGTCGTCCCAATCGGGGCGGATGTGGATGTGGCCGGCGATCTCGAGCTTGGCCAGGGTGTTAGTCATGGCACCCCGCGTGACATGAAAGGCGCGGGCCAGTTGTGCGGGGGTGCGTTCCTCGGCCAGCCCGGTCAGGTGGTTCAGCACCGAAAAATGCGACAGCTCCATGCCGCGAGGCAGGGCCTTGGACACCAGGTTGCGGGCCAGCTGGTCGGCCATGAACAGTTCGCCAAACAGGGTGACGGCGGTATCCTCGGTCCGTTCGGTCATTTTGGTCCGCTGAATTTGCGGTCATGCGACAGCGATGGGATGCGGGCGCGGGCGCGGTCAACCTGGGCCAGGTCAATATCGACAAAGGTCACGCCTGGTTCGCGGCCAGCATCGGCCAGAACCTCACCCCAGGGGGAAACGGCAAGACTGTGGCCGTGGGTATTGCGACCCTTGCCACCGTTTTCGGCATGGAACCCGGTTTGCGCAGGGGCCAGGACGAAACAGCCCGTCTCGATTGCGCGGGCGCGCAGCAGCACCTCCCAATGGGCGGCACCGGTGATGTGGTTGAAGGCGGCAGGAACGGTCAGGATCTGGGCGCCAGACTGGGCCAGTTTGCGATATAGGCGCGGAAAGCGGACGTCATAACAGACCGTCATGCCGAAATTGCCCAAGGGGGTGCGGGCCACAACAGCCTGCGAGCCGGGACGGTAAGCAGCGCTTTCGCGGTAAACCTCAGTTTCGGACACGTTCACGTCGAACATGTGGATCTTGTCATAGCGGGCGACCACGCCGCCGTCCGGGCCGATCAGAAAGGACCGGTTGGCAAAGCGTCCCGACTTGTCGCGGGTCTTGAGGCCCAGTGAGCCGATCAGCAGCCAGACCTTGAGCGCGGCGACCTCCTCGCGCAGTTCGGCCAGGGTCAGGTCGCTGGCCTCGTGCCGAAACACCTCGCGCTGATGGGCGCGGCTGGAGGACAGAAGGTTGGTGCATTCGGGCGTTAGGATGATGTCGGCCCCACCCGCATGGGCGCGGCGCACCAGGGCAAGCGTTTCGGACAGGTTGCCTGCCAGATTGTCGGTGACGTTCAGTTGGACAAGGGCGGCGCGCATCAGGTTGCAAGCAACGGGTCAAGGCCGCCCACCTGGTCCAGCGCATACATGTCGTCGCAACCGCCGATATGAGCCCCGTCGATGAAGATTTGCGGAACGGTCCGGCTGCCGCCTGCGCGTTTGGTCATGGCGATGCGCAGATCGGGATCGCGGCTGACGTCAATCTCTTGATAGGGAACGCCTTTTTTGCGCAGAAGCTGCTTGGCGGCGTGGCAATAGGGGCAGGTCGGAGTGGTATAGATTTCAATGCGTGTCATGATGCCATCCTTGTCTGGGCGCAGTATAGGCATTCGGTCGTCCCGCGCAACAAAGTCACTCCTAATGCAGCAGAAGGGTGATCGTCGTCCTGGCGTCCGGATGGGCAAGCCCTGCCACGCGAATGCCGGTCGAAGCCGGGCCAGATCAGCGCGGGCAAAGCCGGATTCGGCCAGCAGGGTTTGGGCATAGCCGGCCACCAGACGGGTCTGCGCCAGGGCATCACCCGGCGCCACGACCTGACCCGCACGGTCCAACGGGCATTGGCCGCACGACCAGCCGAAGTCACCGGCACGCAAGAACATGGAAAACGGAACTGGATTTTGCATCCAAAGGCGGTCAAACCCGATGTGATGACGCATGGTCCCTCCGCGGTTGCGACAAGGTTAGCTGTCTTTGGTCACACGCGCCAAGACCAGAACCGAAATCTCGGCAGCGCCATGGGCAATGCAAGTCTCGGCCGCGGCGGCCAAAGTGGCGCCCGAAGTCATCACGTCATCGACCAGCAAGACATGACGCCCCTCGATCCGCCCAGCGTGACGGGGGTGGGCGGTCAGCGCGCCCGACATGTTGGCAAAACGGGCCTCTCGGCTTCGGTCGTCCTGGCTGCCGGTGCTGCGGCGGCGCTGCAAAAGGTCGGGTATGTGCTCAAGCCCGGCCAATCTGGCAACGTCGGCTGACAAAAGCCCCGCCTGATTGTAGCGGCGCTTCAAAAGCCGCATCCAGTGCAGGGGCACGGGGGCCACCAGCATGCCCGATCGCAACAGCGGTTGAGCGGCCCGGTGCATCCAGATGGCGGCCGGGCGGGCGAGATCAATCCGGTCGCCGTGTTTGAAGGACAGGATGAGTTTGCGGGCGTTGTCCTTGTACAGCAGGGCGGCCCGGCCCTGACCCCAAGGGCGGGCTGTCGCGATGCAGTCGTCGCACAGAACCTTGGCATCGTTGTCATCACCCGGCAAGGGCGTGCCGCATTTGCTGCACGTCAGGCCGATGATAAAGGGGGTGTCGCGCCAACAGTTGCCGCACAGGCCAAAGTCGGTCGTGACGCGCGCATCGCAAGACAGGCATTGCGGCGGGTAGACCATATGCAGCAAGGCTTGCATTCCCATCGCGCTCTCTTAGGTTCACCAGCATGACGCCGCCCATTCTGACCGACCGCCCCGCCCTGATCCGCAACCGTCGCCGCGCCACGGCGTTGTTCTTGCAGGACATGGTCGTGACCGAGGTTGAGGAGAGGCTCACAGAGGTTAACAGAACCTTTACGTCGCCGGCGGTGGTGACGGGATTTCCGCACCTGTGGCCCGGAAAGACCACCGTTGCGGATGACGAGGTGCTGGCCTTAGGGGTGCAGGCTCACGATCTTGTGATCCACGCGCTGAGCCTGCACTGGGCGAATGACCCGGTGGGGCAGCTGGTTCAATGTCGCCGCGCCCTGCAACCTGATGGTTGGGTGATGGCGCTGCTGTTTGGCGGGCAGACGTTGCAGGAATTGCGCGCCTGTTTGGCGCAGGCCGAATCAGATGTGACCGGGGGCCTGTCGCCCCGCGTTCTGCCGATGGCCGAGATTCGCGACCTGGGCGGGTTGTTGCAGCGGGCTGGTTTTGCCCTGCCAGTGGCGGACAGTTTCACGACCACTGTGCGCTACAA
>CAMBWO010000156.1 GCA_945871285.1 Pseudorhodobacter antarcticus | reverse complement strand
TCATGCTGGAAAAACCGCCCGGCGCCACCCTGGCCGAGGTGCACGCCCTGACCACCCTCGCGGCCGACCGCGGACTGACCCTGTACGCCACCTGGCACAGCCGCATGGCCCATGCCGTCGCCGCCGCCAAAGCCTGGCTTGCCGACAAGACCGTCCTCAAGGCGCATATCACCTGGCGCGAAGACGTCCGCAAATGGCACCCGGGGCAGGATTGGGTCTTTGAGGCCGGCGGAATGGGCGTCTTTGACCCCGGCATCAACGCCCTGTCGATCCTGACTGAAATCCTGCCTCAACCGGTCCACCTGACCGCCGCCACGCTGGAATTCCCCGCCAACCGCCAAACCCCGATCGCGGCGCAGCTTACCTTTGCAGGTAACGTCACCGCCGATTTCGACTGGCGGCAGGCAGGCCCGCAAACCTGGGACATCACGCTGGACACCAACCACGGCCCCATCGCCCTGCGACTGGGCGGCAATGTGCTGGAAATCGCGGGCCAGCCCACCACGGGGCAAAACACCATCATGGGCGAATACCCCGCCCTCTACGCCCGCATGGCCGACCTGATCCGCAGCAAAACCTCCGAGGTTGACCTGGCCCCCATGGTCCATGTCGCCGACGCCATGACCCTGGGCCGCCGCGTCACCGTTGACCCCTTCCACTTTTGACCCCATTCATCTTTTCCCAAATATCCCACAGGGGTCCGGGGGTGTGAAACCCCCGGCGGCCCGAACGAAGGAGACCGCCATGCTCACCGGAAACCACCTTATCGCAGGCCACTGGACGCCCGGCGACACCACCTTCCTGTCCGCCCCCGCCACGGGCGAACCGCAGCGGTTCAGCGTCGGCACCCCCGCCCATGTCGACACCGCCGCCCGCGCCGCCGAGGCCGCCTTCCCTTCTTACGCCGCCCTGACGCGCGACCAGCGCGCCGCTTTCCTCGACCGCATCGCGGATGAGATCGAGGCGCGTGGCGCTGAGATCACCGCCATAGGCACCGCCGAAACCGGCCTGCCCACCGCCCGGCTGGAGGGTGAGCGCGGCCGCACCACCGGCCAGCTGCGCCTTTTCGCGTCGCATATCCGCGCAGGCAGCCACCTCGACCGCCGCCACGACGCCGCCCGGCCCGACCGCAAACCCGCACCCCGGCCTGACATCAAGATGGTCCAACGCCCGATCGGCCCGGTCGCCGTGTTCGGCGCGTCGAACTTTCCGCTCGCTTTCTCCACCGCCGGCGGCGACACCGCCTCGGCGCTGGCCGCAGGCTGCCCGGTGGTGGTCAAAGGCCACTCGGCCCACCCCGGCACCGCCGAAATCGTGGCCCAGGCCATCGACGCGGCGATCAAAGCCTTGGGCCTGCACCCCGGCGTGTTCTCGCTCGTCCAAGGCGGCAAGCGCGACGTGGGCGAGGCGCTGGTCCAGCACCCGCTGATCCGCGCTGTGGGCTTTACCGGGTCGCTCGGGGGCGGTCGCGCCCTGTTTGACCTGTGCACCCGCCGCCCTGACCCGATCCCGTTCTTTGGTGAATTGGGGTCAGTGAACCCGATGTTCCTGCTGCCCGCCGCCACGGCGGCGCGTGGCAACGCCATTGCCACAGGCTGGGCCGGGTCTCTGACCATGGGCGCCGGCCAGTTCTGCACCAATCCCGGCATCGCCGTGGTGATCGACGGCCCCGACGCCGACGCCTTCGCCACCGCCGCGACCGAGGCGCTGGGTCAGACCGCAGCCCAAACCATGCTGACCGACGGCATCGCCGCCGCCTACCGCGCCGGGCGCGACCGGGTCGCCGCGCAAACCGGCGTGCGGGCGATGCTGACCTCGGTCTGCGACCTGCGTCAGGCGACGCCCTATCTGTTTGAGGTGTCAGGCGATGACTGGCTGGGCAACCACGCCCTGGCCGAAGAGGTGTTCGGCCCCCTTGGCCTGATCCTGCGCGTCCGCGATGCCGACCAGATGCTTGCAGTTGCGCAAAGCCTCGAGGGGCAGCTGACCTGCACCCTGCACATGGACGATGCCGACATGGCCCTGGCCCAGACCCTGATGCCGGTCCTGGAACGCAAGGCCGGCCGCATCCTGGCCAATGGCTTTCCGACCGGGGTCGAGGTCGTCGATGCCCAGGTCCATGGCGGGCCCTATCCCGCCAGCACCAACTTTGGCGCCACCTCTGTCGGCACCTTGTCGATCCGGCGCTGGCTGCGCCCCGTCGCCTATCAAAACCTGCCCGACGCCCTGCTGCCTGCGGACCTGCAAGGCCTGTAACCGGCGGCGACCAAGATGGGCAAACCGCCTTTCCCCGCCGGGAAAGGCGAACTGCCCATCCTACAAGAACGCCACCGGTTGCAGGATGGAACTGGCGACATTCGCCACAATCGGCCCGGCTTCCTCCGATTTGGTACGACCGGTCAGCCATTCGGGATCGGCCACAAAGACCGTCCATTTCGCCTCGCGGTCGGCCAGCGACTGCCATTCGATCAGATAGGTCAGGTCGTTGCTGGTCGGCCCCAGAACCGTGGTCCAGAACCCGGCATGGCGGATGCCAAGGCGCTGCCAGATCGGCAGGGTCAGGGTTTCAAACCGCCGCAGCAGGCGGGGCATCTGCCCAGGCAGACAGGTGTAGACGCGCAATTCGTGGATCATGGTCTTTCCCCTTGTAGGATGGGCAGTTCGCCTTTTCCCACTCTGGGAAAAGGCGATTTGCCCATCTTGGTCACGCCGCCCGCCTCAGGCGTCGCCGCCCAATTCGTCCCAGATCTCGCGCACCCAAGCCTTGATCAGCTGCGCCTCTTCCCAGCGGTTCGACATCTCGCGTCCGTCCGGCCCGGTCATGGCATATTCCGGCGGCCCCAACTCGCAGACAAAGATGCAGTCGCCGGTGGGGTTACGCGCCCGCCAGTCGGCCAGCCCTTCCCGCCACCAGCCCTTGAACAGGTTCACCCATTTCTGGTGCTGCGGGAAATGCAGTTGCAGCTGGATCTGCTGGCGGCTGGCCACCCGCCCCTGAAAACTGTCAGACCGTTGCAGGATGCGGCTCATCAGCCCCATGTCATGCGCCGACAGCGGGAACCAGAATTCGCGGTCCACCACGTAATGCGACAGGTCCGCGCAGATGCGCATCCCCGGAATCCGGTCCAGCAGTTGCAGCGTCACATACAGGTCATTGGTGATGCAGTTGCGATGCGTTTCAAACTGCACCGGCACACCGATCCGGTCGGCCATCGCCATCCACGTCTCGATCACCGGCACCATGTCGTCAATCGCGAGCGGCATCACCTGGCCAATCACATCGACAAAGGGCGCGCCAAAGTCGCGGGCCATGTGCAGCGTGTCCTCCAGGCTGGAAATCGTCTTCGGGAACGCCACGATCAGCGGCGTCAGCCCGACCCGCTGCATATGGGGTCGCACCGTATGGGCCACCGCCACATCCGACGCGCCCAGATCAATCGCCATGCCGTCAAACCCGGCACCCGCGACCATCTCGCACACCTGATCATAGGGCAGCTTCACCCCGCTTGGGTCATGCGGCTGCATCGCCCAAAGCGAGGTATAGACCTTAAGGCTTCTCATTCCGCCGCCATCCTTCTGGTTCTGCCGCCTGTGGTCGGGATCACCCAAACCTCGTTCATCGGATACTGGCCCTCGTCCTTGGCCATAAGCTTGGTGATCACCTCGATCTGGAACTCGATCCAGCCCATCCGGTGAACCGTGCCCGCCGCCGCCTCGATCTTGGCATTCAGGTCGCGCAATTTCCAGAACGGCACGGCCGGAAAGGTGTGATGCGCCGTGTGATAGGGCATCTGCCAGCACAGCCAGCGGAAAAACGCGTTGGTCCGGGTGGAACGGGTGTTTTCCAGAATGTCATCCTCATGGCTCAATCCCAGATGTTCGATGGTGTTTTGCAGCTGATGCACGGGCTTGGTCAGGATCATCGGGATCAGCCAAAAGGTCAGCGGCGCCCAGGACCCCATCGCCAGGGCGGCCACGAAAATCGCCGCATAGCCCGCCACATGCAGACGGCTTTCGCGGATGATCTTGGCCTCCTCCTCGACCCTGATGAACGGCTCGACAATGATTCCCCGCGCCCGCCGCACCACGCCAAAGAACCGGTTGCGCCAATAGGTGACGCCCGACAGCCACAAAAGGTAGCTGGTCAGCGTATAGGGTTCGCGCACCAACTCGCCATCCCTCTCCCAGTTCTGGGTGTACTGGTGATGGGCGAAATGCATGACCTGATCGTAGTCGCGCGGGAAAATCTGCAAGAACCCGATGATGCGCCCGAATACCTCGTTCAAAATCCGGGTCCGAAACACGGTGGCATGGCTCAACTCATGCTGTGCGGCATACAGAAAATTCAGCAACACCCCCAGCGCCGCCCCGGTCACCCAGACCCAGCCAGTGCCCATCGCCATACCGTGCAACACCGCCACCAGAGCAATCGCCCCCAGATGGCTGCCCATCTGCATGGCGCCATACAGGTCCGACCGTTCGGTCAGGGCGCGCAGTTCGGTGGGGGTCAACAGTTTGCGGCGGGAAAAGCTGGCGTCCATGGCGGCTCCTTCGGGTTGAAGCTGACGCTAACCGGACTGCGCGCACTGGCAAGCGGATTATGGAACAAGCGACCCCGAGCCAGCCAGATTGCCCGCGAATTGAGCGTATCGTTACAAAACCTTCACTTGGCGGGATCATTATTTCCTGTATTCAGGAATTATGGAAAACGCAGCCCTCACCCTGTCAACCCTTGGCCACCCCGGCCGGCTGGCTGTGTTCCGCCTGCTGATGCGCTTTGCCCCCCAGGGCGTGCGCCCGACCGAGATTGCCCAGGCGCTGGACCTGAAACCCAACACCCTGTCGCATCACCTGTCCGACCTCGAACAGGCCGGGCTGATCGCGGCCACGCGGGCCGGGCGCAGCCTGTTTTACGCCGTGCGGCTGGATCAGCTGTCCGATCTTCTGGCCTATCTCGTCACCGACCTCGGCCGCGCCCGCCCCGACATCACCCCCGAACTGAAGGCTTTTCCCATGACCGACCGCCCCTGGAATGTGCTGTTCATCTGCTCGGGCAATTCCGCCCGCTCGATCTTTGCCGAGGCCCTCCTGCGCGAAGCCGGCAAGGGCCGGTTCAACGCCTTTTCCGCCGGCACCAAACCGGGCACCACCCTCAACCCCCATGCGGTCGAGGTTCTGGCCCGCGCCGGCCTCGATGTATCAGGCCTGCGGTCCAAACATGTGACCGAGTTTGAGGGGACCGACGCCCCCCGCATGGATTTTGTCTTTACCGTCTGCGATACCGCCGCGGCCGAGGACTGTTCGCCCTGGCCCGGCCAACCGCTGACCGCCCATTGGGGCGTGCCCGATCCGGTCAAGGCCACCGGAACCGAGGGCGAAAAGGCGCTGGCCTTTGCAACCGCCTTCGCCACCCTGCGCCGCCGCATCCTGGCCTTTGCCGCCCTGCCGATGGCCGAATTGGAAAAGGTCGCACTTCAGGGTCAACTGGACCAGATTGGAAAGACCTGACATGACCCGCATCGCCTTGAACGGCCTTGGCCGCATCGGAAAACTGGCCCTGCGCGACCTGATCGACACCGGCGCCGGGGGGGGCATCGTCCTGATCAACGACCCCGTCGGCGAACCCGAACAGCACGCCCTGCTGATGGAGTTCGATTCCGTCCACGGCCGCTGGCCCCGTGCGATTTCCTTTGATGACACCAGCCTGACCCTGTCCGGCCAGCACATCCGCCTGACGAATGCCCAGCGGATCGAGGATCTGCCCCTGGCCGAACTGGGCATTGATCTGGTCATCGACTGCACCGGCGTGTTCAAGACCGCCGCCAAACTCGCCCCCTACTACGCCGCCGGGGTGCGCAAGGTGGTCGTCTCGGCCCCGGTCAAGGACGGCGGGGCGCTGAACCTGGTCTACGGCGTCAACCACCACCTTTATGATGGCAGCCAAACCCTGATCACCGCCGCCTCTTGCACCACCAACTGCCTGGCCCCCGTGGTCAAGGTCATCCACGAAGGGATCGGCATCCGCCACGGGTCCATCACCACCATCCATGACGTGACCAACACCCAAACCATCGTCGACCGCCCTGCCAAGGATATGCGGCGGGCAAGGTCGGCCCTGACGAACCTGATCCCCACCTCCACAGGCTCCGCCACCGCGATCACGCTGATCTACCCCGAACTGACCGGCCGCCTGAACGGCCATGCCGTGCGTGTGCCCCTGCTGAACGCCTCGCTCACCGATTGCGTGTTCGAAGTGGCCCGCGAAACGACGGTGGACGAGGTGAACGCCCTGTTCCAGACCGCCTCCGAAGGCGCGCTGAAGGGCATCCTTGGCTATGAGGTCCGCCCCCTCGTCTCCTCCGATTACGTCAACGACCCCCGTTCTGCCATCATCGACGCGGCCAGCACAATGGTGGTGGCCGGCACCCAGGTCAAGATTTACGCCTGGTATGATAACGAATGGGGCTATTCCTGCCGCCTGGCCGATGTGGTCCGCCTGGTGGCGGGCGCGATGTGAGGGCCTACGGCGCCGTAACGGCGGCCTATTGGGCCTTCATGCTGTCAGACGGCGCCCTGCGGATGCTGGTGCTGCTGCATTTCAACGCCCTGGGCTTCACGCCCGTGCAACTGGCTTGGCTGTTCCTGCTTTATGAACTGGCCGGGGTCGTGACCAACCTCTACGCAGGCTTCCTCGCCGCCCGGTTCGGGCTGGCCGCCACGCTCTACCTCGGCCTTGGGCTGCAAATCGCCGCCCTTGTGGCGTTGGCCCAACTGGACCCAGGCTGGAGCATCGCCGCCTCGGTCATCTTCGTGACCGCCGTGCAGGGCGTGTCGGGGGTGGCCAAGGACCTGGCCAAGATGTCCTCGAAATCCGCCGTCAAGGTGTTGGCCCCGGCGGGTGAGGGCGTCCTTTTCGCTTGGGTCGCCCTGCTGACCGGGTCCAAGAACGCGGTCAAGGGATTGGGCTTTCTGCTCGGCGCGGCACTTCTGGCGTGGTTCGGGTTCCAGACCGCGATCTGGGGCATGGCGGGCGTGCTGGCCGCCATCCTCCTCGCCATCGCCGCCTTCCTGCCCAAGGGCCTGCCGATGGGTCGCAAAGAGGCCAAGGTGACCCAGGTCTGGTCGCACAACCTGCGCATCAACCGGCTGTCGCTGGCGCGGATGTTCCTGTTTGGTGCGCGGGATGTCTGGTTCGTGGTCGGCATTCCGGTCTATTTCCAGTCCGTCCTTTCCGATGGCAGCCCCGACAGCCGCCGCGCCGCGTTCTTTCTGATCGGCGGGTTCATGGCGGTCTGGACCATCGCCTATGGCGTGGTTCAGGCGGGCGCCCCCCGGTTGCTGAAGGCCCGCGGCCTGCCCGAACCCGCCATCATCGCCAAGGCCGTCGTCTGGGCGGGCCTGCTGGTGCCCATCCCCCTCACGCTCGCCGCCCTTGCCCTGCTGCCCGCAGCACCCTGGTTCACCGCTGTGCTGGTGGCGGGGCTGCTGCTGTTCGGCTTTGTCTTTGCGATCAACTCCGCCGTCCATTCCTATCTGATCCTGGCCTTCACCAGTGCCGAACGGGTCACGATGGATGTGGGGTTTTACTATATGGCCAATGCGGCGGGGCGACTGATGGGCACGGCGCTGTCCGGGCTCAGCTATCAGATCGGCGGATTGCCCCTGTGCCTGGCCACCGCGGGCGTCCTGGCGGGGGCAAGCTGGCTGGCGGTCCGGCGGTTGACCCCACAGGCCACCGGATAGCGGACACGGCCGAACCGTCCGGCCTCACCTTCCTCCCGGCGACCACGCCCGCCCTTTGCCTGAGATTGTCTTTAATCTTGATTTTTCGGCCGATTCGCGGCATAAATCAGAGTGCGACGTTACTTCTATCGACCCTGTCTCGACCCTTCGGGCCACAGCATTCGATCCCAAGCTGACGGTGCCGGGCCGCCGCAATCTCGCGGGCGGCAAACCAGACAGGAGAGTTCACGATGGCTAAGGGCACCGTGAAATGGTTCAATGAAACCAAAGGTTACGGCTTCATCGCCCCGGAAGGCGGCAAGAAGGACGTGTTCGTTCACATCACCGCGCTGGAACGCGCCGGTCTGCGTTCGTTGAAGGATGGCCAGCCCGTCACTTTTGACATCGAAGCCGGTCGGGATGGCCGCGAATCGGCGACGAACCTCGCCCTCACGTAACCTGACACGCCGCATGGAAAAGGGCGCGCCACCACAGGGCGCGCCCTGTTCTTTGCCAGGAACCCTCACGCCGCGCGGTTGAACAGCCGCTCGCGCAGGGCATGTTCAAAGCCAACCTTCAGCGACACCGCCGAAATTGGCGCCCGCAGGATGGTGGGCGACGACCGGTCCAACGGAAAGGAATGGTCACGCGGCTCGCCCGACACCAGGAGGACCGGCACGCGCTGCACCACCTGCCCCAGCATCTGCACCGCCTTTTGTGCCGCCTCCAGCCCGCCCACACCCGCACTGTCGCAATCCACCACGAACAGCCCGTATCCGGCCGGATCGTCAATCAGTTCGGACAGGGCGGCGAACAACTCCTCCACCTGATCCACCCTGCCGCCCAGCCGCGCCAGACGACGGCTGATCTGGCCCTGCTCGCCCTCGGATGACAAGACCAGCACCCGCACACCAAACCCGATGGCCGTGGCATCGCCGTGTTCAAATGACCTGATGATTTGCATTCTGCCCTCACCCCTATTGCCCTGGGATCACGGTTAACGTCGCTTCTGGGCGGATTTGAGGGGGAAATCAGACATTATTGACGCCTTTTTGGGGATGCTCTTGCCAATTGTGTTTCAAAGACGATGATCACACCGACAGGTTAAGGAAATGCTGATGACCGATTATGCCGCCCTGATCGACGGGCCGACCCACACCTTCATCCAGGACACCGAGGCCGCCTATCCCGCAGACACCGCAGGCTTCAGCGTGGCCGACCTGCGCGCCGCTTATGACGCGATGTGCTTGGTGTTCTACCACGGCCGCCCGGCAGGGGTCATGACCCAGGACATCACCATCGCCGACGTGCCCTGTCGGCTCTATCGCGGCCAGACCAGCCAGGACCGGCGTCCCGAAGTCATCTACTTCCACGGCGGCGGCTTTTATGTGGGCGGCCTGCACAGCCATGACGACATCTGCGCCGAGATTTGCGCCCATACCGGCCTGTCCGTGGTCAGCGTCGATTACCGCCTGTCGCCCGAACACCTGCACCCCGCCGCCTATGCCGACAGCCTGGCCGTCGTGCGCGACCGGCTGGACCTCGGCCCCGTCATTCTGGTGGGCGACAGCGCCGGGGGCAATCTGGCCGCCGCCGTGGCGCATGGCCTGCGCGGGCAGGCCATCATGGGCCAGGTGCTGATCTACCCCGGCCTTGGCGGCACCATGGACGCGGGCAGCTTTTTGACCCATGCCCATGCCCCGATGCTAACCCGCGCCGATGTTGTGATGGGGGGCACCATCCGGCAGAACGCGCCGAATGACCCCACCGCCCTGCCGCTGTGCGACACCGACTTCACCAACCTGCCGCCCACCCTGGCCATCGCCGCCGAATGCGACCCCCTTGCCGATGACAGCGCCACCTATGCCGCCGCCATCACCGCCGCCGGGGGCCGCGCCGTCGCACTCACCGAACCCGGCCTCGTCCACGGCTATCTGCGCGCCCGCCACCGCGTGCCCCGCGCCACCCGCTCCTTTGCCCGCATCTGCGCGGCGATCACCGATTTCTCCAACGACCTCTGGCCACCAAGGGACCTCACATGAACCAGCACGCCAACCTCACCCATTGGGCCGAACGCACCGACATGGCCGCCGCCTTCCGCTGGACCGTGAAACTGAACCTGCACGAGGCGGTGGCGAACCACTTCTCCCTGGCGGTGAACCCCGAGGGCACGCGCTTCCTGATCAACCCCAACGGGCGCCACTTCGCCCGCATCACGGCCTCGTCCCTCGTGGAAATCGACGCCAACGATCCAAACACCCTGAACCGCCCCGATGCCCCCGACCCCACCGCCTGGGGCCTGCACGGCTCGATCCACCGCGCCCTGCCCCATGCCCGCTGCGTGATGCATGTCCATTCGATGCATGCCACCGTGCTGGCCTCGCTGGCCGACAGCACTCTGCCCCCCATCGACCAGAACTCGGCCATGTTCTTTGGCCGTCAGGTGGTCGACGGCCACTACGGCGGCATGGCCTTTGCCGATGAGGGGGCCCGCTGCGCCGAAATGCTGCGCGACCCGAAAATCACCACGATGATCATGGGCAACCACGGCGTCCTCATCATCGGCCAGACCGTCGCCGAAAC
>CAMBWO010000155.1 GCA_945871285.1 Pseudorhodobacter antarcticus | reverse complement strand
TTCATGCCGGGGTTGTTCGCCATCGCCTCGTCCATCCGGGCCATATAGGTGGCGGCCTCGTCCATGCCCCGCGTCAGGGGCCAGGACATGATGTTGCAGCCATGCTTGACGGCGTAATCATAGGTGATGGGGGCGCGGGCCGCGATCCAGACCGGGACCTGGGCCTGCACGGGTTTGGGGACCGAGGTTGAGGTCGGGAACGACCAGAACTCGCCCTTATGCTCATAATCGCCGGCCCACAGCGCCTGAACGGCGGGCAGCATTTCCTGCATGTAGCGCCAGGCGTCCGACTGTTTCAGGCCCGGATGCATCCGGTCAAACTCGCGCTGATAGGCGCCCGAGCCGATGCCAAATTCCAACCGCCCGCCCGAGATCAGGTCGAAAAACGCCGCCTCACCCGCCAGTTTGATCGGGTGCCAATAGGCGGCGGCCACCACGGCAGGCCCCAGGCGGATGCGGTCGGTGTTGGCGGCCCACCAGGTCAGGATCGAAAACGGATTGGGCGCGATGGTCATTTCCAGCGCATGATGCTCGGCGGCCCAGGCGATGTTGAACCCGCCCTGATCGGCCATCTGGACCATTTCCAGCGTATGGCGGGCCACGTCCTTCATGTCCAGACTGTCGTCCATCCGCTCCATGTTGATTGCCAGTTGAAACTTCATGTGCCGCTCTCCGTCTTTGGGTTCACCCATGTTGGGCCGAACCTGCGTTGGAATTGTCGATTTTTCGCCACCGATTATCGGTTATCCGCCGCATCAGCGCATCACAAACGGGTTCGCTATCGGGGTAGAGGAGGTGTTGACCCAGACCGTCTTGGGTCGCGTATAGTCATACATCGCCTGAATCCCGCTTTCGCGGCCATAGCCCGACCCCTTCACCCCGCCAAACTCGGCAATCGGCGAGACGACGCGGTAGGTGTTGATCCAGACGATCCCCGAGCGGATTGCCCGCGCCATCCGCATCTGCCGCGCCCCGTCGCGGGTGAAGACGCCCGCCGCCAGCCCGTGGGTGGTGTCATTGGCCAGATCTACCACTTCCGCCTCGGTCTTGAAGCGGATCACGGTCAGGACGGGGCCGAAGAGTTCGGTATCAACAATGCGCATGTCCTGACGGCAAGCGATGATGGTGGGTTCGTAATAGGTGCCGCCCAGGCCGTCCGGCTGCTTGCCTCCGCACAGGATTTGCCCGCCTTCCGTGACTGCCTGGGCCACCTCGGTCTGAATGTGGCGCAACTGGCCCAGGGTGCACAGGGGGCCCATCTGTGTCTCCTCGGCCAGCGGGTCGCCGATGCGGATTTGGGCGGCGAGGGCCACCATGCGGGTCAGGAATTCATCGGCAATATCCTCATGCAGATAGAGCCGCGACCCCGCCACGCAGCTTTGGCCGGTCGCCCCAAAGATCCCCGCGATGGAGCCGTTGACGGCCGAGTCGATGTCGGCATCCTCGAACACGATGAAGGGCGATTTGCCGCCCAGTTCCAGCGACACCTGCGCGAAATTGTTGCAGGAATTGGCCAGCACATGCCGCGCCGCCCCCGGCCCCCCGGTAAAGGACACGCGGGCGACAAGGGGATGCGAGGTCAGGACCCGGCCGCAGGGTTCGCCATGGCCGCAGATGATGTTGACCACGCCGGGCGGAAAGCCTGCCGCCTCGATCAGCATGCCAAACTCCAGCATCGCGGCCGAGGCGTGTTCAGAGGCCTTCAGCACCACGGTGTTGCCAGCGGCCAAGGCTGGGCCAAGTTTGACCGCCGTCAGGAACAGCTGCGAATTCCATGGCACGATGGCGGCAACCACGCCCAAGGGCTCGCGGCGGGTAAAGACAAACAGGTCGGGCTTGTCGATGGGCAGCGTCTCGCCCGAAATCTTGTCGGCGCATCCGGCGTAAAAGTGAAAGAATTCGGCGATGTACTTGGCCTGCCAGCGGGTTTCCTTGAGCATCTTGCCGGTGTCCACCGTTTCGGTGCGGCCCAGCTCCTCGGACTTCTCCGCCAGCAGATCGCCCAGTTTCCGCAGGCAACGACCACGGGCCGAGGGCACCATCTCGGCCCAAGGTCCCGACACAAACGCCCGGTGCGCGGCCCGGACGGCGCGGTCAACATCGGCCTCGGTCGCCTCGGGCACCCGCGCCCAAACCTCGCCCGTCGTGGGATTGCTGCTGTCGAACAGGCCGCCATCCGACGCATCCACCCATGCGCCATCAATCAGCATCTGATAAGTCTTGATCGCCGCCATGCCCCGGTCCCCCTGTTTGCCGGGCCAATTGTGCGTCAGTCGTGGCCCGCGATGTGCGAATTTTCGTCGCGCCCCGGCGAAAAATGCGCATACCCTGCCGGGGTGACGATGCAATTACAAACCCTAGGGGGTGCCATGCCGCAGACCAAGCACGTGATCGGGGGGCCGCTGGTGATTGGCGGGCGGACGCTGTCGCTGTCGCGCGCCATTCGCGCCGGTGATACCGTCTATCTAACCGGACAAATCCCGATGCGGGATGGCTTGCCCATGACGACGGGCAGCATCGAGGATCAGACCCGCGCCGTGCTGGACGACATCACGGCCACGCTGGCCATGGCCGGGTGCACCCGCGCCGATGTGGTCAAAGCGATGGTCTGGCTGCGTGACCGCGCCGACTTTCCCGGCTTTAACGCGGTTTACGCCGAGTATTTCCCGACCGATCCCCCCGCCCGCTCTGCCGTGGTCAGCGACCTGCTGGTCGACGCCCGTGTCGAGGTCGAGGTGGTCGCCTGGGCCCCGCTGGCCCGATGATGCGCAGCCCCGACGGCACCGCCTTTGACATTCACGGGCCTGTGGACGCCCCGGTTGTGGTGCTGGTCCACGGGTTGGGCCTGACCCGTGCGGTTTGGGATTTGACGCAACCTGCGCTGGTCCAACGCTACCGCGTGGTCAGCTATGACATTCTGGGCCACGGCCAGACGCCCTCGGTGGCCGCGCCGACCCTGTCCCATCTGACCCGGCAACTGGCGGATTTGCTGGACTACCTGCGCCTGCCCCGCGCCACCATTGTCGGCTTTTCGTTGGGCGGCATGATCGCCCGCCATTTCGCACAAACCCACCCCGACCGCGCCACGGCGCTGGGCATCCTGCATTCCCCCCACACCCGCACGGCAGAGGCCCAGGCCGCCATCGCCGCCCGCGTCGTGCAGGCCCGCAGCTCAGGCCCTGCGGCCACGGTCGAGGCCGCGCTGGTCCGCTGGTTCACCGATGATTTCCGCGCCGCCAACCCCAGGGTGATGGATCTGGTCCGGTCCTGGGTGCTGGGCAACAACCCTGCCACCTATCCCGATTACTATGCCATTCTGGTCGAGGGCGTGGCCGAGGTTGTCGCCCCGCAGCCGCCCCTGACCCTGCCCACCCTTGTGATCACAGGTGATCAGGATTATGGCAACGGCCCCGAGATGACCCACGCCATCGCCGCCGACATCCCCGGTGCCCAGACCCTGATCCTGCCCGGCCTGCGCCACATGGCCCTGATGGAAGACCCTGCTGCCCTGAACACCCCCCTGCGCGCCTTTCTGGACGCGCTGCCCCGCCCCTGAACAGGAGAGACCGATGTTCCCCGAACTGCGCAAAGTCGTGACCTATGACGAAATCATCCACCGCGACGGCGACCGGGCCGCGACGCCGCCCCTGCGCCTGATCGGCGTGGCGGCGGTGGTGAAAAACCCGTGGCACGGTCGCGGGTTTGTTGAGGATTTGTCGCCCGAAATCAACCGTATCGCGCCGCTGCTGGGCAAGATGCTGACCGATATGCTGATCAGCCTTGCCGGGTCGGGCGACGCGATCGAAGCCTATGGCAAAGGGGCCATCGCGGGCACGGATTGCGAGATGGAGCATGGCTCGGCCCTGATCCACACCCTGCGCTTTGGCAATTTTTACCGCGAAGCGGTGGGGGCCAAGACCTATCTTGGCTTTACCAACACCCGCGGCCCGGCGAACACGCAGCTGCAAATCCCGCTGATGGACAAGCATGACAGCGGGCGTCGGTCGCATTACCTGACCGTCCAGTTCTCGATCCCCGATGCACCCGGCCATGACGAGCTGGTTGCGGCCCTGGGCGCCTCGACCGGGGGTCGCCCGCATCACCGCATCGGCGACCGCTATGCCGATCTGGCCGCGATGGGGCGTGATTTGGAAAACCCGGCGGGGGTTTAACCCGCCATCCCCTGCATGCTCACGACCCCGCTGGCGTTGCGCACCCGCAGCGCCAGCCCGTCCTTGGATTTTCGCCCCTCGATCCGCACCGCCTGGTTGCAGATCAGCGGTGACATGCCACGATAGCGGAACCGTGTGGGGGTTTGCCCCATGACGGTTGTGGCGAGGTTCAACATCCAGGTCGCCTGCAACGGCCCATGCACGACCAAGCTGTCATAGCCCTCGACCCCGGTGGCATAGGGGTGGTCATAGTGGATGCGGTGGCCGTTGAAGGTCATCGCGGAATAGCGGAACAGCAGAACCGGGTCGGGGGTGGCCGTCCACAGCGGTCCTTCGGGCCAATCGGGGGCGGGGTCGGGGGTGGTGCCGGAACCGGGCCTCGGGTCCTCGCGATAGGCGAAATCGCGGCGTTCGGTGAGGACGGTTTCCTCCCCGACCGACCAGACCATATCCATCGTCAGGAAGATCAGCGGCCCGGTCGCCCCGGCTTTTTCGGCAATGTCGCTGATCGTGGTGACGCGGCGCAGAGTCTCGCCCGGTTGCAGGTCGCGGGCAAAAGTCAACTCGCCCCCCGCCCACATCCGGCGGGGCAGGGGCAGTTCTGGAATGAAAATCCCCTGCTGCGGTGTGCCGTCCCGGCCGATCCGGTCGGCGGGGGCGATGTCGGGCATCAGGCACCAATGCAGCCCCGGCGGCACAGCATTGGGTGCCAGCATCGTACCAAAGGTGGCGCGAAACTGGTTCAGCACGCGGTCGCTGACCGCCTCGGACCCGGTGAACTGCCGCCCGATCCAATGTCTGTAGGTCATGCTTGCATCATCCGTCCCAAATCCTGCGCGGTCTGCGCCCCGGCCCACAGTTGTCCGGCCCTTTCGACACCAATCAACCCGTCGGCCTTGGCGCGCAGGGCCGCCTGCAACTGGTCCAGCGGTTGCCGCGCCGCCAAGTCATGGGCAAAGCGAATGATCTGACCGTCCACCGTTTTCACCTGACCCAAGGCCTGCATCTCGCCCACCGCCGCATCGCCCGTCACCGTGATCCGCCGGGCAAAATCCGTCAAGGCGGCATCCTGCGCCAAGGCGTCGGTATAGGAGCGGTCGGACGAGGTGGCGATCCCCGACAGCACCATCCCCGCCAGCCAGGCATAGCTGAACTTCACCTCCAACCCGGTGCGCGGAGTCTTGATGTCGCACACCGACAGCCAGCGTGGGCTGGTGCGCAGCCTTATGGCCGCCACCCGTTCGGCGGGCAGGTTGTGCTGGCGTTTGACCGCGCCCAAAGCCTCGATCATCGCATGGGTGCCGTGGCAGCAGGCGTGCAGTTTGTATTGCACATCCTCGAATAAGAACGCCGCCCGGCTGTCCCAGAGCATCGGCGCATCGGAATGGGTGGCGACAAACCCCTGCGGCCCCCAGATGCCATCGCTGGCCGAAGTCATGCCCGCCAGCGCCAGAGCTGCACATTCCACCCCATTGCTGGCCGCAATTCCCGCATTCAGCGGCTTGCCCATCGTGCCGAACTGCGATTTCAGCCCTGAGGCGCGGGTCGCACACAGGCCCAGCGCCACCCGCATCTGGCCCCGCGTCAGCCCGTAAAGCCGCCCCGCCGCAATGGTCGCGCCAAAGGCCCCCGCCGTGGCGGTCTGGTGGAATCCCCGGTTGTAATGGCCCACGCCCAGCACCATGCCGATCCGGATCGCCGCCTCGGCCCCCACCAGAAACGCATCCACCACCGCTGCCGTATCCGCGCCAACCTCCTGCCCCACGGCCAAGGCGGCGGGATAAATCCCGACCGACAGATGCCCGATATGGCCGAAATGGGTGTCGTCATAGTCCAGCGCATGGCTGATTGTGCCATTGGCCAGCGCCGCCGCCCGCGCCGGGGCGGTGCCGCCGCCAAAGACGGTGGCGGCACCGCTGCCCGCCACATGGGCGCGCAGAATGGCCGAGACAGGCTCACCCACCCCGGCCAGGCCGCAAACCATCCAGTCAAACAGCGACAGTCGCGCCATGGCACGGGCGCTATCGGGCAGGTCGGACCATTCGGTCAGGTCCAGCAAGGCCTCCATCATCCCCGCCCCTCCCCATAGGATTTTGGCAGGCCCAAGACCTGTTCGGCGATAAAACACAGGATCAGATTGGTCGAGATCGGCGCCACCTGATAGAGCCGCGCCTCGCGGAATTTGCGTTCCACATCATATTCCTCGGCAAAGCCGAAACCGCCATGGGTTTGCAGGCAGGCCTCGGCCGCCTCCCAACTGGCATCGGCGGCCAGCATTTTGGCCGTGTTCGCCTCGACCCCCGGATTGAGCCCGGAATCATACATCGCCGCCGCGCGGTAGACGATCGCCTCGGCGGCCATCATATGGGCTTGCGCCCGGGCCAGCGGGAACTGCACGCCCTGATTGATGCCGATGGGCGCGCCGAACACCACCCGTTCGCGGGCATAATCGGACCCCTTCTTGATGAACCATTTGGCATCGCCAATACATTCCGCCGCAATCAGGATGCGTTCGGAATTCATGCCCGACAGGATGTAGCGGAAGCCGCGGCCCTCCTCGCCCACCAGCGCACTGGCCGGAATGCGGACGTTGTCAAAGAACACCTCGGTCGTCGCATGGTTGATCATGGCGCGGATGGGCCGGATCGTGACGCCCTGAACCGCCCGCAGATCGATCAGGAACACCGACAGGCCATCGGTCCGCGTCGCTGCCTGTTCGCGCGGTGTCGTCCGCGCCAGCAGGACCATCAGATCGGTATGCTCGGCGCGAGAGGTCCAGATTTTCTGACCGTTGATGACATACTCCTCCCCCTCGCGCCGCGCCGTCGTCTTCAGGGCCAGGGTATCGGTGCCCGAGGTCGGCTCGGTCACGCCAAAGGCCTGCAACCGCAGCGACCCGTCGGCAATGCCCGGCAGATAGGTCCGCTTTTGCGCCTCGGTTCCATGCCGCAGCACGGTGCCCATCGTATACATCTGCGCATGACAAGCCGCCGCGTTGCAGCCGTTGCGGTGAATCTCCTCCAGGATCACCGCCGCCGCCTGAAGGTTCAACCCCGACCCGCCATAGGCTTCGGGGATCATCGCGGCCAGGTAGCCGGCCTGCCCCAGCGCATCGACAAAGGCCTTGGGATAGGCCCGCCGCGCATCCAGATCGCGCCAATAGGCGCCGGGAAACCCGGCGCAGACCTGTGCTACCCCCTCGCGGATTGCGCTGAATTCGGCGGTGGGGTCGAAACTGGTCATGGGCTGTCCTTTGTTTGCCCAAGGCTGACAGGCCCGCCCCGCGCAGGGAAATAGGAAACCCGTCTGCCTGCCAGACCGTCCGCCTATAGCGCCAGCCGCCCCTCCCATATGCCCCGCCGCACCAGATCGCGGGCGACGTCCAGCACCACCGCCTCGACCACGCGGCAGGCATTGCTTTGCGGATGGGCGGGGTTGCGCACCAGATAGACCGGGCGGGCCATCACGGGGTCGATGAGGGGCGATTTGACCAATTCGCCCCGCGCCACAAAGTCATGGGCGGCGGCGGGGGCAAAAATGGTATGGCCCGACCCGCGCGCCACCAACTCCTTGATCTGCGTCATCGCGTCCATCTCGATCACGACGTTCAGCACCCCCCCCGCCGCCGCTGCATGTCGTTCAATCGCCTTGCGCAGCCCGTGAAAGGGCGAGGGCAGGATCAACTCCAGCCCCTGCAACCGGGCCAGGGCCACAGGCTCCCCCGGTGGCGTGTCAAACGGCCAGGCGTCGGGGGCCGAGAAAAAGCACAACTCCTCGTCCAGCACATGGGTCGCGGCAAAATGTTCCTTGCGGTCAAGGTCATAGAGGAACCCGATGTCCACCGTGCCATCCTCGACCCAGGTCTTGATGAACCCGCTCATCGCCTCGATCGCTTGCAGGCGGATCTGCGGATGGTCCAGCCGCACCGTCTCGGCCAGGGGCACCGACATCACCATCGACACCGAGGGCGGCATCCCGAACGCCACCGTCCCGCGCGCCACGCCACTGGCCGCCCGCACCTCGGCCAGACAGGTGTCCAGCGCCTGACAGATGCCCCGCGCATGGGTGGCCAGCAACCTGCCCGCCTCGGTCAGCATCACGCCACGGGGTGAGCGGACCAGCAGTGCTGCGCCCAACTCCTCCTCCAGCTTGAAAACATGCTGTGACAGGGACGGCTGCGCCACCCCCAGCCGCTGGGCCGCGACCGACAGCGAGGGGGCCTCGGAGATCGCCAGAAAGTATTTCAGATGCCTTATGTCCATGCCGCAGGGTTAGACGCTCATCCTATGGCCTGTCAAGGAAACCCCTATTACCCGCAACCGCCCCCCGTGGGTAGCTTGGGCCAAAGGAGACATCATGTCCGACCTGTCCGAAATCCTTGTCGTCTCGCTCGAACAAGCGGTCGCCGCCCCCATCGCCACCGCCCGACTGGCCGATGCCGGGGCGCGGGTGATCAAGGTCGAACGGCCCGAGGGCGACTTTGCCCGCGGTTACGACCGCCATGTGGGGGGGCAAAGCACCTATTTCGTCTGGGCCAACCGGGGCAAGGAATCCATCGCCCTGGACCTGCGCCAACCCGCCGATCTGACCATGTTGCAGGCGATGATCGCCCGCGCCGATGTGTTCGTGCAAAACCTCGCCCCCGGTGCCGCCACCCGGCTTGCGGTGGGTCCGGTCGAGATGTGCGCGGCCCATCCGCGCCTGATCTATACCTCGATTTCCGGCTATGGCGAGGACGGCCCTTACCGCGACCAAAAGGCCTATGACATGCTGATTCAGGGCGAAAGCGGGCTGTTGTCGGTCAATGGCACGCCCGAGGGTCTGGCCCGTGTCGGCATTTCGGTTTGTGACATTGCGGCGGGCGAAAGCGCCTATGCCGCGATCCTGCAAGCCCTGTTCGCCCGTCAGACCACGGGGCAGGGCCGGGCGATCGAGGTGTCGCTGTTTCACACCATGGCTGACTGGATGAACGTGCCCTATCTGCAAACCGCCTATTCCGGCTGGGCCCCGGCACCGGTCGGCCTCAGCCACCCCTCCATAGCGCCCTATGGGGCGTTTGAGTGTCTGGATGGGCCGGTCCTGCTGTCCGTGCAAAGCGACCGGGAATGGGTCAGCTTTGCCACCCGCATTCTGGGGCAGGCGGCCTTGGCCACCGACCCGCGCTTTGCCCACAATTCCGACCGCGTCGCCAACCGGGCGGTGATCGAGGCGATGATCATCCCGCTTTTGGCCCGCCTGACCCGTGAGGATGCCGTGGCGCTGCTGACTGAAGCGGGCATCGCCTGCGGGCGGTTGTCGTCGATGCACGACATGACCACCCACCCCCAGGCCCGCCGCATCACGGTTGACAGTCCCGCCGGACCCGTCACCATGATGGCACGCGGCACCCGTGTCGCCGGGGAGGATGCCGCTTTTGGACCGGTCCCGGCCCTGAATGAACATGGCCCCGCCCTGCGCCAGGAGTTTGCATGACCCCGCCCAAGTGGACCGCCCTGCTGTTTGCCCCGACCGGCAATGACCGCGTCCTGGCCTCGGCCCTGCGCCACCGCCCCGATGCGGTGATCCTGGACCTGGAGGATGCCATTGCGCCCGAGGCCAAAGCGGCCGCCCGCGCCGCCCTGCCCGCCGCGCAGGCCGCCCTTGCCGCCGCCGGTATCCCCTGCGTGCTGCGCGTGAACGCCGGCCTTGCCGCGATGGTGCAGGACCTTGCCGCCGCCGACCTTGCGCTGCTGCACGCCGTCATGCTGCCCAAGTGTCAGGACGCCCGGCCGCTGCTGAACGCGGCCGAGGTGACCGGTGGCTCCATCGGCCTGA
This sequence comes from Pseudorhodobacter antarcticus, assembly GCA_945871285.1. GTDB lineage: Bacteria > Pseudomonadota > Alphaproteobacteria > Rhodobacterales > Rhodobacteraceae > Stagnihabitans. Next base: position 338 of record CAMBWO010000155.1, on the reverse strand, counting down.
TCGGCCTGATCGAAAGCCCTGCCGCCCTGCCCAACCTGCCCGCCATTGCCGCCGTGCCCCAGTGCATCGGCCTGATGCTGGGCCCCGAGGATTACGCGACCACGCTGGGCGCCGACCCGAACCGGGGTGCGCTGGACTTGCCCGTGGCCCATATCGCCAATGCCGCCGCCCCGCGTGGCCTGCTGGCCGTGGGTTTTCCCGGCTCCATCGCCAATTTCCGCGACCTTGACCTTTATGCCGCGCAAATCGGCAAGGGCCGCGACCTTGGCATGACTGCCGTGGCCGCCATCCACCCCGCGCAATTGCCGGTGATCCGTTCGGCCTTTGCGCCCACTGAG
>CAMBWO010000154.1 GCA_945871285.1 Pseudorhodobacter antarcticus | reverse complement strand
GCCGAGCGCGGCGCGCCCATCCGGGTGATCGCGCCGGGCCGGGTTTACCGCATGGACATGGACCAGACCCACACGCCCATGTTCCACCAGGTCGAGGGGCTGGCGATTGACCGCGACATCAGCATGGCCAATCTGAAATGGACGCTGGAAGAGTTTTGCCGGGCGTTTTTCGAGGTGCCCTCGGTCGAACTGCGCTTCCGCGCCTCGCATTTTCCGTTCACCGAGCCCTCGGCCGAAGTGGATATCCGCTGTTCGTGGGAAGGTGGCCAGCTGAAAATCGGTCAGGGCGACAAGTGGATGGAGATTCTGGGGTCAGGCATGGTCCACCCCAAGGTTCTGGCCGCGGCCGGCGTTGATCCTGCAAAATGGCAAGGATTCGCCTTTGGCATGGGGATCGACCGCATCGCAATGTTGAAATATGGCATCCCCGATCTGCGGGCCTTCTTCGAATCCGACCTGCGGTGGCTGCGCCACTATGGCTTTGCCGCACTGGACATGCCCGATCTGGCGGGTGGCCTGTCGGCGTGACCGTCGGCTTCACCTTTGGCGATGGGCCGGAGTTGTGCGCCCGTCTGCTGGCTCTTGTCCGGCAGGGCAAGAAAACCGCCACTTGCGGCGCCCTGCGCGACTATACCGAGGGCGGCGAGGTGATGCCGGAGGTTGGCCGTCAGGACATCGCGCTGAACTGGGACGGCACCCCTGCCCTCCTCATCGAGACGACCGAAGTCATCACCCGCCGCTTTTGCGATGTGGACGCCGGCTTCGCCTTGGCCGAGGGCGAGAATGACACATTGGACGGCTGGGCCGCCGATCACCGCGCCTATTTTGAACGCAATGGCGGGTGGACGGCGGAAATGCTGCTGGTCTGCGAACGGTTCCGGCTGGTCAGGGTGCTGGATCAGCCAACACGTGCCGACAGCACAGCGCCTGCGACCTCGCCGTAGCGGTTCAAGATCAGCAAGAACAACAGCACCGTCATGCCCAAAAGCAACACCAGCGCGAACGGGCGTTGGGGTTTGCGGTCTTTGGGGATGGTTGTCATCGGGTCCATGTTAACCTTTTACACCAAAGACCCCGCGCAATTGTGGCAAAACCTTGGGCTTCCCGGCGACAAGCCGTTTCCCGGCTGGAAACCTCTGCCGCCCCGCTTCCCCTTTGCCGCTGCGTGAGGTAATCCCTGTCGCAACATTCCCCAAGGGGCCGCCCATGAAATTTACCCTGTCCTGGTTGAAAGACCACCTGCACACCGAAGCCGCGCTGGAGGATATCCTCTATGCCCTGACCGATCTGGGGTTGGAGGTGGAAGGCGTTGACAATCCAGCCGAAAAGCTGGGCGCGTTCCGCATTTGCCGCGTGATCGAGGCGCAGCCGCACCCCAATGCCGACCGTCTGCGCCTGTGCCGCGTGGCGACCTATCCCGGCGGTCCGGGTTCGGCGATGGAGGAGGTGCAGGTTGTCTGCGGCGCCCCCAATGCGCGGACTGGGCTGATTGGCGTCTTTGCCCCCGTGGGCACCCATGTGCCGGGCACCGGCGTTGACCTCAAGCCGGGGGTGATCCGGGGTGTCGAGTCAAACGGGATGCTGTGCTCAGAGCGCGAGTTGATGCTGTCGGACGATCATGACGGGATCATCGATCTGCCGCTGGATGCGCCCTTGGGGGCACGCTTCATCGACTACCGGGGCCTGAACGACCCGATGGTGCATATCAAGGTGACGCCGAACCGCCCCGATGCGCTGGGCATCCGCGGCATCGCCCGTGATCTGGCGGCGCGCGGTCTGGGCACGCTGAAACCGCTGGAGGTTCCGGTGATCACAGGTCACGGGCCGTCATCGGTTCAGGTGGCGATTGATCCGGCGTTGCGCGCCAAAGGCTGCCCGCATTTCGCGGGGCGCACCATTTCGGGCGTCAGGAACGGCCCTTCGCCTGCCTGGCTGCAAGACCGCTTGAAGGCCATTGGCCTGCGCCCGATTTCGGCGCTGGTCGACATCACCAACTATTTCACCTTTGGCCTGAACCGCCCGCTGCATGTGTTCGACGCGGCGAAGGTGCAGGGCACCCTGCGCATCCATCCCGCCGAGGGCGGCGAGGAGATGCTGGCGCTGGACGGCAAGACCTACACGGTCCGTGCGGGGCAAATGCTGATCTCCGACGACAACGGGCCGGAATCTCTGGCCGGAATCATGGGCGGCGAGGCGTCGGGCTGCACGCCCGAAACGACCGAGGTGTTCCTGGAATCGGCCTTTTGGGACCCGATCACGGTGGCCGCTACGGGCCGTGCGCTGAAGATAAACTCGGATGCACGATACCGCTTTGAACGCGGCGTGGACCCGGCCTTCACGCTGGCGGGTCTGGACCTGGCCACGCAAATGATCCTCGACCTTTGCGGTGGCACGGCTTCCGACCTTGCCGTCGATGGCGCGGCACCTGATACCACGCGGACCTATACGCTGGACCCGGCCCGCGTCATCAGCCTGGTTGGCATGGACATCCCCGAGGCTGAACAGCGCCGCACGCTCGAGGCGCTGGGCTTTGTCTTGACCGGCAATCAGGTCACGCCGCCGACCTGGCGCCCCGATATCCTGGGCGACGCCGACCTGATCGAAGAAATCGCCCGCATCGCCTCGCTGGCCAAATTGCAAGGCAAGCCGCTGACCCGCCCCGTGCCGGGTGTGCCGCGCCCGATCCTGACGGCGATGCAAACCCGCGAACGCACCGCCCGCCGCACCATTGCAGCGCTGGGCTATAACGAATGCGTCACCTACAGCTTCATCGACCAGACCGCCGCCAGCCTGTTTGGCGGTGGCACGGACGCGGTGCAGATCGACAACCCGATCTCGTCGGAAATGTCCCATCTGCGCCCCGACCTGTTGCCTGGCCTTCTGGCCGCCGCCGCCCGCAACCAGGCCCGCGGCTTTGCCGACATGGCCCTGTTCGAGGTGGGCCCCGCCTTCCACGGCGGCGAACCCGGCGACCAGCATGTGCAGGCGACCGGCCTCTTGGTCGGCCACTCCGCCCCGCGCAGCCCGCACAGCCCCCGCCGCCCCGTCGACACCTTTGACGCCAAGGCCGATGCCGAGGCGGTTCTGGCCGCCTTGGGCGCCCCCGCCCGCGTGCAGATCACCCGCAAGGTCCCGGCCTGGTTCCACCCCGGCCGGTCTGGGATGATCGGCCTTGGCCCCAATGTCATGGCCACCTTCGGCGAGGTACACCCCAAGGTTTTGCAGGCGATGGGCGTCAAGGGACCGGCGATGGCCTTCACCGTGCTGATCGCCAACGTCCCGCAACCCAAGGTGAAAACCCCCCTGCGCCCCGCGCTGGTCCTGTCCGATCTGCAGGCGGTGGAACGTGACTTCGCTTTTGTCGTCGATGCCGGAGTTGAAACCCTGACTGCCGTCAACGCCGCCATCGGCGCCGACAAGGTGCTGATCGAATCTGTGCGCATATTTGACCAGTTCACCGGCGACAAGGCCGAGGCGCAAATGGGCCCCGGCAAGAAATCCATCGCCCTGACCGTGCGCCTGCAACCCCGCGATAAAACCCTGACCGAGGCCGAGATCGAACAGGTCGCCGCCCGGATCATCGAAAAGGTCAGCAAGGCGACCGGCGGCACCCTGCGCGCCTGACCCTTTCATATTGGCTTAAATATCCCCGCCGGAGGCCTCAACAAAAGCCCCCGGCGCGACCTCTCAGGTCTTGCGCCCGAACATCCGGCCAAACCAGCCGCGCGCCCTATCGCCCGCCTCCTCGACCTCGGCCACGGCCGGATCGACCATCCGTTCGCGGAACTGCAGCCACATGCGGCGCACCATGAAGATCAAGAACGCCAGGAACGCCAGAATGATGATGTTGATCCAGGGGATCAGCGTCACATTGGGGTCGGCCAGCGGCGTCACCGACACGGCATTGGGAAAGATCGAAAAGATCGGCAGCCGCCAGCCATAATGCGTGATCGCCACCCATTGCGGGTTGGCCTTGTCCGATTTCAGGTTCTGCGCCTCGGCCTGCAGGGTGCTGCTGTCCCATTTGAAATAGGGCGGCCAGAACCAGCCGGTGTCCTCGTTGCGGTAAACCATCACGCTTTGGCCATCCGCATAGACGGCGTCGATGAAGCGGATGTCACGGATGGTCGCGGTGGTTTCAACCCCGGTGCCGGTATCCTCGATCGAATAGAACATCCAGTTCGCGCCGATCGGCGTGTTCTTGTTATAGGTGTTGATGATCTGAACGACGTCGCGCTGCGGCATGGTGTAATGCAGGAACGCCCCGATGATCAGGAGTGCGACGATCCGCAATCCCCATTTGATCTTGGTCCACATGGCCGTTCCTTTCACGTCCAGTTCACATAATAAATCGTCGCCACAAAGGCGACCGTCGGCAGGATATAGATAAGCCACAAGAGCCGCTTTTTAAGCCCCGTTTCGTACTGCGTCATCCCCGCCGCGATATAGGCTTCGCGGTCGGATTTCGGCGCCTCCTCGCGGGCGGGGTCGGTGTCCCAGGATTTTTCCAGCTTTTCGCGGCGCACCGACCGGGAATAGATCGCCGTCAGGAAATAGGCAACCGTCAGGCCCAGATACATGAAGAACGCCAGACGCAACCAGCCAAAGATCATCGCCTGCTCCTGTCAATCGCACCCCAGGGGCCGACGGCCGCGCCCAGGTCACGCGCCGGGGTGGCCGCGCCATGGTCCATGCCGGGCTCGGCCCCGAACAGTGACCGGCGCACGCCCTGCGCATCCACTTTGTATTCCCGCTCCAGAAAATCCGCCACATATTGCCGCTTGCGGTCGGACCAGCGGGCATAGCTCGCGTAGAACAACTCCTTGTGCACGATATACATCTGCCGCACGTCCATCGGCGACAGTTCGGCCAGCAGCATGTTGACAAGGTCGCGCTGCGGCCCCGGTGCGGCGCGGAAGGAATAGAAATAGGCCGGGTGTTCGGACGTGATGCGCGGCCATTCGCCCTTGTCCTCGACCCAGCGCAACAGGGCGCCCAGGCCCTGAAACTCGGCCGGCAGCGCGTCGCCCAGCGTGTAGGCGACCTTGCGCAATTCGGTGCGGCGGGCGTCGCCGATATCCAGCCCCAGCTTGTCTGCGGCATCGACCAGGATGAAGTCCATCTTCTGCCGGATCACCGCCGCCGCATCCATGCCGCGGGCCTTGACAATGGGCTCGACCAGATCGTTGCGGGTCAGCCAATCGGCAATCTCGTTGCGCATGGTCAGGGTGAACACGGGCGAAATCGGCACCTGCCCCACCGGGTCGCGGGCAATCAGGGCGGGGTATTTCACATCGCGGAACAGATAAATTCCGCCAAACAGCGAGGTCCAGAAGCTGGACTGAGGATAGCCGCGAGGCGCCAGCGTGATGGGCACCCGCGTCACATCGCCGGTCTTGCGGGCCAGGCCGATCATGTCGGCAATCAGCACATCGTCGCGCCAGCCGTCAGGTTCACGCCGGAACCGGTCGATCAAACCCGCCAGCTTGCCCGCCGCGGCAACATGGCCGCCTGTCGTATCGGCTTCAATCGTGATGTGGCGCATTTCCAAGAGCTTGGCCACCTGTGCCATCTCATAAACGCCGCTTTGCATGGTGCCCAAGACGGCATCGCGCGCAGTCAGGGCAAACAGCTGCGCCTCGTTGGTGGCAATGAAATCCTCCAGCATGGCGCGGGCGGTTGAGAAGACCATGTTCAGCAGGGGCGCATTGCGCTGCGCCGTGGTCAGCAGGATGAAGGCCCGGTTGCAGGCGTTGGGGTTCAGATACAGCGGGTCGCCCAGCTCATCGCCAATTTCGGGCGAATAGCCGGACAGGTCGATGTGGAAATCGGTCAGCTTGGTTTCGCGACCACACAGCGCCTTCATGGCGCGGTTATAGCGTTCCACCAGGGCGGGCGACGACACCTCGATCAGGTTGCCAAACATCAGGCCCTTTTCAATCAACCGCCTCATGGCCGTCCCATCCGAAGCCCACGCCGTCGTTCGATCCCCTGCGCCCGCATCAGCCAGACCAGCGCCAAGACCGGCCCCCACAGCAGCGCCATCAGGGCTGAGCGTTGCAGATAATGCCAAACGCCGCCCGCGGCCGCGCCATTCACCTGCGCATACAGCGCCGCCATGATCGCCGCCCCCACAGCCCACACCACCAGCGCCGTCACCCCGACCGCCAACCCCAGCCGCCCCTGCGACAGGGTGGCCCCCGCCAGCAGCGCCGGCAGCCCAACCGACAGCAGCACCAGCACCGACAGGGGCAGGATCGCGTTGGTCAGATTCAGGCGCAGCAGGTCAGCCACCCTTGCCCTCCAGATAGCGCCGCTTGGCCTCTTCCTGCCGCCCGAAATCGCGGACCATGCCCTGGATCGCGACCTCGTCCGACTTGTCGGCATAGCGGAATTCGCTGTCGGCATAGCGGTTGATTTCCTGGATCACCATGTCCACCGTCATCGGTTGCATCAGGCTGCGGATCATCGCCACCTTGTCGTCATAAGGTTTGAACAGGAACAGGTCGGGGTTCTCCATCCATTCGTCGGGCAGTTCAAAATCCATCGCCCGGACCTTGACAGCGTCGGTGATGTTCTTGACCGCCCGCCCCGTGAACCGCGCATCCGCCGCCTTGATGGCCGTCAGATAGGTGCCCAGCTTGGCAAGCGTATCCAGCGGGCCAAGGTCGCGGGCGACCTGATCCCAGACGCGGCGCAGGCCCTCTTCATGCGGGACGGCATAGCCGGCATAGCTGGCGCTGACCGCCTTTTTGATCTCCTGGCTGGCGAACAGGTCGGCGTCGCCCACAGGAATGGCATGGTTCTTGCCCAGCAGCAGCGCCAGAATATCAATGTAATCCTCGCGGCTTTGCGGGCCGTCCACCAAAAACCGCGCCCCGGCCCGTTGGCGCAGGGCGTCGTCCACATTTTCGGGAAAGTTGCTGAACATCCCAAAAGTGCAATTCCCCCGCACCACCGTATTCGCCCCGGCAAAGGCGCCCATAAAGACCGCCGTCACCTCTTGCTGACCCGCGCTGGACTGCCGGTCCCCGCGTTTGCCCGCCACCTGATCAATGTCGTCGATGGTGCCGAAACCAATCACCGAGGGGTCCAGAACTCTGTCGATGAAGGCCTTGGCATTCTGGCCCGATTTGCCCTGATAGCTGTCGATCTGGTCGATGGAAAAGTTCTGATAGCGGAACGGATAGCCCGCCACCTTGCAGTAGTCGCTCAGCAGCCCCGCCATCATCTGGATCAGCGTGGTTTTCCCCGTGCCCGGTGCCCCGTCGCCCATGAAGGTGAAGATGAACCCCCCCAGTTCCGCAAAGGGGTTCAGGCGGCGGTCGAAATCATAGGCCATCAGCATCTTGGCCAGCTTCAGGCTTTGGTATTTGGCGATGTGGTTGCCGACCACATCGGTCGGCTTCTTGAACTGCATGGTCAAGGCACCACCCTTGGACGCCCGCGCCGGTTTGAAGCCGGCTAGGGCCAAGGCGTCCGCCTCGACCTTCCACGACGCCCCGGTGAAGGACGCCAGCCGGGGTGCCCCCTCGGCCCGCAGTGCGACCTTTTTCATCAGCGCCTCGCAGAACGCCGCCACCGTGGCCGCCAGCCGCGCCTCATCCGTTGCCACGGCGGCCAGGTCCTGATCCAACTCCCACAGCGCCCCTTGCAGGGCGAGGGGGGCGTTGTCGGTCAGCACCTCCTCGACATCACCAATCTCGACGGTGAGGGACCCCAGATGCGGGGCCAAAAGGAAGGCGGTGGCGTTGGCAAAGACGTGCAACGAAATCAAGGCCTCAGCCGCCAGCAGTTCGGTGAACTCGGCGCGGCGCGTATCGGGCAGACGCGCCTCCAGATTGGCCTTTTTCAACTCGGCCAGCCCCGAGGCCGCGCCAAACTCGGCCCCCATCGCCAGCGAAATCGCCAGGCCCCGCCGCAATGCCCCCAGAACCGACGCTTGCAGGGGCGAGGTCAGACCGTCGCCCAAGGCCTGCACCCGTTCCACCAGCCGCACGCCCCCGGCCCGCGCCGTGGGCAATGTCACGAGCCCCGGCGTGGTGGACCGAAAGCCGCGCCGCACGCCCAAACCGGGCGAGCGTTCGGCCACAGCCACCTCGGCCGCGCGGGCCAAACGTGGCGCATGGTCGAACCCGGTCAGCAGACCCAGCGCCGCGTCATACTGGGCGCGCACGGTTTCTTCGCGCAGTTCCATCGTGTCGCGGGGGCTGGACATGGTTACCTCACAGCTTGTCGGGGAGTATGCATTTGGCGACATCGCCGCCACAGGTCAGCATCCTGGCCCCGCCGACCACGGTGACGGCCTGCAGGCGTGACACCACGCTGGCCGCATGGGCGCAATAGCCCGCAAGGGTGCGCTGGGGTGGCGGCTCACGCCGGCCCGAATGGGCGGCATGGGCGCGGCTGGTGACCATTTCGGTCCGGTAGAATTCACATTTCGACATCGTCTCTCCTTCAGGCGGGCATGATGCGGTCGCCCGCACCCACCACAAATTTCCGCACCGACCGAAAGCCGGGCGGGTTCATCTCGGCCAAGGCCTGATAGGGGGTTTCGGGCAGGATGACCATGCGTTCCGTCCGCGTGGCCCCGGTATCAACCCCGCGCGTCGAAAACGGGTCCAGCGCAAAGACCTGACGTTCCACGGTGGAAAACCACCCGGCGCTGACCTCCTCGACCCGTTCGCTGATCAGATCCTCGACCGTCCAGACCAGCGCCCAATCGTTGCCATCGGGCGCATTGGCATTGGCCAGAACGTCCGAAATCGGGCCCGATTGCAGGGTGAAGTCATGCGAATACATCGGCCCCAGATGGATGCGGCGCAGTTTCTTGGGGTGGATGTCGGGGAAATCCTTGTCAAAGCCGGTGGCGATGGTCAGCAGTTTCAACCCCGCCAGCGACTGCGCCATCAGATGCGCCTGCACCTGCGGCCAGCGGTTATCGTCATTGGGCAACAGCTTTTTGCCCGCATCCTCGACATCCATCATGTACACGACAGGCAAGTTGACCTGCGTGTCATAAACCGCCCAGTGTAGCAGATAATGCCGCCGGTCGCCAATACCCTCGATCCACTGCACATCGGGGTCATTGCGCGCCCAGAACAGCCCGCCCCGCGCCAAAGCCTCGTAATACAGCCGCTGCGACAGGGCGAATTGCAGGTCGGTCGGCACCGCCAGATCCTGCAAGATGCGGCGAACCATCTTGTCTTTCAACTCGGTGGCCGAGGCCATCCCCTCCAGATGCTTGCCTGCTTGTTGGGCATCGACGGCCATCACCATCAACTCCTGCGCAATCGGGAAGCCGCTTTCGTGCCGGTCAAAGGTCAGCTTCGGCGCACCCGTCGCCCGGCCCGTCATCAAACACTTGTCCGCCAAAGCGGCAAAGGTGGCGGCCAGCCGCGTCAGATACTTGCCCAACAAACGCGCCTCGGTCCGGGTCAGGCGGCCGTCATTCTCGACCTCCGCCGTCACGCGCTGCATCAGGGCGGTGATGCGGGCGAACTTGGCAAAGTAGCGCCGGACGACAAGGGTGTCGTCCAGCAGGGCGTGGTCATCGACCATCGCCTGTTTGATCGTGTCGCTCACCTATTCCCCATACGCATTCTTGTCATGCTTTTCGACAATCGCGGCAAAGCGGCGGGCAAAGCGTTCATCCGCCTTTGCCTTTTGTTCCAGCACGGCCCGCGCAAAGATCATGTGGCCTTCATGCGCCTCGAGCATTTCGGCCATCTTGGCGTTGGTGGCAGCGCCGATGCCGGCCATGGCAACCTGCGCCTCCTGGTCGGTCTTGACGCCAATTTCGTTGATCTTGTGGGCGACTTCCTGCTGCTGCGCTGTCTTCAAGCTGGCGCTCAGGGCATCATACAAAACCACCCGCTGGCGCGTGTCCGTCTGTAACTTGTTGATCAGCACCAACTGGGTTGCCGCCTGATTTTGCAGGCTATCCACCCAAGTCTTGCCCTTCTCGATATAGCGTTCCAGCGTCTGGCTTTTGGCCAGTTGCACCTGTTCGTCCTGCACCAGCGCGTTATAGCGGGTGTTCAGCGCGGCCAGGTCGGTTTCCAGCTTGGTCCGGGCGGCGGCGTCCTGTTCGACGGCGATCTTGTTCTCAAGCTCGATGATCTTGGGGTCCATCGAGGTGATCTCGGCCCGCACGGCCTCAAGCGCGCCCACGGTGGTTTCGCGGTCGGTCAGGGTTTCGCCCAGATTCGCCTCGACCGTCGTTTTCTGGACGTTCAGCATGTCCAACTGGCCCTGCAACAGGCGCACGATCACGTCGGATTTGGAAATCAGGTCCTGCAATTTGTCGTCGATGCTGGCGGTACGCATCCGCTCCTGCCGCATCGAGTCGGCTTT
>CAMBWO010000153.1 GCA_945871285.1 Pseudorhodobacter antarcticus | reverse complement strand
GCGGGCGAGATTGGCGTGCCGCACCACATCACCACCCGCTTTGGCTTCAACGCGCCGTTCAAACCCGGCTCGCGGCTCTATGACATGGGGCTTGGCGGTGGGGGCATCCTGGATGTGGGCGGCTATCCAATGTCGCTGGCCCGGCTGATTGCCGGGGCGGCCGTTGGCGCCCCCTTTGCCAACCCGGTTTCCGTCAAGGGCACGGGCGTTCTGGCCGAAACTGGGGTGGATGCGGTGGCCTATGCCGCGCTTGCCTTTGCAGGCGGCTTCACCGCCGACATCGCCACGGCCTGTGGGCGCAACATGGACAACCAGGCGATCATCACGGGCCCCTTGGGTCAGATTGTGATCGACGACCCCTGGGTTCCGGGCCGCAATGTTGGCCCCTCCAAGACACAGATCCACATCACCACCGACAAGACCCGCAGCGAAACGCTGGGCAATGACAAGATGCTGTTCGCCTTCGAGGCCGAGCATGTCAGCGCCGCAATCGCCGCCGGCGCCCTGCAAGCCCCCCACCCCGCCCCATCCCACGCCGACAGCATCGGCAACAACGAGGCGCTGGACAAATGGCGGGCCGAGGTTGGCTACAAGACCTTTGCCGAAAACCCCGCCACCAACCGCGTCCTGCCCGGCGTCCTGCCCAAGGGCCTGCCGCAGGTGCCCAAGATCACGCTGGAGGGTGTGGCCCTGCCGGTGTCCAAGCTGATCCTCGGCTGCGACAACCGCAACACGGTGGCCGAAGGCGCCATCGTCTGGGATGCCTGGATGGAGGCGGGCGGCAATGCCTTTGACACCGGCTTTGTCTATGGCGGCGGTCTGCATGAAAAGGTGCTGGGCGACTGGATGAAGGCGCGGGGGGTGGCCAAGGATGTGGTTGTGGTGGCCAAGGGTGCCCACAGCCCCTATTGCACCCCACGTTCCATCGGCATCCAGCTGGACATCTCGCTCGAGAGGTTGGGTCTGGACCATGCCCCCATCTACATCATGCACCGCGACAACCCCACCGTGCCGGTGGCCGAGTTTGTCGATGCGCTGAACGCGCTGAAACAGGCGGGCAAGATCGGCATCTTCGGCGGGTCGAACTGGTCGCCCGCCCGTCTGGCCGAGGCGAACGCCTATGCCGCTTCCAAAGGTCTGGAACCCTTCCGCATCCTGAACAACAACCTGTCGCTGGCGGTGATGGAAAAGCCGGTCTGGGGTGGGTGCATCACCTCGAACACGCCCGAAACGCTTGCCTTTTTGCGGCAGGGCACCGTCGCGCATCTGTCCTGGTCGTCCCAGGCCCGTGGCTATTTCCTGCCCGAGGCGCTGCGCAACCGCCTGCCCGCAGACACCGCGCCCGAAACCTGTTTCGGCAGCCCGGCCAATGCCGAACGCCGCAAGCGCGCCGAAACGCTGGCGGCAGAGCGTGGTGTGTCGGCACATAACGTGGCGACGGCCTGGGTGCTGAGCCAGTCCTTCCCCTCGCTGGCCCTGATCGGGCCGCGCAGCCCCGGCGAGATTGCCTCCACCCTGCCCGGCGCCGCGCTGGCCCTGTCGCAGGACGAAGTGTTGTGGCTGAACCTGGAGCGCGACGGGCGCTGATACGGAGATGGGCACGTGGCGAGCGTTTCGCCACGTGCCCGTGGTCAACCTTGCAACACCAGATGCGGCACGCCGTCCGAGGTGGCCTCGAACGACCGGCCATCCGGGCCGATGACCTTGGTTACCCGACGGCGCCAGTTTGAAAAGCTGTCAAACGTGACCACATCCACCGGCTGGTCAAACTCCAGAGTCACCTCATAGCGCCCGGCAGACAGTTCGCGCACGCCGGTCACCTCGGCCAGGAAGGTCTGCTGGAGATAGGCCCCCTCGACCACTTGTCCAAGGACGACCGGGCAGACCGGCCCGTTGCCAAAGCTGGCATGCAGGGTGTTCCAATCCTTGTAGCCATGGCTTTTTGCCACCAGTTCCAAGGCCTGCGAATGGCCAATCTCGCGGCCGTCCGCCTCCATTGCCGCGCGCAAGGCGCGCGCCTGCGCCTTGGCGCCATCCATAGTGGGTTTTTGCCCCATCGTTCCCTCACAGCGCCGGGTCATCGGTCTGGAGCCTGCATTGCCAAACGTCCCGGCGTGGGTTGGATCACGGGGTCGGAAAGACAGGGGATTCACCATGGCCATGGCCAGCAGGCGGCAGGGCCCCTGCGCCCCTGTCCTGCCGTAAATGCGGTATGGGGTGCTGTCAAGCGGGGCGGCGCCCCGGCGTTGCACGGGTTTCCCCGGCAGTCTTGCGCCGCCGTCACCGGCGGCGCTGGTTTTACCGTCGCAAGGTCAGTCGCGGTCCTGCCGGGCGATGCGCAGGAACTCCACCACGCGGCGGTTGCCGGTGGTCTGATCGGGTTGGGCCTGCCACAGCCGTTGCCATTGGTTGCGCGTTTCGCTGTGCGCGATGCGGATGAACTGCGTCAGTCGCGTGTCGCTGGTGCCGCTGTGGTGGTCTGCCAGATGCTTGGTCATGATCCGCCTCCATTTCATAGGGGGGCATCTTACACCCGAATCCCCCAAACCCCAAGCCGCGCCTTTGCCCCATCAGACCGCCGAGAATCCGTTGTCGACGAACAGCTGGGTGCCGTTCACGAATTCGGCGTCGTCGGATGCCAGATACAGCGCCGCCCGTGCGATATCCTCGGGGCGGCCCATCCGGCCCTGCGCGGCCTTGATCGCCGCATCCGACACATCCACGCCCAGTGCCGACAGCCCCGCCACCTCGCGCTGACCATGCGGGGTTTCGATGAAGCCAGGGCAGACCGCGTTGCAGCGGATACCACGGTCACGGAATTCGACGGCGATGGCGCGGGCGAACATGTGGCAGGCGCCCTTGGTCGCGTCATACAACACCTCGTTCGGCGTGCCGTAAACGGCGGAAATGGACGAGGTGCACACAATCGCCCCCTTACCCGCCTCCAGCATCATCGGCAGCACGGCGCGGGTCATCAGATACATCGACTTGACGTTGACATCGAACAGCATGTCCCATTCCGCCTCGGTGGTGTCGAGGAAGGGTTTGATGACGATGGTTCCGGCATGGTTGAACAGCACGTTCACCGGCCCAAGGGCGGCGCGGACCTGCGCCACGGCGGCATCGACCTGCGCCTTGACCGACACATCGGCGGCGGCAAAGACGACGCCCGCGCCCAGTTCGTCCGCCAGGGCCTGACCTGCCTGCGCGTTGCGGTCGATGATGCCGACCGTGGCCCCTTCGGCCACGAACAGCCGCACTGCCGCCGCGCCGCACCCCGTCGCCCCGCCCGATACGATGGCGACCTTGCCTGCCAACCTGCCCATCATTCCCCCCTTAGCCGCCTGACGGCCCACCCCGCCGCATCTGCCACGGCGCTGTCCTGATCCTGCAACAAGCCTTGGGCGACGGCAACCAGCCCCGGCATCCCCGAATTGCCAATCGCATACAGCACGTTGCGCACAAAGCGGTCACGCCCGATACGCTTGATCGGGCTACCGGCAAAGCGGGTGCGAAAGGCCGCATCGTCCAGCGTGGCAAGCTCCGCCAGATCTGGCGCCCCAACCCGCGCCGCATAGCCCATCTCGGACGCCGCCGCCGCGAACTTGTTCCACGGGCAGACGGCAAGGCAGTCGTCGCAACCATAGATGCGGTTGCCCAGCAGGGCGCGCAATTCGGGGTCCACCGGGCCTTTGTGTTCGATGGTCAGATAGGAAATGCAGCGCCTTGCGTCCAGTTGATAGGGCGCGGGAAAGGCGTTCGTCGGGCAGATGTCCAGACAGGCGGTGCAGGTGCCGCAATGGCTGACCTCTGGCTGGTCCTTCGGCAAATCCAGCGTGGTAAAGATCGCGCCCAGAAAGAACCAGTTGCCCAAGGTCCGGCTCAGCAGGTTGGTGTGCTTGCCCTGCCACCCCAACCCCGCCGCCTGCGCCAGCGGTTTCTCCATCACCGGGGCGGTGTCGACAAACACCTTGATCTCGCAGGGCTCGGCCTCGATCAACCAACGCCCCAGCCGTTTCAGCCGCTTCTTGACCATATCGTGATAGTCGCGCCCCTGCGCATAAACCGAGATTGCCGCCCGGTCGGGGTGATCCAGCATCTCCAGCGGGTTCGTGTCTGGCGTATAGGTTTCCGCCAGCATGATGACAGACCGCGCCTGCGGCCACAGCGCCGCCGCCGACCCGCGCCACGCCTCGCGGTCGGCCATCCAGTCCATCTGGCCATGCCGCCCCTCTGCCAGAAAGGTGCGCAACCGCCCCGCCGCATCCGGCACCGCATCTGGCGCGCAAATGCCCATGCCGGCAAAGCCCACCGCCCGGGCCTGATCGGCCAATCTGTCGCGCAAACCGTCCATGCCCCCCCATACATGTTTTTTCTGCCCTGCGGCAAATGGGCAATCTTGCAACGGGCGGCGGCGCCCCCCAAATATTGGTCAGGCCGACGCGCACATGCCTGCTCAGGGTGTTCGCCACGGCGCTGCATAGGAGAATGGTATGAACCTTGAGAAATTCACCGAACGGTCGCGCGGTTTCTTGAACGCAGCCCAAACCATCGCGATGCGCGAAAGCCATCAGCGTCTTGCCCCCGAACACCTGCTGAAGGCGATCATGGATGACGAGCAGGGCCTCGCCTCCAACCTGATCCGCCGGTCGGGTGGCGAACCTCAGCGCGTGACCGAGGCGCTGACCCTGACGCTGGCCAAGCTGCCCAAGGTGACAGGCGACGCGCAGCCCTTCATGGACCCCGGTCTGATCAAGGTGCTGGATGAGGCGGAAAAGGTCGCCAAAAAGGCCGGTGACAGCTTTGTCCCGGTCGAACGCATCCTGATGGCCCTCGCCATGACCCCCTCCAAGGCCAAAGAGGCGCTGGATGCCGGCGCCGTGACCGCCCAGAAACTGAACGCCGCCATCAACGACATCCGCAAGGGCCGCACCGCCGACTCGGCTTCGGCCGAGGAAGGCTATGACGCCCTGAAGAAATACGCCCGCGACCTGACCGAGGCCGCTGAACAAGGCAAGATTGACCCCATCATTGGCCGCGACGACGAAATCCGCCGCACCATGCAGGTCCTGTCGCGCCGCACCAAGAACAACCCGGTCCTCATCGGCGAACCCGGCGTGGGCAAGACCGCGATTGCCGAAGGCCTGGCCCTGCGCATCGTCAACGGCGACGTGCCGGAATCCCTGCGCAACAAGAAACTGATGGCCCTCGACATGGGCGCCCTGATCGCCGGCTCCAAATACCGGGGTGAGTTTGAGGAGCGTCTGAAAGCCGTCCTGAACGAGGTGACCACCGCCAACGGCGAAATCATCCTCTTCATCGACGAAATGCACACGCTGGTTGGCGCGGGCAAATCCGATGGCGCAATGGACGCGGCCAACCTGATCAAACCCGCCCTCGCACGTGGCGAACTGCACTGCGTTGGCGCCACGACCTTGGATGAATACCGCAAATACGTGGAAAAGGACGCCGCCCTCGCCCGCCGCTTCCAGCCCGTCATGGTGTCCGAACCCACGGTCGAGGATACCATTTCCATCCTGCGCGGCATCAAGGAAAAATACGAACTCCACCACGGCGTCCGCATCAGCGATAGTGCCCTGGTTGCCGCTGCCACCCTGTCCCACCGCTACATCACCGACCGCTTCCTGCCCGACAAGGCCATCGACCTGATGGACGAGGCCGCCTCCCGCCTGCGGATGGAGGTCGACAGCAAGCCCGAAGAGCTGGACCAACTCGACCGCCAGATCCTGCAATTGCAGATCGAGGGTGAGGCGCTCAAGAAAGAAGACGACGCCGCCTCCAAGGACCGCCTCGAACGGCTGGAAAAGGAACTCTCCGACCTGCTGGAACGCTCCTCCGAGATGACCGCCAAATGGCAAGCCGAACGCGCCGCGTTGGAGGCATCCCGCGACGTCAAGGAACAGCTGGAACGCGCCCGCTCCGATCTGGAACAGGCCAAGCGTGAGGGCAATCTGGGCAGGGCTGGCGAACTGTCCTACGGCATCATTCCCGCGCTGGAGAAAAAGCTGGCCGACAGCGAGGCCCGCGAGGGCGACGCCCTGGTCAGTGAAGCCGTCCGTCCCGAACAGATTGCCGAGGTGGTCGAACGCTGGACCGGCATCCCGACCTCCAAGATGCTGGAGGGTGAGCGGGACAAGCTCCTCAAGATGGAGGAGGAGCTGGCCAAGCGTGTCGTCGGCCAGCGTGCCGCCGTCACCGCCGTCGCCAATGCCGTCCGCCGGGCGCGGGCGGGGTTGAATGACGAGGGGCGGCCCTTGGGCAGCTTCCTCTTCCTCGGCCCCACCGGCGTCGGCAAAACCGAACTGACCAAGGCGCTGGCCGCCTATCTGTTTGACGATGACTCTGCCATGGTCCGCATCGACATGTCCGAATTCATGGAGAAACACGCCGTATCCCGCCTGATCGGTGCCCCGCCCGGCTATGTCGGCTATGATGAGGGTGGCGTGCTGACCGAAGCCGTCCGCCGCCGCCCCTATCAGGTGGTGCTGTTCGACGAGGTGGAAAAGGCGCATCCGGATGTGTTCAACGTGTTGTTGCAGGTGCTGGATGATGGCGTGTTGACCGATGGCAAAGGCCGCACGGTCGATTTCAAGCAAACCCTCATCATCCTGACCTCGAACCTTGGCGCCTATGCCCTCAGCCAACTGCCCGACGGGGCCGACCCGACCCAGGCAAGGGCCGAGGTGATGGAGGCCGTGCGCGGCCACTTCCGCCCCGAATTCCTGAACCGTCTGGACGAGACGATCATCTTTGAACGTCTGGCCCGCGCCGACATGGGTGCCATCGTCGAGATCCAGCTGCGCGGTCTGGAAAAGCGTCTGGCCGGTCGCAAGATCACGCTGGCCCTCGACCCCGCCGCCAAGGCCTGGCTTGCGGACGAAGGCTATGACCCGGTTTACGGCGCCCGCCCCCTGAAACGGGTGATCCAGCGCCACTTGCAGGATGAGCTGGCCCAGATGATCCTGGCCGGCGATGTGATGGATGGGTCCACCGTCACCATCTCGGCCGGGCCGGATGGCTTGCTGGTGGGCGACCGGGTGTCGGTGACCAAACGCGAACGCCCGGCCACCGCCGTGGTCCACTAACCACCCGTCCCGCCGGGCCACCCCCCCGGCGGGACATTTTCGCCTATCGACCTGACCGCCGCCCGCGCCTATCTAGGGTGCCATACTCCCGGCGGCATCAGGCATGACCCTCAGCGAAACCTATCTCCTTGCCCTTTTGATCATCTTTGCCGTCCCCTGGGGCGTTTGGCGCTTGCTGGGCGGCCGTGTGACCCTGCCCCTGGTCGTGGTGCAAATCATCGCCGGGGTTCTGCTGGGGCCGGGGGTTCTGGGTCACGCCCTGCCCACGGTCTATGGCGCTGTCTTTCTCCCCGAGGTCATCACCATCCTGAACGGTCTGGCCCTGTGGTCGGTGATGCTGTTCGTCTTTCTGGCCGGCCTGGAACTGGACCTGACCGAGGCACTGGCGCAGCGCCGCGAAACGCTGGTCACCTCGGCGCTGGCCCTGCTGGTGCCCTTTGCCTTTGGCGCGGCGGCGGCGGTCTTGATGCTGCAAAGCCCCGGATGGGTTGGCACGGCGGGCCGCGATTGGCAGGCGGTGCTGGGCATCGGCATGGCCTGCGCCGTCACCGCGCTGCCCATTCTGGTTCTGTTCCTCGGTCAGTTGGACCTGCTGCGCAAACCCCTGGGGCAGCGGGTGCTGCGCTATGCCAGTCTGGACGATCTGGCGATCTGGGCCGTGATGGCGCTGATCCTCTTGGATTGGGACAGGCTGGGGCGGCAGGGCCTGTTTCTGCTGCTGTTCGCCACCGCGGCCCCCCTGATGCGCCGCCTTGTCCCCCGGATGCGCCCCGCCGACCGCTGGTTCGCTGCCCTGATCTGGCTGATCGGCTGTGCCCTGATTGCCGACTGGGCGGGTCTGCATTTCATGGTCGGCGCCTTTCTGGCCGGCGCCGTGCTCGAGGCGCGCTGGTTTGACGCCGCCCGCGTCGATCTGTTCCGCGAAATGGTGCTGCTGGCCCTGATGCCGGTCTTTTTCCTCTCCACCGGCCTGCGCACCAATTGGGAGATTGGCGGCTGGACCGTCTTCGCCGCCGCGGGCCTGCTGGTCGTCGCCTCGGTCGCGGGCAAGCTGATCGGGGTGCGGATCGCGGGCCGGATCATGGGGTGGGGCGCCTGGGAAACCTCGGTCATCGGGTGGTTGTTGCAGACCAAGGCGCTGATCATGATCATTTTCGCGGGCATCTTGCTGGACAAGCAGATCATTTCTTCAGCCACCTTCACCGCGCTGCTCTTGATGGCGCTGGTCAGCACCCTGTTGACCATGCCCATCGTGACCCGGCTGTTGCGGCGGCGTCCAGATCTGGACAAGACCTGAAACCCAATGAAAACAACGGGTTGGATTTCAGGAATTAACCGACCTGTAACACTTCGGCTCTGACCTGCCCCAAGGGGTCTGTGCGTGCAAAGGTTACCATGGGGTTAATGAAAAACCGCAACCCACGGAAATCAAATGGTTTTCTAAAGTGTCCACGCGTGGACACGCGCCCCCGATTGTTTCAACCCCCTGTCGCGCTTGTGAGACAAGATGATTTTGCGTTTCCTCAGAAATGCGCCATCTTTCCAAATATCAAGACAGGGGCCCCAAATGTCATTCAAATCCGATCTGCGCTGGTCCGACGTGACCCCCAAATCCCTTTACCTGAACCGCCGCCAGATCATGACAGGCGCCGCCGCCCTGTCCGCCGCCAGCCTGACCGCCCCCGCCTGGGCCGCCAGCGAATTTTCGACGGATGAGGCCCCGAACACCTTCGAGGAAATCAGCGGCTACAACAACTACTACGAATTCGGCACCAGCAAGGAAGACCCCGCCGCCAACGCCGGCAGCCTGACGACCAAACCGTGGTCCGTCGTCGTCGATGGCCTGGTCGACAAACCCGGCACCTATGATCTGGGCGACCTCTTGTCCGGCCTGACAGTCGAGGAGCGTATCTACCGCTTCCGCTGCGTCGAGGCCTGGTCGATGATCATCCCCTGGCAAGGCATCCAACTGTCCAACCTGCTGACCAAACTGGGCCCGCAACCCGGCGCGAAGTTCGTGGCCTTTGAAACGCTGGTCCGCCCCGAGGAGATGATTGGCCAGCAGATGGGCATTCTGGAATGGCCCTACCGCGAAGGCCTGCGGATGGACGAGGCAATGCACCCGCTGACCCTGATGGCGACGGGCCTGTATGACCGCGACCTGCCCAACCAGAACGGCGCGCCGATCCGGTTGGTGACACCCTGGAAATACGGGTTCAAGTCGATCAAGTCGATTGTGCGGATCAGCTTTGTCGCCGACATGCCGCCGACGACCTGGAACATGATGGCGGCCAACGAATACGGCTTCTATGCCAACGTGAACCCCGAGGTGGATCACCCGCGCTGGAGCCAGGCCTCGGAACGCCGCATCGGCGCGGGTCTGCTGGCGGGCCGTCAGGACACGCTGATGTTCAACGGCTATGCAGATCAAGTGGCCAGCCTCTATTCCGGGATGGACCTGGCGGCGAATTACTGATGCTGGACGCTTTCAACGCCTATGCCAAGCGCGTGCCAACTTGGGCGGTCTATCTGCTGGGCACCCTGCCGGCGATCTGGGTCATCTATGGCGGCCTGTCGGCCATCGACCCGGTGCGCGCCATAGAATGGGGTCTGGGCCTGTGGGCCGTCCGCCTGCTGATCGCCACCCTGTTCATCACGCCGCTGCGCTGGGTGGGCCTGAACCTGCTGCGATTCCGCCGCCAACTGGGCCTGGTCGCCTATGCCTATGTCGTGCTGCACTTCGCATCCTGGCTGACCATCGACATGGGGCTGCGCTGGGAACAGATCATCCCCGACCTCTATAAGCGGTGGTACATCCTGGTGGGGATGGCCGCGCTGGTTCTGCTGACACCGCTGGCCCTGACGTCGAACACCTGGTCGATCCGCAGGCTGGGGGCCAAGACGTGGAACCGGCTGCACAAGCTGGCCTATGTGGCGACCGGGCTGGGGGTGATTCACTTTTTGATGGTCGGCAAGGTCTACACAACCGAGGTTCTGACCTATGCCGCAATCCTGGTCACGTTGCTGGCGATCCGGGTCTGGCGCAACGGCCCGCGCAGCCTTGTCTGGGCGTGACCTTATCCCCAGATTCGCGGGGCTACCGCAAGAAGGGGTCAGCCGACCTGGCGTCATTTCGCGCCACTTGGGGGTTATCAGCTGCTAACCCCAAGATATTGTGTCAGAAAACAGAATTATGAAAATAGTGCGACGGCGGGTGTTTTTTTCTCTTGCGGGTCGGAACGGCTCGGCCTAGATAGCCCACATCGAAACGGTGCAGACGCGGAAACGCAGACGGACGGATCGGCAG
>CAMBWO010000152.1 GCA_945871285.1 Pseudorhodobacter antarcticus | reverse complement strand
AAACGGCGCGGCGTCCTGATGTGCCAAAGCCAAACCGCGCCTTTGCGCCTGCCCCCCGACCTGTGGCTGATCTTTGCCCCCATCAAAAAGGCCCGGTCAGATTTCATCGTGGAAAAGGCCGTCGAACTGGGCGCCGCCCGCATCATCCCGGTGCAAACCCGCTTTACCAACGAACGCCTGCGCCAGGACAAGTTGCAGGCCCACGCGGTCGAGGCCGCCGAACAATGCCGCGCCACCTTTGTCCCCACGGTGGCCGACCTGATCCCCTTGGACAAGCTCCTGGCCACCTGGGACCCCACCCGCCACCTCTTTTGGTGTGACGAAGCCCTCACCACCCCCACCCCCCTGACCGGCACCCGCGGCACCCCCGCCGCCATCCTGATCGGCCCCGAAGGCGGCTTTGCCCCGGAGGAGCAATCCCGCCTCCGCGCCCTGCCCCACATCACCCCCCGGGCCCTCGGCCCCCGCAGATTGCGCGCCGCCACGGCCGCCATCGCCGCCCTGACCCTGTGGCAGGCGACCCTGGGGGACTGGACATGATCCGCGCCACCCCAACCGACCGCGACGAGATCGAGGCGTTCCTGTCACCCCATGCCGAACGCGCCATGTTCCCGTTGAACAACCTCGCCCATTACGGCATGTCCGGCGGCCATCCCTTTGCCGTCACCCTGTGGCTGGCCCGCCAAAACGGCCAGATCACCGATGTCCTGACCCAATCCGACAGCGGCATGGTCATGCCCTTCCTCCCCTCGCAGGACTATCCCGCCGCCGCCCGCGCCCTGCGCGGCCGCGCCGTCATCGGCATCGTCGGCCCCCGCCCCTGCGCCCGTGGGGTCGCGGCGGCAACCGGCCTGACCCATGCCACCAAATCGCTGGACCAGGACGAGCCGCACTTTGCCCTGACCCTCGCCAGCATGACCCTGCTCGATGGTCCCGGCGAAATCCTGCCCCTGACCGCCGCCCCGCCCGACATCCTCAAATCCTGGATGCTGGATTACCAACTCAACACCCTCAACACCCCGCCCGACCAGGCCCACCAACAGGCCGAGGATGGCTATGCCCGCTACACCACCACCGGCAGCCATGTCGTGTTGATGGACGGCACCACCCCCCTTGCCATGACCGGCTTCAATGCCCAACTCCCCCATATCGTGCAGATCGGCGGGGTCTATACCCCGCCCGCCCTGCGCGGGCAGGGCCATGCGCGCCGCGCCGTGGCCCTGCATCTGATGCAAGCGCGAAACCGGGGCGTGCACCGCGCCACCCTGTTTTCCGCCAGCGACATGGCTGCGCGCGCCTACCGCGCGCTTGGATTTTCGCAGATCGGCGACTGGTCGCTGATCTTGCTGCGCAACAAGGAAACGGTGGCATGACCCTGATCCGCCCCGAAATCACCGACCTGATCTGGCGCGCCCGCGAGGTGATCTGGGCCAGCCTTGTCGTCGCCCTGGGCGGCTGGATGATCACGCTGGGCGGCTATGTCCTGATCCCGCTGGGCGCGGTCATAGGCACCATCGGCCTCGTTCTGGCCGTCACCGCCCTGCGCCGGATGCGCTTTGAACAATCCGTCGCCGCCCCCGGCCTTGTGGAACTGGACGAGGCGCAGGTCGGCTATATGGGCCCCGAGGTGGGCGGCTACCTGTCCCTGAACGAGTTGGTGGAACTGCGCCTGCTGTCCCTGCGCGGCCGTAGGGTCTGGCGCCTGAAACAGGCCGATGGCCAGGCCCTGCTGATCCCGGTCGATGCCAAGGGGGCCGAACGGCTGTTTGACGCCTTTGCCAACCTGCCCGGCATGGACACCAGCACCCTTGTCGCCGCCTTGGGCCAACCCGCCCTGCCCTCGGACGGCGCCCTGACCCTGGCCGCCCAGACCAAGGTCGTCTGGCGCCGGGCGGGCAAGGGCATCATCGCAGGCTGATCCCCCGAAGCAGAATAAGGTTCGTGATCAGTGCAGCCGTGGTCTTGACTTGGCCGCGCAGTCAAGACACCTCTACGCCCTGTCTCATCCTTCTCGAAAGGCCTGCCCCCCATGTCGATTCCCCAGTCTGGCGGCGGCCCGATCGAAGATTTCTCGCAACTGGCCGAACTGCTGGAATCGGGCAACAAACCGAAAGCCGACTGGCGCATCGGCACCGAGTACGAAAAGTTCGGCTGGCTGACCGACAGCCGCAAACCCCTGCCCTATGCCGGCGACCGGTCCATCTCGGCCCTGTTTGCGGGCCTGCAAGCCCAGCACGGCTGGACCCCCATCGCCGAGGGCGACAACATCATCGGCATGACCCGCGACGGTGCGAACATATCCTTGGAACCGGGTGGCCAGTTCGAACTGTCGGGCGCGGCGCTGGAAAACATGCACGATGTGGCGGCCGAGTTGCAAACCCATCTGGACGAGGTGCGCGGCATCGCCGACCCGCTGGGCATCCGCTTCATGGGTATCGGTGCCGCCCCCGAATGGTCGGCCACCGACATGCCCGTCATGCCCAAGGGCCGCTACCGGTTGATGACCGACTACATGGCCTCGGTCGGCACCCATGGCACGCAGATGATGTATCGCACCTGCACCGTGCAGGTGAACCTGGACTATGCCAGCGAAGCCGACATGGTGAAAAAGCTGCGCGTGGCCCTGGCCCTGCAACCTGTCGCCACGGCCCTGTTCGCCTCCTCCCCCTTCTTCGAGGGCAAGCTGAACGGCCACAAATCCTGGCGCTCGCGCATCTGGCGGGGCTTGGACAATTCCCGCACGGGGATGCTGCCCTTTGCCTTTGATCCGGGTTTCGGCTTTCAGGCCTATGTCGATTGGGTCCTCGATGTGCCGATGTATTTCGTCTACCGCGACGGCAAATACATCAACGCCCTGGGCCAAAGCTTCCGCGATTTCCTGAACGGCAACCTGCCCGCCCTGCCCGGCGAAAAGCCCACCCTGTCCGATTGGGCCGACCATATGACGACCGTCTTCCCCGAGGCGCGGGTCAAGAAATACATCGAAATGCGCGGGGCCGATTGCGGCGATCAGGCCCATATCAACGCCCTGCCCGCCTTTTGGGTCGGCCTGATGTATGACCAGACCGCCCTTGATGCCGCCTGGGACCTTGTCAAAGGGTTCGACACCGCCACGCGTGAGGAGTTGCGCGTCGATGCCTCGGTCCGTGGCCTTCAGGCCCAGGCGGGCGATGTGAAACTTCTCGACCTCGCCCGCGCCGCCGTGGGCCTGTCCCACGCCGGATTGGCCGCACGGGGCTTGGGCGAAGAGGCGTTTCTGGCGCCGCTGGTGCAGTCCTTGGTGCTGGAGGAGGTTCAGGCCGACCGCTGGCTGAAGATATTCCACGGCGAATGGGCGGGCGATCTGAGCCGGATTTATGAGGCCTCCAGCCTCTAGGGCGGCTGTCCCCTTACCAATCAATCTCGCGGTTGCCGCCGACAAACTGCGCGCTTTTGGCGGTATACATGAACAACTCCACCGGCGCGCCCGAGGGGTCCTTCAGCCACGATTGCCAGGTGTCGTCGCAGCCATATTTCGGCTCGGTCGCCTCGATCCCCAGGCTCCGCAGTTCGGCCACGGCGGCGGGCAGGTCCTCGACCTCCAGACACAGGTGGTTGACGGGTCCGGTCTTGGCAAAGGGCGCCTCGCCGTTCAGGAACACTTCGATGAACGTCCGCTCACCGCAAGACAGGTACAGCCCGACCCAGGCGCCCTTCTTGGTAAAATCGAACACCTTGGTCAGGCCCAGGGCGCCGACATAAAACGCCTCGGCCGCGGCCAGGTCGTGGGAAAAGGTGCAGACATGGGCCAGTTGGCGGGTCTTGATCGGCATGTAATCCTCCATTTTGCGGCCACCCTAGCGGGTTCGGTGCGGCGCGTCACCCGGTCGAGTCAGGAATATATCCGATGACAAAGGCCCGCAGCTTGGCAGGCTGACGAACTCCGGGCCGGACAGGTCATGGGCACAGGGTTTGACACTGCCCTGCGGCGTGGCTGGTCTTTTCCACCCGCCAACGGCACCCCTGATACAGACCCAGCGCATGGCCCTCGGGGAGGGCATTCAGGGCTACGCGAAAGGGGTCAGACCTGGGCATTGGTTAAGGTCAGGTAAACAAGAAAAGGCAAGTCATTGAATTGGCTAACTAAAGCAAAGTGTCCGCGCGTGGACACTCACGCCTTCTTCTGCCCGATCCGCGGCTCGGTGCCCTTTTTGATCCGCTCCAGATTGGCCCAGTGCCGGATATAAACCAGCACGGTCAAGATGACCGCCAGAAAGATCATTTGCCCCTGCTGGAACACCACCAACCACAGCGAACTCAGCGCCGCCGCCGTCAGCGCCGCCAGTGACGAAATGCGGGTCACCGCCGCCGCCACCGCCCAGGTCGCGCAACAGGCCAGCCCCACGGGCCAGCACAGCGCCAGCAGGGTGCCCAGAAACGTCGCCACCCCCTTGCCGCCCCGAAACCCCAGCCAGACCGGAAACAGATGGCCCAGAAAGCTCATCAACCCCGCCACCTGCGCCGCATCCTCACCCACCAGCGCCCGGGCCAGCAGCACCGCCACCCCACCCTTGGCCGCATCCAGGATCAACGTCGCCGCCGCCGCCCGCTTGTTCCCGGTCCGCAAAACATTGGTCGCGCCAATATTCCCCGACCCGATCGCCCGCAAATCCCCAAGTCCCATCGCCCGGGTGATCACGATGCCAAACGGCACCGACCCCAGCAAATAGGACAGGACAGCCACAACCAACATAAGGCCGCTGGACGAGGTGAAATCCGGCATCATCTACCCCTTGAACACCTGAACCCCACCGACCCAGGTCGCCAGCACCTTACCCTCCATCCGCTGCCCGTCAAACGGGGTGTTCTTGGATTTCGAGTGCAGGGTGAACCGGTCCAGCAAAAATGGCGCGTCCGGGTCGAACAGCACCAGATCGGCAGGCGAGCCTTCCGCCAACCGCCCCTGCGCCAGCCCCAATCGGTTGGCCGGATTCAGGCTCATCGCCCGCCAAAGTTGCGGCAAGGTCACCTCGCCGCTGTGATACAGCCGCATCGCCGCCGGCAGCAGGGTCTGCAACCCCACCGCCCCCGACGCCGCCTCCTCGAACGGCAGGCGCTTGCTCTCCTCATCGGCAGGGGTGTGGAATGAGGCGATCACATCAATCACCCCTTCCGCCACCGCCTGCACCATCGCGACCCGGTCATCCTCAGACCGCAGCGGCGGTGTCAATTTAAAGAAGGTCCGATAATCCCCCACGTCCAACTCGTTCAGCGTCAGATGATGGATCGACACCCCCGCCGTCACGTCCAACCCGTTCCGCTTGGCCCGCGCGATCGCCGGCAGGCTGCGGGCGGTTGTGATCTGATCCGCATGATAGGCCGCCCCGGTCATCTCGACCAAGCCCAGATCCCGGTCCAACCCGATTCGCTCGGCCATGGGCGACACCGAGGGCAGCCCGCGCAAGCTGGCAAACTTGGAATTCGTCGCCGCCGCGCCCGCCGACAACCCCGGCTCCTGCGGATGCCCGACGATCAGCGCGTTCAAGCTGCGGGCATATACGAGGGCCCGCGCCAAAGCCTTGGTGTTGGTCGAAACATGAAACACATCCGTAAACGCCACAGCGCCTGCATCGAGCAGAAACCCGATCTCTGTCATCTCCTCGCCCAACCGCCCCTTGGTCAGCGCCGCCATATGCCGGATGCGCACGACCGATTCCGCCGCCCGCCGCGTCACAAATTCCAGCGTCTCGGGCGTGTCAATCGACGGCGAGGTATCCGGCCGCGCCACAATCGTCGTCACCCCCCCCGCCGCCGCCGCGAGGCCCGCCGAGCGGAACGACTCGCGATGCCGCTCCCCCGGCTCGCCAATCTTGACCCCCCAATCGACGATGCCGGGGGCAAGGCACATCCCCCCGCAGTCGAGCACCTGCGCTCCCTTCGGAGCCGCCCCCCGCCCGACGATCTTGCCGTCCCTGACGGTGAGAGAGCCCAAGGAATCGGTGCCCGCCTCCGGGTCGATCAGGCGGGCATTGGTGAGGTGAAGGGTCATGCGGTAATCCCTAGGGTAGGGTGCGTGATCTCACGCACCGCGTCGATTGCCGAAAATAGGGTGCGTGAAATCACGCACCCTACACTGCGTTTTCCACTCAAATCCCCCACCAAACCACCAATCCGGTGATCACGAAAATCACCACCAAGGCCACCGTGGCGACCATGCCGCTGATCCTGGCGTCGGACATCGGGCGCTTCATGGGGTCACCGTAGGGTGCGCATTTATCGCGCACCCTGTGTGGTGCCAAAGGTGCGCGATAAAGGCGCACCCTACGCTCATACCATCACCCCCACCGCCGCCCGTCCCCGCTCGGCCCGCAGGTTGCGGGCCAGCAGGTCCATGCAGGCCATGCGGACGGCCACGCCCATCTCGACCTGCTCCTGAATGACCGACCGGTTGATGTCATCGGCAATCTCGCCGTCAATCTCGACCCCGCGGTTCATGGGCCCCGGATGCATCACGATGGCGTCGGGCTTGGCGAAGCTGAGTTTCTCGGCGTCCAGACCATAGCGGTGGTAATATTCCCGCTCGGACGGAATGAACCCGCCGTCCATCCGCTCTTTTTGCAGCCGCAGCATCATCACCACATCGGCGCCCTTCAGGCCCTTTTTCATATCATCATACAGCTCGCAGCCAAACCCCTCGACGCCCGGGGGCATCAGGGTCGGCGGGGCGATCAGGCGCAGGTTGCATTCCATCTTGCCCAGCAGGATCAGGTTGCTGCGGGCAACCCGCGAATGCGCGATGTCGCCGCAGATCGCCACGGTCAGCCGTTGAATCCGCCCCTTGGCGCGGCGGATCGTCAGCGCGTCCAGCAGGGCCTGCGTAGGGTGTTCGTGCCGTCCGTCGCCTGCGTTCAGCACGGCGCAGTTCACCTTGGAGGCCAGCAGGTTCACGGCACCGCTGGAGGGATGGCGCACCACCAGCAAATCGGGCCGCATCGCGTTCAGGGTCATGGCGGTGTCGATCAGCGTCTCGCCCTTCTTCACGCTGGACTGGGCCACCGACATGTTCATCACATCCGCCCCCAGCCGCTTGCCCGCCAGTTCGAAACTGGCCTGCGTGCGGGTCGAATTCTCGAAGAACATGTTGATCTGAGTCAGCCCCGCCAGCACATCCGACTGCTTGACCGTGCGACGGTTCAGATCGACATAACGGTCGGCCAGATCCAGCACGGACAGGATTTCAGCGGGCGAGAGGTGTTCGATTCCAAGCAGGTGGCGGGCGCGGAAGGACATGGGGGAACTCCTCGATTTCAGGGCTTATGCAACAGCCGGGCGGGTTTGTGAAGGGTGGCGGGTATTCACCCTTGTTCAACCGCAATCGGCCAGATTGCCGGGAGAGGGAGGTGAAAATGGTCCCATTGGATGAACTCGCCCATCTGCGCGCCGAAATTCGCCGCCTGGAAGACCGGGCCGAGGTGTTGCGAGCCGAACTTTTGCGCCCCGGTGCGACGACGGTCGAACTTGCCTGAGGGTGTGATCAAGGATCATCTGCGCAAAACCTTTCAAAAGGAGCTGTTGCCGCCCGAGATTCTCGCCTCGCTCCGGTTTTTGCGGACCAGCCCCTGCCAGGTGGTGCAGGTGAGCGACTTGACCGACGATGGCCCGCACCTTGTGGAACGTTTCGCAACCTGAATGGACAGTGCCGCCGGGCAGCCCTAGTTTGGGGCCATGGGAATCGATCCGATCATCCTGGCCCCCGAGGGTTGGCACGCCGCCTTGGCCGCGCTGGAATGGCAGATGGATCTGGGCGTGACCGAGATCACGGGTGAGGACCCGATTGACCGCTATGCCCTGCCCGACACGCTGAAACCCACGGCCAAGGCCCCGGCCGCGGCGCCCGCGGTCGCGGTGCCGCTGGATGCCGCCACCACCGCCCGGGCCGCCGCCGCTGCCGCACCCACCTTGGACGCCCTGCGTGCCGCCCTGACCGCCTTTGAGATGTGCGAGCTGAAACGCGGCGCCAAAAACACCGTCTTTGCCGACGGCAACCCCGCCGCCCGCGTGCTGATCCTGGGCGAGGCGCCGGGTCGTGACGAGGATCTGGAAGGCCGCCCCTTTGTGGGCCGCGCCGGGCAACTCCTGGACCGCATGTTCGCCGCCATCGGACTGAGCCGCACCAGCGCGGACCCGGCATCCGCCCTTTACATCACCAACGTCCTGCCCTGGCGCCCGCCGCAGAATCGCGACCCCACGCCCGAGGAAATCGCCATGATGCGGCCGTTTGTGGAACGGCATATCGAGTTGGTGGATCCCGCCGTGATCGTGGTGATGGGCAACGCAGCCTGCCAATGCCTGCTGGGCAAGCAGGGCATTCTGCGAATGCGCGGGCAATGGGCAGAGTCGCTTGGCCGCCCGGTGCTGCCGATGACTCACCCGGCGTACCTGCTCCGCACCCCCGCTGCCAAACGAGAGGCCTGGGCGGATTTGCTGGCGTTGAAGGGGCGGCTGTGATGTGGAAGTGGGTTCTCGTCTCATTGTTTTTTGGCCACGGCGCCTTGGCGCAGGACCTCGTCGATCTGGAGGCGCTCCTCGCCCAGCACGCCGATGAGGTCGTCGTGGTGACCGATGCCGAGGGGCGTTCGGAGCGCAGGCTCGTGCTGGACAACGGCCAGAGGATTACCTGTGATGAACAGCGGTGCTGGGGCTATGACCCGGAAGGTGCGACCGGCTGCCTGTGGATGTTGGTCGTCGAGCTTCGGGCCTATGCAGACATTTGCGAAGTTCCTCTTGGTACGCAGCGCGAGGTGCTGATGTCGACCTTCACCCGCATTGCCGCCCACCTCGGCGAAAACGCTATACCGCCGCGCAACCTTGCAGCGATGGAGGGGTTTTATCAACAGCGCCTTCAAATCGAACGGAAACGGACCAAGAGCCCGCTCGGGCTTTCGTGCGACGAAGCTGTAAAGCCTGATTCCGACAGGATGCGAATTATGATCGGACTTCTGGAGCCGCGCAACGTCGACAATCTGGGGGGTTTTCTGGCAAAGTCCCGCCTCCCTTTGACCAACCCATGTTTATGAGGCCAAGATGACCGAGAACCGCGACGTCATCCATCAACTTGCCAGTTCGGGATAGAAAATGCTGCCCGTCGACACCCTCACCCTGTTGTCCTTCATCCCGGCAGGGCTGGCGCTGAACCTCACGCCAGGGGCGGACATGGTGTTCTGTTTGGGACAGGGTTTGCGCGGGGGGCCCAAGGCGGCGATGGCGGCGAATTTCGGGATTGCGGCGGGGGGGATGGTGCAGGTTTTGCTCGCGGGCCTGGGCCTGGGGGCGCTGGTTGCGGCGCATCCGTGGAGTTTTGAGGCGATCCGTTGGGCTGGGGTGGCCTATCTGCTGTGGCTGGCGGTGCAGTCGTTACGAGGTGGCCTGCCCGCGCCGGGGGAGGTTGCGGTGGCGCGGCCCTTGGTCATCTTCCGGCAGGCCTTCATGGTGAATATCCTGAACCCCAAGGTGATCCTGTTCATCCTCGCCTTTCTGCCGCAGTTCGTGGACCCGTCGCGGCCTGTGTTGCCGCAGTTCCTGACCCTGGGGGCGGTGTTCAGCCTGGGCGGGCTGATCGTGAACGGCGTGGTGGGCGGGATGGCGGGGGGGATCGGGCGCAGGTTGGCGCAGTCGCAGGGGTTGGCGCGGTGGTTGGGACGTATCTCGGCCGGGATATTTGCGGGGTTGGCGATCAGGCTGGCCCTGATGCAGCGGGGGTAGGCGATGGAGCAGCGGGAATTTGTGGCGGTGCGGATTGCGGTCCTGACCGTGTCGGACACGCGGACACTGGCCGAGGATCGGTCGGGGGATACTCTGGTCGAACGGCTGACCGATGCGGGGCATGTCCTGGCGGCGCGGGGAATTGAACGCGACGACCGGGCGGCGATTGCAGGGCATTTGCGGCGCTGGATTGCGGACCCGGCGATTGATGTGATCCTGACCACGGGGGGCACCGGGCTGACGGGCCGGGATGTGACGGTCGAGGCGCATAGGGATGTCTATGAGAAGGAGATCGAGGCGTTCGGGACGGTGTTCACGATGGTGTCGATGGGCAAGATCGGGACTTCGGCCGTGCAAAGCCGGGCTTGTGGGGGGGTGGCGGGGGGGACCTATCTGTTTGCCTTGCCGGGCAGTCCGGGGGCCTGTCGGGATGCCTGGGATGAGATCCTGAAATGGCAGCTGGATTACCGCCACAAGCCCTGCAATTTCGTCGAAATCATGCCGAGGCTGGAGGAGCACAAGCGGCGGAAATGAGGGTGTCCGCGTGTGGACACTTTGCGTTTTCGTTTTAGATCAGTGGCTTGTGTTTTTTCGTTCATGAAGTGTAAGCGCCGTCTCTGTCCCATTGAATTGGCGTATTTCTGAACGCGGTGCGTGCTGTCAGAAGGTCTCTCAACGCATTGGGAGGTCGGCATGGCGGATGGTGGGGACGGGTTTGTGGGTCGGTGCGAGGTAGTTGAACCTCGGCGCG
>CAMBWO010000151.1 GCA_945871285.1 Pseudorhodobacter antarcticus | reverse complement strand
TGGATGGTTTCGGCGATCAGCAGGTTGGGGATCGAGGTGGCGAAATGGATGTTGGCCGCCCATTCCACCGGGCCCGCATAGAGGTGCGGGGCCATTTCGGCGTTGAACACCTCGGCCATGGCGGCGATCTTTTTGGCCTCCCAGATGCCGCCGACGCGGCCCAAGGCGGGTTGCAGGATTTTCACGCCACCGGCGCGGAGCAAGAGGCCAAACTCGGTTTTCGTGGTCAGGCGTTCGCCCGTGGCAAGCGGGATGCGGACTTGGCGCGCGACCTCGGCGAATTCCAGGATGTTGTCTGGTGGGATGGGTTCTTCGTACCAGAGCGGGTTGTAGGGTTCCAACTCGCGCCCCAGGCGGATGGCGCCGGGGGTCGAGAACTGGCCATGGGTGCCGAACAACAGGTCTGCGCGATCACCCACCGCCTCGCGGATCTTGGCGCAGAACCGGACCGAGCGCGAGATGTCGGACATGGCGGGGTTGTGGCCGCCGCGGATGGTGTAGGGGCCGGCGGGGTCGAATTTCACCGCGGTGAAGCCGAGGTCGGCCATGCGGGCGGCCTCTTCGGCCTGCCAGTCGGCGTTGACCCAGAATTCGGCGGCATCCAGATGGGGTTCGGGGTAGAGGTAGGTATAGGCGCGGATGCGGTTGTTCATCTTGCCGCCCAGCAAGGCCCAGACCGGGCGGTTGCGGGCCTTGCCCAGGATATCCCAGCAGGCGATTTCAAGGCCGGCAAAGGCGCCCATCACGGTGAGATCGGGGCGCTGGGTGAAGCCCGAGGAATAGACGCGGCGGTACATCAGTTCGATGTCCTCGGGCGACTGGCCCTGCATGTGGCGTTCAAAGACATCCTCGATCACCGCGATCATCGCCTTGGGGCCGACGCTGGAGGCATAGCATTCGCCGTAGCCGACGATGCCGTCATCGGTGGTCAGTTTGGGGAAGATCCAGTAGCGCCCGCCCCAGCCGGGGGCCGGGGGGGCGACGACGAATATTTCCAGGTCCTTGAGTTTCATGATGCCCTCCGTTTTCAGAAAGCTTGGGGTTGGGCGGCGGGTTTGGCCCGCGCGCCTGCGACAAAAAGGACGACGGCAGCGACCATGATGACCGCGGACAGCAGGAAGGGCGCGCCGGGCAGGTAGAGGGGGGCGGTGGGGCTGGTGAAATAGCCGAAGACAGCCGTCATGGTGACCGGGGCGACGATGGTGGCCAGGGCGTTGAGCGAGGTGATGATGCCTTGCAATTCGCCCTGCTGGTCGGCGGGGGTTTTGGACGTCATCAAGGATTGCAGGGCCGGGCCGGTGATGCCGCCCAAGGAGGAGACGGAGGAGGCCCAGAGCGCCCAGAACCCGGAGGTGACAAAGGCGAAGAAGGTGTAGGTCGTCACCTCGAACCCCATGCCGAGCAGGGCGGCGCGGCGGTCGCCCAGGCGTTTGGTGATGGGGCCGACGAGGGTGGCCTGGGCCAGGGCCATGCAGATGCCGAAGATGGCGAGGGAAATGCCGATCCATTGGGCGTTCCAGCCGAACGCCTCTTTCCCATAATAGGACCAGATGGCGGGCCAGACGTTGAAGGTCAGGGCATAGATGAAGAACACTGTCAGCAGCAGTTTCAGCCCCGGCAGGCGTCGGATGGCGGCAAAGGAGGACAGCGGGTTGGCGCGGGCCAGTGAAAAGGGGCGGCGGTTTTCGGGGCGCAAGCTTTCGGGCAGGAAGAAAAAGCCGAAGACCAGGTTGGCGGCGGCGAGGGCAGCGGCGGCCCAGAACGGGGCGCGGGGGTCGATGTTGGCGAGGACGCCGCCGATCAGGGGGCCCGCGACAAAGCCGAGGCCGAAGGCGGCGCCGATCAGGCCAAATCGCTTGGCGCGTTCCTCTTGGGTCGAGATGTCGGCGACATAGGCCGAGGCCGTGGAATGGGTGGCGGCGGTGATGCCTGCGACGATGCGGGTGATCAGCAGCAGCCAGACGGTTTGGGCCAGGGCCATGACGACATAGTCGACCACCATGAAGGCAAGCGAGATCAGCAGCACGGGGCGGCGACCGAAATGGTCGGACAGGTTGCCGATGATGGGGCCGCAGAGGAACTGCATCACGGCAAAGACCGAGGTGATGATGCCGCCCCACAGGGCCGCATTGGCGAGCGTGTCATGGGTGACGGCGATCATCAGGTCGGGGATGACCGGGAAGATCAGGCCGATGCCGATGGCATCAAGGCCCACGGTCATCAGGATGAAGGTCAGGGCGAGGTTATGGCGGCGGTCAGGCATGGGGGCCCCGGTGGTCTGGCGTGTGGCCGATATCGGCGAGGAAAGTGTCCAACAGGGCTGCGTATTCGGCGGGCTTTTCCACCATGGGCAGATGGCCCACGCCGCGCATCAGGGCAAAGCGGTGGCCGGGGATCAGTTCGGCCGTTTCGCGCACCAGATCGGGCGGGGTGGTGCCGTCATGGGCCCCGGCGATGGCCAGGGTTGGCAGGCGCAGGGCGGCGGTGGTGGTGTAAAAATCGCAGCCGCCGATGGCCGCGGCGCAACCGGCCCAGCCGTCGATATCGGTGCCGGTCAGCAGGCCGCGCAGATAGGGCAGGGCGGGGTTGGTCAGGTAGCCCGCGCCAAGGATGCGCTGCATGGCGGTTTCGGCATAGGGGGCAAGGCCGGTCTGGCGCACCTCGGCGATGCGGGTCTGCCACAATTCGGGGGTGCCGATGCGGGCGGCGGTGTTGGACAGGACGAGGGCGCGGACGAGGTCGAGGCGTTTCACCGCCAGACCCTGCGCGACCAGACCGCCCAGCGACGCCCCGATCACCACGGCATCCGTCAGCGCGAAATGGTCCATCAGGCGTTCCATGTCGCGGATCAGGGCGCCCATCGCATAGGGCGGGGTAGGCACGTCGGATTTGCCGTGGCCGCGGTGGTCATAGGCAAGGATGCGGAAGCGGTCTTGCAGCAGGTCCACCACGCCGTCCCAGATGGTCAGGTCGGTGCCCAAGGCGTGGGACATAACCAGCACGGGAGCGCCAGCGGGACCCGTCAGGCGGGCGTTCAGGCGGATGTCGGGGAGCATGATCAACATTGTGGGATCTTGTCAAAGTATGGCGGCATCATGCCATGTTTCAGGGGGTGGAATGTTCGATTAGTGCAGGTCCGAAAACCGGGAAAGGGCGGTGGCAAAGACATGCGGGTCCACATTGCCGCCGGATGCGGTGCAGATCACGGTGTCGGGCAGGTCCTTGCAGAACAGGGCGGCGGCGAGGGCGACGGCGCCGCCGGGTTCCAGCACGATGCGCAGATGGGTGAAAGCCAGGGCGACGGCCATCAGCGCCTGATCATCCGTCACCACCAGACCGGGGCCGCAGTGGCGCAGCAGGATAGGCAAGGTAATCTGGCCGGGCGTCGGGGTCACGATGGCATCGCAGATCGACCCCGACAGGGTGGCGTTGCGTTCGTGTTGGCCGGAGGCGAGCGAACGGGCGGTGTCGTCAAAGCCTGCGGGTTCGGCCGGGCGCACCCGCAGGGCGGGGGCGCGGGCGGCGAGGGCAAGGGCGATGCCCGCTGTCAGGCCGCCGCCGCCGCAGCAGGTGAGCACATCCGCCGCCGTGATCCCTGCCGCTGCGGCCTGTTCGGCAATCTCAAGCCCCACGGTGCCTTGGCCCGCGATCACCTGCACATCGTCAAAGGGTTTGATCAGCGTCAGGCCACGGTCGGCGGACAGGCGGGCGCCCAGGGCATCGCGGTCCTCGGTGGTGCGGTCATACAGCACGACCTCGGCCCCGTAGGCGCGGGTGTTGGCGACCTTGACCGCCGGGGCATCGGCGGGCATGACGATGACGGCGGGCACCCCGTGCAGATGGGCGGCCCAGGCGACGCCTTGGGCATGGTTGCCCGAGGAATAGGCGATGACACCCCGTGCCCGGGTTTCGGGGGGCAGGGCGGTCAGGGCGGACCAGGCGCCGCGGAATTTGAAACTGCCGGTCCATTGCAGGCATTCGGCCTTGATGAACACCCGCCGCCCGGCAAAGCGGTCGAGCAGGGGCGCGTTCAGCAGGGGGGTGCGGCGGGCGTGACCGGCCAAGCGAAGTTCGGCAGCCTCGATCAGGCGGATGTCGGTCATGGCAGGGCTTTCAGAAAGGCGTGCAGGGTGGCTAGGCTTTCAGGTTCGTCCAGAAAGGGCACATGGC
The DNA here is from genome assembly GCA_945871285.1 of Pseudorhodobacter antarcticus. GTDB lineage: Bacteria > Pseudomonadota > Alphaproteobacteria > Rhodobacterales > Rhodobacteraceae > Stagnihabitans. Next base: position 6,435 of record CAMBWO010000151.1, on the reverse strand, counting down.
CCCGGTCGGGGACGGTGGCCAGCCCCATATCCGGGCGGCGGCGCTGCATTTCGGCGGCAGTGGCGGCGGACAGAAGGTCGCTGTTGGCCCCCCGGATCAGGGCCAGGGGCAGGCCGGCGCAGGCGTCAAACAGCGGCCACAGGTCGGCGGGCGGGGCGTTAAGGCCCGCCAGAAACGCCTCACGCAGGGCGGGGTCATAGGCGAGGTCAAGGCCGTCGGCGGTGACGGTGGTTTGGTGCGCGGCCTCGGACAGCCAGCGGCTGGGGGGGACATTGGCGAAGCCCTGGTTGAACTGTTCCAGACGCAGGGCATGGGACGCCAGATCGCGGGCGGCGGGGCGGCGGCCGACATAGGTGCCGATACGTTCAAGCCCGGCCCGTTCGATCACCGGGCCGATGTCGTTCAGGCACAGGCCCAACAGGCGCGGTTTGGCCAGATGGGCCAACAGCATCCCGATCAGCCCGCCGCGCGAGGTGCCGAGGATGGCGGTTTGCGCGACGCCCAGATGGTCGAGCAGGGCAAGCGCATCCTGCGCCTCTTGCAGCACGGTATAGCTGGCGGGGCCGGTCCAGTCGCTAGCGCCGCGGCCCCGGTAGTCCATGCGGATCACCTGTGCCGCCAGATGCGGCAGGACATCGTCGAAATCGGCCATGTTGCGAGTCAGGCCGGGCAGGCACAGCAGGGGGGTGCCCTGGCCTTGCACGGCATAGGCCAGACGGGTTCCATCGGGGAGGGTGAAATGATCGCTCATGGCACCAGTCAATCACGAGGCGGACCCAAGCGAAAGGGGGCAGGACGCTTGAAGCGGCGGCGCGGTCGGCTTAGATGCTGAGCCAAAGTGGGGGTGGCATGGCGTATCTGGATGACGGGCAAACGCGGGCGAAGTCAAAACAGGTTGGCGCCCTGCGCGGGTTGGTGCCGTTCATCCGGCCTTACCGGGGGATGGTGGTGCTGGCGGGGATTGCGCTGGTCGCCACAGCCTCGGTCAGTTTGGTGCTGCCGCTGACGGTGCGGCAGGTGGTGGACGGGTTTGGCGCGGATGTGGCGCTGCTGGACCGCTATTTCGGCTATGCGCTGATCATTGCGCTGTTGATGGCGATCGGGTCGGCGGTGCGGCATTATTTCGTGACGCGGTTGGGCGAAAGGGTTGTCGCCGATATCCGCCGCGCCCTGTTTGACCGGGTCATGGGGATGAGCCCGGCCTATTTTGAACGCATCATGACAGGCGAGGTGTTGAGCCGCATTACCACGGACACCACGCTGATCCTGTCGGTGATCGGGTCGTCGGTGTCGGTGGCGCTGCGCCATTCGCTGACGCTGATTGGCGGGTTGGTGCTGTTGATGCTGACCAGTTACAAGCTGTCGCTGATGGTGCTGCTGATCGTGCCTGCCGTGGTGGTGCCGATCATCGTGCTGGGGCGGCGGGTGCGCACGTCCAGCCGCGAGAATCAGGATTGGATCGCGCAAAGTTCCGGCAAGGCGTCCGAGGCGTTGAGCGCGGTGCAGACCGTGCAGGCCTTCACGCATGAGGCGCGGACGCGGGCCGATTTTGCCGATGTGACCGAGAAGAGTTTTGATAGCGCCCGCAAGCGCATCATGATCCGGTCGATCATGACGTTCATCGTGATCTTCCTGGCGTTTTCCGGTGTGGTGGGGGTCTTGTGGATCGGGGCGCATGATGTGCGCACGGGCGAGATGACGCCGGGCCAGTTGGTGCAGTTCCTGATTTATGCGGTGATGGTGGCGGGGGCCGTGGGCGCCTTGTCCGAGATCTGGGGCGAATTGCAGCGGGCGGCGGGGGCGACGGAACGGCTGGTCGAGATGCTGAACGCCGATGACCCGGTGCAGGACCGCGCCGCACCGAAGGCGCTGCCGCGCCCGGTGCGGGGGCAGGTGCGGTTTGAGGATGTGACCTTTACCTATCCGACGCGGCCTGATGCGCCCTCGCTGAAAGGCGTGACGTTGCAGGTTGAGCCGGGCGAGACGGTGGCGTTGGTCGGGCCATCGGGGGCGGGCAAGTCGACGGTATTCCAGTTGCTGCTGCGGTTCTTTGACCCGCAGGGTGGGGCGGTGATGCTGGACGGGATCGACCTGCGCGATCTGTCGCGGACCGAGTTTCGGTCGGCAATGGCGCTGGTGCCGCAGGACCCGGTGATCTTTGCCTCCTCGGCCCGCGACAACATCCGCTTTGGCCGGCCCGAGGCGACGGATGCCCAGGTCGAGGAGGCGGCGCGGGCGGCGGCGGCGCATGAGTTCATATTGGCGCTGCCCGAGGGGTATGACACCTTTCTGGGGGAACGCGGCGTGATGCTGTCGGGCGGGCAAAAGCAGCGGATCGCGATTGCGCGGGCGATTCTGCGTGATGCGCGGGTGTTGCTGCTGGACGAGGCGACCAGCGCTCTGGATGCCGAGAGTGAGCGGTTGGTGCAACAGGCGGTCGAACGGTTGGGGCAGGGGCGCACGGTTCTGGTTGTGGCGCACCGGTTGGCCACGGTCAAGCGGGCGGACCGGATCGTGGTGCTGGACCATGGCAGGGTCGTGGCGATGGGCACGCATGACAGTCTGGTGGCGGAAGGCGGGCTTTATGCGCGGCTGGCGCGGTTGCAGTTCACCGACGGGGCGGTTTGACGGTTTGCCGCAGGGCGGCGAAGAAGGCGGGGACTGCTTTCAGATCAGGGCCCAGTTCCAGGTCGCGCAGGGCGGCCTCGGTCCAGTCGCGGCCTGCATCCAGATTGGCCAGCAGGCTAAGGCGGGCGGCCTGCTGTTCGGGCGACAGGGGCAGGCTGGCGGCCTGATGCAGCAGGGCGACAGCCTCATGCAGGCGGCGCATGACGCGAAAGGCGGCCTCGATCGGGGGCAGCAGGGCGGGGTCGTCGCGCCAGGACCCACCGGCAAACACCTGACCCGTCACGCGCTGCCCCGCGCCATGGCAATCAAACAGGGTGCATCCGCGAAAGCCCTGTTCCGGCAGGCTGGCATGGATGCGGCAGGCGTTGTCGGGGGCCAGATGGCGGCAGGCCACGCAGGCGGGTTTATCAAAGGCAAAGGCGTCCGAGGCGTCGAACGCTAACAGCACGCAGCACAGCGCATCGCAGCGGGAACAATCGGGGCGTAAATCGGGCTGTGACATCGTTTCCATCCGCAGGTCCGGCGATATTGCCGCTTGGTCCCCATTTGGCAACGCCCGTCCGGTTTTTTTCCTGCACTTTTTCTTGGCAAAGGCGGGCTTTCAACGCATCCTTGCCCGACAATAAGCCCCAAAGCGGGCCAGAGGGGAGAGCGACGATGGGAACCTTCACGAACCTTGCCGACATCAAGGCGATCGAGGCCGAGGCGGCGTGGCAGGACCGCGACGTGGGCCGCACCCTGTATGAGTTCCTGAGCCGCACCAAGGCCCGCCACGGCACCCGGCCAGCAATCAGCTTTCAGATCGAATCGGGCCCCAAGGCGCGTGCGCAGACCCTGACATGGGATGCCTTGCACGGGCAGGTCACGCAGGCGGCCAATCTGTTCCGGTCGCTGGGTGTGGGGCCGGGGGAAGTGGTCGCCTATGTCCTGCCCAATTGTCTGGAGACGGCGGTGGTGCTGCTGGGCGGGGCGGTGGCGGGAATTGTGAACCCGATCAATCCTTTGCTGGAACCTGACCAGATCGCCTCGATCCTGCGCGAGACGAAGGCCAAGGTGGTGGTGACGCTGCGCGCCTTCCCCAAGACCGAATTGGCGCAGCGGGTGGCCCGCGCCGTGGCGCAAACGCCGGGGGTGACGGCGGTGCTGGAGGTGGACCTTGCCCCTTATCTGGGTTTTCCCAAATCGCTGATCGTGCCCTTGATCCGGCCGAAATTCACCCCCGGCCATCAGGCCCGCGTGCTGAGTTTTGCCGCCGAACTGGCCAAATACCGGGCAGATGCCTTGGATTTTGTCGATGATCCGACCGACCGGGTGGCGGCCTATTTCCACACCGGTGGCACCACGGGGATGCCCAAGGTGGCGCAGCACCGGGCCAGTGGCATGATCTATAACGGCTGGCTGGGCGCGCGGCTGCTGTTTCAGCCGCAGGACATTGTGCTGTGCCCGTTGCCGCTGTTCCATGTCTTTGCGGCCTATCCGATCCTGATGTCGATGATCGCGTCCGGCGCGCATGTCGTGTTTCCCACCCCGGCCGGATACCGGGGCGACGGGGTGTTTGATAACCTGTGGAAGCTGATCGAACGCTGGCAGGTGACCTATCTGGTCACGGTGCCGACGGCCCTGTCAGCCCTGATGCAGCGGCCCATAAACGCGCGGATCGACACCCTGCGCGGGGCGTTTTCAGGCTCGGCCCCCTTGCCGCTGGAACTGTTCCGGCGGTTCGAGGCGGCGACGGGGGTGCAGATCGTCGAAGGTTACGGCTTGACCGAGGCGACCTGTCTGGTTTCGGTCAACCCCCCGGACGGCAACAAGAAAATCGGGTCGGTCGGCATCCCGTTCCCGCATACTCAGGTGCGTATCCTGATGACGGACGGGGCGGGTGGCTGGCGCGATTGCGCGGTGGACGAGATTGGCGAGATTTGCGTCGCCAACCCCGGCGTCGTGCCCGGTAGCACCTATACCGAGGTGGACAAGAACCGCAATCTGTTCGCCGATGGCCTGTTCCTGCGCACCGGCGATCTGGGGCGGCTGGACAGTGACGGATACCTTTTCATCACCGGGCGGGCCAAGGATCTGATCATCCGGGGTGGCCACAACATCGACCCCGCCATCATCGAAGAGGCGCTGATGGGCCACCCTGCCGTGGCCTTTGTCGGGGCCATCGGCCAACCCGATGCCCATGCCGGCGAATTGCCCTGCGCCTATGTCGAACTGATCAAGGGGGCGGCGGTGCATCACGACGACCTGCACGCCCATGCCCGCGACAAGATTGCCGAACGTGCCGCCGTGCCCAAGCATATCGAGGTGCTGGCCGAACTGCCCAAGACGGCGGTGGGCAAGGTGTTCAAGCCCGACCTGCGGCGTCTGGCGATCAAGCGGGTGCTGGATGCGGCCCTGGCCGAGGCCGGGCAGGGGGCCGAGGTGCGCGAGGTGATCGAGGATAAAAAGCGCGGTCTGGTCGCAAGGATCGGGGTGACAGGTCAGATCGACAAGGCGGCGGTGGAGGGTGTCCTGGGGCGCTTTGCAACAGCCTGGGACTGGGCCGCGTGACAGGTGCATTTTTCAGTTGCGCTGCGTCCATTCGTGCCCAATCCTTGCATGGATAGCAGGGAGGGAGGTTTGGAATGAAATTCTTGCAGGTGGGTGCGTTGGGTGTGGCTTTGCTTGGGGCGGTTCCCGCCTGGGGCGAAAGCGTCGAGGTGCTGTATCAGCACAAAAGCTGGCTGGTCGAAGGCGTGACCTTTGACGACGGCACCATCGCCTGTCTGGCCGAAGTGCGCGACCCCGGCGAAAGCTTTTCGATCTGGACCTTTCCGGACAAGACGATCCGGTTGCAGTTCTATTCGGACGAGTGGGATTTTGGCGAGGGCGACACCGCGAACCTGGAGGTCGAGGTGGACAACCGGTCACCCTGGACGCTGACGGGGGCGAACCTGACGCAGAATTCGGTGCTGTTCGACCTGCCCGATCTGGATGAAAGCGTGAACTTCATCGTCGAGGTCGCCAAGGGGCGCACGCTGTATCTGCGGTCCGAGGATGGGTCGGACATCCGCAGCTATTCGCTGTCGGGGTCGTCGGCGTCGATCAGCTATCTGGTCGATTGCGGCAATGCGATTTCGGACGACGGCAGCAACCCGTTTAGATGATTACAGGGTGTCGGTGTCGATCCAGATAGTCACCGGCCCGTCATTGTTCAGGCTGACATCCATATCCGCGCCAAAGATGCCACGGGCGACGGGGATGCCCTCATCCGCGATGCGGGTGGTGAAGTGGTCATAGAGGGCCAGGCCTGTGTCAGGGGCGGCGGCATAGGAAAAGCCGGGGCGGTTGCCGCGCAGGTCGGCGGCCAGGGTGAACTGGCTGACGATCAGGGCCGCGCCGCCGATCTCGCGGATGGACAGGTTCATCTTGCCCGCCGCGTCCTTGAAAATCCGCAGTTTGGCGATTTTGGCGGCCAGTTTGTCGGCCTGCGCCTCGGTGTCGCCCTGCATGGCGCAGATCAGGATCAGCAGGCCGGGGCCGATTTCGCCGCTGACTGCGCCGTCAATCGTGACCGAGGCGCGGCTGACGCGTTGCAGCAGGGCCCTCACAACTCATGCGCCCAGGGCGGGTTGGCGCCGGGGGGCGAACAGGTGATGGCGGCGGCGCGGGTGCCAAGGGTCAGGGCGGCGTCCAGTTCGGCGTCGGTGACGGCGGCAAGGCGGGGCTTGGTCAGGGCGCCCGCGGCGTGCAGCGCGGCGAGGGCACCGGCGTTGAAGGTGTCGCCGGCGCCAACGGTATCGGCCACGGTGATCTTTTGGGCGGCGA
>CAMBWO010000150.1 GCA_945871285.1 Pseudorhodobacter antarcticus | reverse complement strand
GGGTTGAAGGAGTTGCCGGAGGACGGGACGCCCTTGCGGCACCGGCACATCATGTTTGGCCATGCCTTCAAGGGGCAGCCGGCGGGGCGGGAGTTGCTGAAGCGGTTCAAGGCGGGGGGTGGGACCCTGTATGACCTGGAGTACCTTGTCGGTGAGGATGGGCGGCGGGTGGCGGCGTTTGGCTATTGGGCGGGTTATGCCGGGGCGGCGGTGTCGTTGAAATGTTGGGCGGCGCAGCAGCGTGGGCAGATTTGCGGGCCGGTCACGCGCTATGACGGCAAGGCGGCGTTGCTGGACAGTTTGGCGGCGGAATTTGCGGGCTTGGGGCGGCCACGGGCGATCATCATTGGTGCGCTGGGCCGGGTTGGCACGGGGGCGGCGGATTGTCTGACGGCGATGGGGGTTGCGGTCACCAAGTGGGACATGGCGGAAACCGCGTCGGGCGGACCGTTCCCGGAGGTGTTGCAGCATGAGATTTTCCTGAACTGCATTCTGGCGCGGCCGGGGTGCCCGGTGTTCGTGCCGGTCTCGGCCAAGACGGATGCAAGGGCGCTGACGGTGATTGGCGACATCGCCTGCGATCCGACCTCGGATTTCTCGCCCATCAAGGTTTATGACCGGGCGACGGATTGGGACGCGCCTGCGCTGCGGGTTTGGGATGCGCCGCCCCTGGATGTGACGGCGATTGACAACCTGCCGTCGATGTTGCCGGTGGAGAGCAGTCAGGATTATGCGGGGCAATTGCTGGCCTCGCTGTTGACCCTTCGGGCGCTGGAGGATGGCGTCTGGGGTCGGGCTAAAGTGGAATTTGACCGGCATGTGGCGGCGGTCTGAGGGGGAACTATGACGATACATTGGTGTGGCACGGGGCTGTCTTCGGGGCCGGGATTGCGGAAACTGATCGAGGCGGGGCACCGGGTGGTGGTGTGGAACCGCACGGTGGCCAAGGCTGAGGAGGCGGTTGGGGATATCGCCAAGGATATCCGCGCCTATTCGCTGGAGGCGCTGACGGCGACGCTGGAGCCCGGGGATATTGCGATTTCGATGTTGACGGTGGACCACCATGTGGGGATCGCCAAGGCGTGTCTTTCGAAGGGGGCTCATTTTGTGAGTTCGTCCTATATATCGCCCGAGATGAAGGCGCTGGATCAGGCGTTCCGGGATGCGGGGTTGGTGTCGGTCAACGAGGTGGGGTTGGACCCTGGGATCGACCATCTGATGGCGCATGATCTAGTGGCGCGGTATCGGGCGTCCAAGGGCTATAACGCGGACAACGTGCTGAGTTTCCTGAGCTATTGCGGGGGGGTGCCGAAGATCCCGAACCCGTTCCGGTATAAGTTCTCGTGGGCTCCGCTGGGGGTGTTGAAGGCGCTGCGCTCTCCGTCGCGGTCTTTGCGGAACTTCAGTGAACTGCGGGTGGCGCGGCCTTGGGATGCGATCACCCGCTATGATGCGCCGCTGCCCTCGCCTGAAAGCTTCGAGGTGTATCCGAACCGGGATTCCTATCCGTTCATGCAGGACTACCGGTTTGATGAGGCGTGGAAGGTGCGGGATTTTGTGCGCGGCACGATCCGGCTGAATGGTTGGGCGGATGCCTGGGCGCCGGTGTTCCGTGAGATTGAGACGTTGAGTGGGCCTGAAGGCGATGCGCGGCTGGCCGAAATGGCGGCGGAATTTGTGCGCGACAACTCCTATGCGCCGGGCGAGCCGGACCGGGTGTTGCTGTTTGTCGACCTCAAGGCCGAGCGGGAGGGGCGCATTCTGTTCCACGAGACCTGGGCGATGGATGCCTGGGGCGATGCGCGGGGCACGGCGATGGCAAGGCTGGTGTCGACGCCGGTGTCGATGGCGGTCGAGTCGCTGTTGAAGCGGGAGATTGCGGTGGGGGTGCATGCCGCGCCGCATGAGCGCAAGTTGATCGACAGCTGGCTGGGGCAGGTGCGCGGGCTGGTGCAATACATGGAGCGGATTGACCATACGGCGTGAGGGTGATGGGCAAACCCCGGCTTTGCGGTCGCAAAGCCGGGGACTGCCCATCCTACAAGGGGGGGCATCAGGAAAGGTGCGGAGTGAGCGGAACTGCTTGATTCTGGTCGCTTTTGTTCTTTGCATTTTCGGGGAAGAGTGCAGGGTGGGGTCTGGCCGGGGGTATTGGGCCTAAGCCGTGGGACAGCGCCGAAGTTTACTCACTCTACGGCTGCGGGGATCACCTTTTTCAATGGAACCCAGAGCTCGGAGTGACCGCACTCGTCGATCAGTGCCAAAGCAAGGCAGGGTAGGTCATGGAATTTCCAGCATTTGATTCCTTGACGGAGAGGGAAAGTCTTCGCTGCGCTGAGATTGCGAATGCCTTTTCAGAACAAGAAGAGCTTTGGTCACGATACCGACATTTTGTGGCACAAATCACAGACATTTGCTTTGATCTGGAAATCAGTGGCGAGGAGGCCACCAACTACTTGATCTTTGTAGGTAACACTGTTCGCCTGTGGTTCAGAAAGATTGCGCCCGATGTCGAAGCGTCGCATCGAATGTTCGAACACTTTCACCGACTCATTGAGCAAAAGGCCAAGGCCGCAGTCGGCTTGACGGGCCGGTCATGGGCAGGGGATCGCCTCTCGCGCCAGTATTCCGGTTGCAACGCTCGCCTAGCCAAAGTGACTTGTAGGATGGGCAGTTCGGCGTTTCCCCCCGGGGAAACGTCGGTTTGCCCATCTTCCGGCGGGGCAAAATCGGTGGCTGCTGCAATGCTGTGATGACAGGTGGGGGGTGGGGGGGTATGCTGACCCTTCGAATGACCCGGAACCGGGCGGCGGAACAGGTGAGCGAGCATGGCGGGGCGTGAGGAGCAGCGGCGGTCGGGCGGGGTTCGCGACCGTTATGCGATGTGGCGGGCGTTGAAGGCGCCGGCGGCGAAGGGGTTTGCGTCGCAACCGGAGCCACGGACCATTGGCCTGTATGCGCGGGGCAAGCAGTTGCTGGCGGGGAATTTCGTTTCGGGCGGGTTGGTGGTCGAGCGGCCCGGCGTTGCCATTTGGGATGTGCCGTTTGCGGACCCGGCGACGGGGGTCGAAGTGCATGGCTTTGCCTGGCTGGATGATCTGGCGGCGGTGGGCGACTCTGCGGCGAGGAAGCGGGCGCAGGCGTGGACGACGGCTTGGGTTGCGCGGTTTGGCTTGGGGCGGGGGCCGGGGTGGACGGCGGACCTGACGGGGCGGCGGTTGATCCGCTGGATCAACCATGCGCTGATGCTGTTGCAGGGGGCCGATGCGGCGCAGAGTGCGGCCTATTTCAAGGCCTTGTCGGCGCAGACCGCCTTTTTGGCGCGGCGCTGGCAGAAGGCGGTGCCGGGGCTGCCGCGGTTTGAGGCGTTGACGGGGGTCATCGTGGCCGGGTTGGCGTTAGAGGGGATGCAGGGGCATGTGGGGCCTGCGCTGGCGGCGCTGGCGCGGGATTGCGAGGGCGAGATTGACATCGAGGGGGGCATTCCGACGCGGAACCCCGAGGAATTGCTGGAGGTGTTCACGCTGCTGACCTGGGCCGCGCAGGCGCTGGCCGAGGCGGGGCATATGGCGCCGCCCGAGCATCTGGCCGCGATGGAGCGGATTGCGCCGACGCTGCGGGCGCTGCGCCATGCGGATGGCGGGCTGGCGCGGTTTCATGGCGGCGGGCGGGGCGCGGAGGGGCGGTTGGATAGTGCGCTGGCCAGTGCCGGGGTCAAGCATATGCCGAATGCGGGGCTGGCGATGGGCTTTGCGCGGCTGTCGGGCGGGCGGACGACGGTGATTGTCGATGCGGCCAGTCCGCCGGGTGGGGCGGCGGGGCGGCGGGCCCACGCGTCGACCAATGCGTTTGAGCTGACCTCGGGGCGGCGTCCGGTGGTGGTGTCTTGCGGGTCGGGGGCGGTGTTTGGCCCCGAATGGCGGTTGGCGGGGCGGGCGACGGCGTCTCATTCGACGTTGGAGGTGGAGGGGTATTCCTCGTCACGTCTGGGCGCGGACCCTGACGGGCGGATGGAGGAGCGGGCGGAGGTGCCGACCCTGCGGGTTTTGCCCGGTGAAAACGGCGCGGGCGTGCATGTGGCGCATTCAGGTTGGGCGAAAACCCATGGGTTGAGCCATGTGCGCGATCTGATGCTGACCCACGACGGGCGGCATCTGACGGGGGTGGACAAGCTGACCGCGATCACCACCGCCGAAAAGCGGCGGTTTGAAAAGCTGATGATCGACGGGCGGTTGAAGGGGGTCAATTTCACCGTGCGGTTCCACATCCATCCCGATGCCGAGGCGCGGTTGGACTTGGGGGGCACGGCGGTGTCGCTGGCGCTGCGCAGTGGCGAGATCTGGGTGTTCCGGCAGGACGGGGCGGCGGCGATGACGCTGGAGCCGTCGATCTATCTGGAAAAGGCGCGGTTGCGGCCCCGGCAGACGGTGCAGATCGTGCTGGCGCAGCGGGCTTTGGACTTTGAGACGCAGGTGGGCTGGACCTTGGCGAAGGCGCAGGATACTCCGCTGGCCATAAGGGATCTGGACCGCGAGGATGTCTCGGAGCAGATCAAGGGCTGAGACAGGCATCCGCAGTGATCACCTTGTGAGGGACCCCGCATGACCAACCTAGTGCCGATTGGCCGCGCGCTGATTTCCGTTTCCGACAAGTTCGGGTTGATTGATCTGGCGCGGGCGCTGGCGGGGCAGGGGGTCGAGTTGATCTCGACCGGGGGCACGTCGATGATGCTGCGGGCGGCCGGGTTGACGGTGCGGGATGTGGCCGAGGTGACCGGGTTCCCCGAGATGATGGACGGCCGGGTGAAGACGCTGCACCCGAACATCCACGGGGCGCTGCTGGCGCTGCGGGATGATGATGAGCATCTGGTGGCGATGGCGGCGCATGGGATCGAGCCGATCGATTTGCTGATTTCGAACCTGTATCCGTTCGAGGAGACGGTGGCGAAGGGCGCCGATCACGCGACCTGCATCGAGAATATCGACATTGGCGGACCGGCGATGATCCGCGCGAGTGCGAAGAACCACCGCTTTGTCGCCGTGGTGACGGACCCGTCGGATTATGCGGGGCTGCTGGAGCAGTTGAACGCGCATGACGGGGCGACGACGCTGGCGTTTCGGCAAAAGCTGGCGCTGGCGGCGTTTTCGCGGACGGCGGCCTATGATGCGGCGGTGTCGGGATGGTTGGCTGCGCAGTTCAAGGAGCCGTTCCCCAAGCAGCGGGCCTTTGCGGGGACGTTGGCCCAAGGGTTGCGCTATGGTGAGAACCCGCATCAGGCGGCGGCGTTTTACCGGGATGGCAGCCACCGTGAGGGCGTGGCGACGGCGCATCAGTGGCAGGGCAAGGAGTTGTCTTATAATAACTTGGGCGACACCGATGCGGCGTTTGAATTGGTGGCCGAGTTTTCGGATGGGCCGACTTGCGCGATCATCAAGCACGCCAATCCGTGTGGGGTGGGCAAGGCCAGCACATTGCGCGAGGCGTATCTGCGGGCCTATGCCTGTGACCAGACGAGCGCCTTTGGCGGGATTGTCGCATTGAACCAGCCGCTGGATGCCGAGACGGCGGAGGAGATTGTCAAGATTTTCACCGAAGTGGTGATTGCGCCGGGTGCGTCCGAGGCGGCGCGGGCGGTGTTTGCGGGGAAAAAGAACTTGCGGCTGCTGACGACCAAGGCGCTGCCCGATCCGCGGGCGGGGGGGCTGGCGTTCAAGCAGGTGGCAGGTGGGTTTCTGGTGCAGGACCGTGATTATGCCGGGTTGCCGATGTCGGATTTGCGGGTGGTGACCAAGGTGCAACCGACGCCGGCGCAGATGGCGGACATGCTGTTTGCCTGGAAGGTGGCCAAGCATGTCAAGTCGAACGCGATCGTCTATGTCAAGGACGGGGCGACGGTGGGGATTGGGGCGGGTCAGATGAGCCGGGTGGACAGCACGCGGATCGCGGCGCGCAAGGCGGGCGATATGGCGGAGGCGCTGGGGTTGGCGGCAAGCCCGACGGTGGGGTCGGTCGTGGCGTCGGATGCGTTTTTTCCCTTTGCCGATGGGTTGTTGACGGCGGCCGAGGCCGGGGCGGTGGCGGTGATCCAGCCGGGCGGGTCGATGAACGATGCGGCGGTGATCGCGGCGGCGGATGAGGCGGGGTTGGCGATGGTCTTTACCGGGCAGCGGCATTTCCGGCATTGAGGGTTGAGCCGGGGGTTTCACACCCCCGGACCCCTGTGGAGTATTTGGGCCGAAATGAAGCGAAACTTTAGACAAATTGTCGTGGAGCGGGTGGGGGTTGTGGCACTGGTGGCCATGGCGGTTTTTGTGCTGGACCAGATCAGCAAGTATGTCGTGGTGATCTGGCTGGACCTGCGCAATCTGGCCGAGATTGATGTGCTGCCGCCTTACCTCGTGTTCCGGATGGCGTGGAATGACGGGATCAACTTTGGCCTGTTTGGCAATGGGTCGGAGGTGACGCGCTGGGTTTTGGTGGCGCTGGCGTTGGGGATATCGGGCTGGGTGTGGGTCTGGATCCGGCGCGAGGGCGGTGGGGTTTGGGCGCAAGGGGCGGCGGGGTTGCTGATTGGCGGGGCGTTGGGCAATGTGGTGGACCGCCTTGTCTATGGCGCGGTGGCGGATTTTTTGAACATGTCGTGCTGCGGGATCGAGAACCCCTTTGCCTTTAACGTGGCGGACATTGCGGTGTTTGCCGGCGCGGTCGGGTTGGTGGTGTTGACGGGGTCGGAGGGGGGCAAGGGCAAGCCCAAGGCCAGGTCGCGCCGAAAGACCCCGTGACGAAGCATTGGCTTTGCGCTAAGACAGGCCAAAGCGGGCCTGCGAGGGGCCGGATAACCGAGGGCAGGGGCAGGATGCGGATGGCGAATTGGGGTCTTGCACTGGTTGGCGGGGCGCTTTTGGTGCTGTCGGCCTGTGGCAACGCGGACCGCGAGCCGCGTTTGATGAACCTGCGGTCCAGCACGGATGGCCCGGACGAGTTTGCAATCCTGCCGCCTCAGCCGTTGCAGTTGCCGACCGATCTGGCGGCCTTGCCCGAGCCGACGCCGGGGGCGGGCAATCTGACCGATCAGAACCCGATGGCCGACGGGATTGTGGCGCTGGGGGGCAGGGCGCCGGTATCGGCTGGCATTCCGGCGGCGGATGCGGGTCTGGTCAACCATGCGGCGCGGGGCGGGCGGGCGGCGGATATTCGGGCGGCGCTGGCGGCCGAGGATCTGGCGTACCGGCAGCGCAACGGCGGGCGACCGCTGGAAAAGCTGTTCCGCGTCAACACCTATTACAAGGCCTATTTCCGTTATTGGCTGGACGCCTATGCCGAATTGGCCAAGTGGCGGGCCGCAGGTGCCGCGACGCCGTCGGCGCCGCCGAAGAACGCCACGCGCTGAGCCCTGTCACATCTGCGTGGCGGGGTTTGCCCTTGGGGCGGAACTGGCCTAGCTTCTGCCAAGGAATGAGCGGAGGGGGTTTGCGATGCGTCTGGCCTTGGGTTTTGCGGTTGCGCTGATGGCGGGGGCTGCGGCGGCGGATACGGTCAGCACCTTCAAGCTGGACAATGGCATGGATGTGGTGGTGATCGAGGATCACCGCGCCCCGGTGGTTGTGCATATGGTCTGGTACCGGATCGGGTCGGCGGATGAACCGGCGGGGCACAGCGGCATTGCCCATTTTCTGGAGCATCTGATGTTTCAAGGCACCGAGGAGGTGGCACCGGGGGATTTGTCCAAGATCGTCTCGGCGCAGGGCGGGTCTGACAATGCGTTCACCACGCTGGATTACACCGCCTATTTCCAGCGAGTCGCGGCGGACCGGCTGGACCTGATGATGACGCTGGAAGCCGACCGGATGCGCAACCTGAACCTGACCGAGGACGATGTGACGACCGAGCGGCAGGTCATTCTGGAGGAGCGGGGCGAGCGGACCGACAGTGACCCCGGCGCGCTGCTGGGCGAGCAGATGGCGGCGGCGCAGTATATGAACCACCCCTACGGCACCCCGGTCATCGGGTGGCGGCATGAGATGGCGGCGCTGTCGCGCCAGGATGCGTTGGACTTTTATCAGGCCAACTATGCCCCCAACAACGCCATTCTGGTGGTGGCGGGCGATGTGGTGCCTGCGGAGGTGCTGGCGATGGCCAAGGCACATTACGGGCCGGTGCCGCCCTCGGACAGGATCACGCCGCGGGTGCGGCCGACCGAGCCGCCGCAGCTGTCGGAGCGGCGGCTGGTGCTGGCGGATGCGCGGGTGGCGCAGCCCTATGTGATACGGACTTACCTTGCCGCCGAGCGTAACCCCGGTGATCAGCGCGAGGCGGCGGCGTTGAAGCTGTTGGCGGAACTGCTGGGGGGAAACCCCACGACCTCGGTTCTGGCGCGGGCGTTGCAGTTTGACACGCAGAAGGCGGTGTATGCGGCGGCTTTTTATGACGGGATGTCGCTGGACGCGGATACCTTTGGATTTGTGGTCGTGCCGGTGCCGGGGCAGAGCCTGGGCGACACCGAGGCCGCGCTGGACGCGGTTTTGGACAAGTTTCTGACCGAGGGGGTGAACGCAGAGGAGTTTGCCCGGATCAAGGCGCAGGTTCGGGCGGCCGAGATTTACGGGCGCGACAATGTGCAGGGCCGGGCGCGGACCTATGGTGCGGCGCTGTCGATCGGGCTGACGGTGCAGGATGTGCAGGATTGGGCGACCATTTTGCAGGATGTGACGGCGGAGGAGGTGATGGCGGCGGCGAACAAGGTGTTGAACCGCAAGCAGGCCGTGACCGGATGGTTGACCACGGAGGAGGCGGCAGAATGATGCGGTTCGTATGGGGCCTTTTGGCCGGTCTGCTGGCGTTTCCGGCCTTGGCCGAGATCAAGATTGCCGAGGTGACGTCGCCCGGTGGCATCAAGGCCTGGCTGGTCGAGGAGCATGGGATACCGTTCACCGCGCTGGAGATAAGGTTTCTGGGGGGGACTTCGCTGGACCGCGAGGGCAAGCGCGGCGAGGTCAATCTGATGACTGCGCTGATCGAGGAGGGGGCGGGCGAGTTGGACAGTCAGGGTTTTGCGGCGGCGCGGGATGCGTTGGCGGCGGAGTTCAGCTTTCGGTCCGATCTGGACGGGGTGGGCGTTTCGGCGCGGTTTCTGACGGAAAACCGCGAGGCGGCGGTGGATTTGCTGCATCTGGCGTTGACCAAGCCGCGCTTTGATGCGGATGCGGTCGAGCGGGTGCGGGGGCAGGTTCTGGCGGGGCTGGCGTCGGATGCCAAGGACCCGGATGCGATTGCGGGTAAGCTGGTGCGGGCGCAGGCCTTTGGCGACCATCCCTATGGCACGATGGGGGACGGGACGGTGGAGAGTGTGACGGCGTTGACGCGGGAGGATATGCAGGCGGCCTTTGCGGGCGCGGTGGCGCGGGACCGCGTGTATGTGGCGGCGGCTGGCGACATCACGGCCGAGGAGTTGGGCGCGCTGCTGGACCGGCTGCTGGGCGATTTGCCGGCGACGGGGGCGGCGCTGCCGGGGCGGGTGGAGTTGAACGCCAAGGCCGGGGTGGCGGTGGAACGCTTTCCGGGGCCGCAAAGTTCGATCAACTTTTTTCAGGGCGGAATACGGTTCGAGGACCCGGATTACTTTGCGGCGTCGATCCTGAACGAGGTGTTGGGGGGCAGCGGGTTCGGGTCGCGGCTGATGGATGAGTTGCGCGAAAAGCGCGGGCTGACCTATGGCGCGGGGTCGGGGATTGCGGCCTATGACCATGCGGAGATTCTGTCAGGGCGGCTGTCGACGGCGAATGACAAGGTGGCCGAGTCGATCGAGGTGATCAAGGGGATCTGGGCGGATGTCGCGGCGAATGGTGTCACGCAAAAGGAGTTGGATGATACCAAGACCTATATGACGGGGGCCTATCCGTTGCGGTTTGACGGGAATGGCACGATTGCATCCATCCTGGTGGGGATGCAGATCATGGGGTTGCCGACGGATTACCCTGCGACGCGCAATGCGCGGGTCGAGGCGGTGACGCTGGAGGATGTGAAGCGGGTCGCGGCGCGGTTGCTGACGCCGGAGAGCCTGTATTTCGTGGTGGTGGGGGAGGCTGAGGGGGTGACCCCTCAGCCCTAGGGTCAGCGATAGCGGATCTGGTTCCAGCGGTGGCCGATCAGGGACAGGATGATGATCAGGCCGTTGAAGAACTGGACATAGAAGCCGTCCAGGCCTGCTGACACGATGCCGACCTGGATGAAGGACACGATCACCGCGCCGATGGTGCCGCCGATCACGGTGCCGATGCCGCCCCAGGTGGGGGTGCCGCCGACAAACACGGCGGCAAGGGTGGGCAGCAGGTAGCTGTCGCCCGTGGTGGGCCACCAGGTAAAGTTGATCATGGTCGAGAAAATGCCAGCTAGACCTGCGCCAAAGCCCATGAAAACAAAGGTATAGACCCGCACCCTTTTGGTATCTATGCCCATCTGTTCGGCGCTGTCGGGGTTGTCGCCGACGCAGTGGACGCGGGCGCCGAATTTGTGGCGGTTATAGAGCAGCACGGACAGGAAAACGAACAGGGCGGCCCAGAACATCTGCACCGGGAAGCCGTAGACGGTGCCGGACAGCACCTGATAGGCCACGGTGTCCTTGAGCGACAGCATGGCGATGGATTTGCCGCCGGTGGCGATCAGGATGGCGCCGCGGATCAG
>CAMBWO010000149.1 GCA_945871285.1 Pseudorhodobacter antarcticus | reverse complement strand
GACGGCAGCCTGATGGACGCCATGCGCCGCTACCGCGACGCCATCGACGCGGGCCTGCTGAAGATCATGTCCAAGATGGGCATTTCTGTCATCTCCTCCTATCGCGGCGGTCTGAACTTCGAGGCGGTGGGCCTGTCCCGCGCCATGGTGGCCGAATACTTCCCCGGCATGCAAAGCCGCATCTCCGGCATCGGCCTGACCGGCATCCAGAAAGAGGGCGAGGAAGTGCACGCCCGCGGTTGGCGCGGCGGTGCCGACGTTCTGCCGGTCGGCGGCTTCTACAAGGCCCGCCGTTCGGGCGAGAAACACGCCTGGGAAGCGCAGACGATGCACATGCTGCAATCGGCCTGCGACCGCGCTTCGTTCGACATCTGGAAACAGTATTCGGCGGCCATGCGCTCCAATCCGCCGATCCACATCCGCGACCTGCTGGACATCAAACCGCTGGGTAAGGCCGTGCCGATTGAGGAGGTGGAATCCATCACCTCGATCCGCAAACGCTTCGTCACCCCGGGCATGTCGCTAGGCGCGTTGAGCCCCGAGGCACATAAAACCCTGAACGTCGCGATGAACCGCATCGGCGCGAAATCCGACTCTGGCGAAGGCGGCGAAGACCCCGCCCACTTCCTGCCGGAACCCAATGGCGATAACCCCTCGGCCAAGATCAAACAGGTCGCGTCCGGCCGCTTCGGCGTCACCGCCGAATACCTGAACGCCTGTGAGGAGTTGGAAATCAAGGTCGCCCAGGGTGCCAAACCCGGCGAGGGTGGCCAGCTGCCGGGCATGAAGGTGACGGCGCTGATTGCGCGCCTGCGCCATTCGACGCCAGGTGTGACCCTGATTTCACCACCGCCGCACCACGACATCTACAGCATCGAAGACCTGGCCCAGCTGATCTATGACCTGAAACAGATCAACCCCCGCGCCAAGGTCACGGTGAAGCTCGTCTCGGCCTCTGGCGTCGGTACTATCGCCGCCGGCGTGGCCAAGGCCAAGGCCGACGTGATCCTGATCTCGGGCCACAACGGCGGCACCGGAGCCAGCCCTGCGACCTCGATCAAATACGCGGGCCTGCCCTGGGAAATGGGTCTGACCGAGGCGCATCAGGTTCTGGCGATGAACAACCTGCGCGAACGCGTCATGCTGCGCACCGATGGCGGCCTGCGCACGGGCCGCGACGTGGTCATGGCCGCGATGATGGGGGCCGAGGAATACGGCATCGGCACCGCTGCGCTCATCGCGATGGGCTGCATCATGGTGCGTCAGTGCCAGTCCAACACCTGCCCGGTGGGCGTTTGCACCCAGAACCCTGTGCTGCGTGACAAGTTCACCGGAACGGCGGACAAGGTGGTCAACCTGATCACCTTTTACGCGCAAGAGGTGCGGGAAATCCTCGCCTCCATCGGGGCGCGCAGCATGGACGAAATCATCGGACGCGCTGACCTGCTGTCGCAGGTCAGCCGTGGGGCCGAGCATCTGGATGATCTGGACCTGAACCCCCTGCTGATCAGCGTGGATGGTGCGCAGAAAATCACCTACGACCGCTCCAAACCCCGCAACCACGTGCCTGACACCCTTGACGCCGAAATCGTCAAGGACGGTGCGCGGTTCTTTGAGGATGGCGAGAAGATGCAGCTGTCCTATGCCGTGCGCAACACCCTGCGCACCATCGGCACCCGCGCCAGCAGCCATATCGTGAAACGGTTTGGGATGCGCAACACCCTGCAACCTGACCATCTGACGGTGAAATTGACCGGCAGCTGCGGCCAGTCCTTGGGCGCGTTTGCCGTCCGCGGCCTGAAACTCGAGGTCATGGGCGACGCCAACGACTATGTCGGCAAGGGCCTGTCGGGCGGCACCATCACCGTTCGCCCCGCGATGAACTCGCCGCTGGTCGCCGCTGATAATACCATCATCGGCAATACCGTGCTGTATGGGGCAACGGCTGGGTATTTGTACGCCGCGGGCCGCGCGGGGGAACGCTTTGCTGTCCGCAACTCGGGCGCGTCGGTGGTGGTTGAGGGCTGCGGGTCGAACGGTTGCGAATACATGACCGGCGGGGTGGCCGTGGTTCTGGGCCGTATTGGCGCGAACTTTGGTGCCGGCATGACCGGCGGCATGGCCTATGTCTACGACCCCAAAGGCGTGGCCGAGGATTTCATGAACCTTGAAACCCTTGTCACCTGCGCCGTCTCGCACCCCCATTGGGAGGGTCAACTGCGCGGCCTGATAGAGGCGCACGCCACCGAAACAGGCTCGCGCCACGCCGAACGCATCCTGGCCAACTGGGCCGAGGAGCGGGTGAACTTCCTGCAAGTCTGCCCCAAGGAAATGCTGATCCACCTGCCCCATCCCCTGTCGGACGAGGCGATCAAGGTTCCCGCAGAATAGGGAAACGGCCCCCGAAAGGGGGCCTTTCTCGTGGTTGCTTTGTCCCCGTGTCTGGACGTAGGTTCCGGGCAGGGGGACAGCATGAAACAGGCAGCAATCACCGGCATCCGTCAGGCGACCCTGGTCGACCGGCCCGACCCCACCCCCCAGGGCGATTGGGTCGTGGTCAAGGTCCATTCCGCCCCGATGTGCACCGAATACAAACGCTTCCTGTCCGGCGAACCCACCGACTCCCTGGGCCATGAGGCGGCGGGTGAAGTGGTGGCGGTTGCCCAACCGGGGCGGCTCAAGGTCGGGGACCGTGTCGTCGCCATGCCGCTGTATGGCTGCGGCTGCTGCAATCTGTGCGTCTCGGGCGATTATATCCACTGTCAGGACGTGCTTCAGGGCAACGCCTTTGCCCCCGGCGGGCCCGGTCATGCGACCTACGCCCAGTATATCGTGAAACCCGACTGGCTGCTGCCGCGCATCCCCGATGCCGTCAGCTATGACCGCGCCTCGCTCGCCTGCTGCGGCCTTGGGGCATCGTTTGGCGCGATGCAATTGATGAATGTGGGGGCCTTCACCACCATCCTGATCACCGGCGCAGGTCCGGTCGGCCTCGGCGCCGTCGTCAACGCCCGCTTTCGCGGGGCCACCGCCATCGTCGTCGAAAGCGCCCCCTACCGCGCCGATCTGGCCCGCCAGATGGGCGCGACCGTGCTGGACCCGACCGACCCCGACACCCCCGCCCGCATCCGCGACCTGACCGGCGGCTTGGGCGTCGATTGCGCCATCGACTGTTCCGGCACCGTGCAGGCCCAGCGCCTGTGCGTCGACGCCACCCGTCGCAAGGGAACGGTCGCCTTTGTCGGCGAATGTTCCGACCCCGTGGCCCTGACCATCAGCCCCGACATGATCCGCAAAGGGCTGACGCTGGTGGGGTCCTGGCACTACAACCTTGCCGATTTTGCCAAGCTGATGCAGGTCATCGAACGCTCGCCCCTGCTGGACCTGCTTGTCACCCACCGCTTTGCGATGTCCGACATTCAGGCGGCGTTCGACTGTTCCGTCTCGCGGCAATCGGGCAAGATCATCCTGAACCCCTGGGCATGAGGCCATGAATGTTTAAGGCGCTGAACTGCAACGCAATCGGGATCAAGGGTCTGACCCTGCCCGACACCATCGCCCTGGCCCGCGCCACGGGCTTTGCCGGGGTCGATTTCGACATCCGGCAGGCTATGGCCCTGCCCCAGGCCTTTGCCGGCACCGGCATCCGCCCCGCCCAATGGGGCCTGCCGGTCAATGGCCCGCAAAGCGAATGGGCGGTGGACCTGACCGAACTTGCGGCCTGCGCCAAACTGGCCGTCACCTTGGGCTGCCTGCGCTGCGCGACCTGGGTGCCGTCCTGGTCGGACAGCCGCGCTCTGGCGGAAAACACCGCCTTTCACATCGCCCAACTGACCCCCGTCGCGCAGGTTCTGGCAGACCACGGCATCCGGCTGGGGCTGGAGTGCCTGGGGCCCGTCACCCTGTTCCAGAACCACCCCCATCCCTTCATCCACACCATGGGCGCGATGATGGACATGGTCCGCCAGATCGGCCCCAATGTCGGGCTGCTGATGGACGCCTGGCATCTGTTCACCTCGGGCGCGACGCTGGCCGATCTGGCCGCACTCGAGGCCCACGACATCGTCCATGTCCATATCAATGACGCGCCGCCCGGCGTGCCCTTTGACAAGGTGATCGACACCGTCCGCCATCTGCCGCTGGAAACCGGCGTGCTGGACCTGCCCGGTTTCATGCGGACCCTGGCGGCGATGGGCTATGACGGCCCGGTCGTGACCGAACCGTTCAGCGCCCGCCTAAACGCCTTGGCCGCCACCGACCCCACCGCCGCCGCCACCGAAGTGTCAGCGGCTATGGACCGGCTTTGGCACCTTAGCGGGCTGTAGCGGGGGCCAGTTCGACCACCCCCACCACCGGGTTGTGGCCATAGGCCTTGGCGCATTTCGGGCAGGTTGTGTAGAAAAACCACACCTCGCCCGGCTCGCTGCCGGCTTCGCGGGCGGCGGCCTGCATGGTGCCGTGCCAATTGCGCACCTGGCCATAGGGTCCGTCGAACGTCTTGGTGACAAAGTCGCCCGACACCTCGGCCATCTCCTCGCCCGGCACGTCCTTGGTGACTGCGAACAAATGCTCACCCGTAAAGGCGGACAGGTCACGCGACATCACGAACATCTGCGCCTTGTCCTCGGCGTCGACAGCCGCGACATGCTGTTGCACCCGGCCAAAGACTGACCCCATGTTCAGTGGCAAATGCGCCAAAGACCGCGTCGTTGCCCGGACAAACCGCTTGTGGTCAAAGTGCAGCCGCTGCCCGTCCCACCCTGCGGGATTGAACTTGGCACAACAACCGGTCGTGTTCACCGACCCGTCATAGGACGGCGTTTGATTGGTCTGCATCGGTGCCCCCTGTCAGCTGTCGGTCTTGGGTGGCTCGGGCACCTCGGCCGGGGAATCGCGGTCAACCTCGATCTGGACGCGGGTCACAAGCGCCGCCATCACACCCAGAACCGCCAGCCACGGCGCGGTCAGCATCACTGCCCCGCCAACCAGCACACCCACCGTCATCGGCATTTCCAGGCTGAAATCGCTGTCCTTGGCGTGCACCTTCAACTGGCGCACGTTGCCTTCCTGGATCAGCCGCTTGACCTGATCTATCACTTGCGACCCCGCCACATCGATCGTCTCGCTGAAGGTGCGGGGCTTGGCTTCGTTGTCCATGACATCCTCCAATCGGCACTTTGCCGAGGCCCGCACTGTGGCGCAAAACGGCGCGCGACACCTTGCGCCAAATCAAAAACAGGCGCTTACCTGTATCAGGCCCGTCGCGCCCGCGGTCTGCCATTCTGCCGACTTAACCCAAGGAGCTGCCCCATGTCCGACCTGATCGTTGTGGCCTTCGATGACGAAGCGTCTGCTTTTGACATGCGGGCCGAACTGGCCAGGATGCAGAAGGATTACCTGCTGGAGATGGAGGATGTCGTCGTCGTCACCCGCTCTGGCGATGACAAGGTGCAATTGCACCAGGTGGCCAACCTGACCGCGCTTGGCGCTGTCAGTGGTGGATTTTGGGGGGCTTTCGTTGGCCTGCTGTTCCTGAACCCCTTTTTGGGAGCGGTGCTGGGAGCCGGGGCCGGGGCGGTGTCGGGCAACCTGTATGACATCGGCATCGACGATGAATTCATGCGCGACCTTGGTGCCTCGCTTAAACCCGGTGGGGCCGCCGTGTTTTTCCTGACCCGCAAGATCACCGCCGACAAGGTGATTGACCGCATGGCGCAGTTCCATGCCAAGGGTCATGTCCTGCAAACCTCGCTCAGCGAGGATGTCGAGGCCGGTCTGCGCGCGGCCCTTGACCCCTCTCGGCCGTGATCTGATCTTGACCGCGCCTTGGCCCTCGGGTCATTGCTTGGCGCATGACCAAAAAAAAGCCCAAAGCCCCATCTCCGCCCCCCGCACGTCCGTTCGGGCGGCGGGTCCTGGGTTGGCTGGTGCGGGGGGTGCTGGGGGTCGCGGCGTTCTATCTGGCACTGATTGTGCTGTTTTCCTTCCTGACCCCGCCCGGCAACATCTATCAATGGCAGGAAAGCTGGCGTCTGGGCGGCATCGAGCGGGAATGGGTCAATATCGGCGACATCGCGCCCGACATGGCCCGGTCCGTCGTTGCGGCCGAGGATGCCAATTTTTGCCTGCATTGGGGCTTTGACATGGCGGCGATCCGCGACGCCATCGACAGCGGCGGCGGGCGTGGCGCGTCCACCATCAGCCAGCAGGTCGTCAAGAACGTGTTCCTGTGGCAGAACCGCTCCTGGATGCGCAAGGCGATGGAGGCGGCGTTGACCCCGGTGATGGAGCTGATCTGGTCCAAGCAGCGCATCGTCGAGATGTATCTGAACCAGGCCGAATTTGCCGAGGGTGTCTTTGGCGTTCAGGCCGCCGCACGACATTATTGGGACATCGACGCCCGCGACCTGACCCCCACCCAATCCGCCCGCCTTGCCGCTGTCCTGCCCAACCCCAAGGACTACAACGCCAGCAACCCTGGCCCCTTTGTCAAGAACCGCGCCCGCCAGATCATCGCCGGCGCCGAGACGATCCGGGTTGACGGCCGCGCCGATTGTTTCGAGGTCAAGGACTAAGCATCCCTGTTGAATTCCCCGGCTTTAAGTAGCATGGAAGGGCACACCGTTCCCATAGGCCCGCCCATGATCCGTCTTTACCATTTCCCGCTCTCCCCGTTCTGCCGCAAGGTCCGCCTGACCCTCGCCGAGAAGAAACTGGAGGTGGAACTGGTCGAGGAACGCTATTGGGAAGCCTCGCCCGACTTTCTGCGCCGCAATCCGGCGGGCAAGGTGCCGGTCCTGAAAATGGACAACCGCGTGATGTCGGAAAGCCAGGCGATTTGCGAATACCTGGACGAAACCATCCCCGCCAACCCCCTGATGCCCCGCGATCCCGACATGCGGTACGAGGTGCGCCGCCTTTGCGCCTGGTTTGATGACAAATTCCAGACCGAAGTGACCTCAAAGCTGCTGTACGAACGCGTCCACAAAAAGCTGATGGGTCAGGGTTATCCCGACAGCAAGAATGTCAAATCCGGTGCGGGACGCATCAAGCATCATATCGACTATCTGAACGCCTTGCTGGAACAGCGCCGCTGGTTGGCCGGGGACGTGATGACCCTGGCCGATTTCGCCGCCGCCGCCCATTTGTCGTCGCTGGACTATATCTCGGATGTCGATTGGCACAGGTCGGCCGCCGTCAAGGATTGGTACGCGAAAATCAAGTCGCGCCCCTCGTTCCGCACCCTTTTGGCCGATCAGATCCCCGGCTTTCCGCCTCCGGACCACTACGCCGATCTGGATTTCTGATCAGCCGATCTCGCCGCGCAGACCACCGGTCTGGGCCCGGTCCAGCAGCAGATGGTCGGCCAGAACCAGCGCCATCATCGCCTCGCCCACCGGCACGGCGCGGATGCCCACACAGGGGTCATGCCGCCCCTTGGTGATCAGATCCACCTCCTCGCCCCGCGCATTGATCGTCCGGCGCGAGGTCAGGATGCTGGAGGTGGGCTTGACCGCGAACCGGCACACCACGGGCTGACCGCTGGAAATGCCGCCCAAAATCCCGCCCGCATGGTTGGTCAGGAACATCGGCCCGTCATTGCCCATGCGAATCTCGTCCGCGTTATCAACCCCGGTCAAGGCAGCCACGGCCATGCCATCGCCAATCTCGACCCCTTTGACCGCATTGATCGACATCATCGCCGCCGCCAGATCAGAATCCAGCTTGCCATACAGCGGCGCGCCCAGACCGGCGGGCACGCCTTCGGCCACCACCTCGATCACCGCGCCGACCGAATTGCCCGATTTGCGCAGATCGTCCAGATAGACGGCCCAATCCGCCGCCGCCACCGGGTCCGGGCACCAGAACGGGTTCTGTCCCACCTCGGCCATGTCCAGACGGCTGCGGTCAATCCCGCGTGGCCCCATCTGCACCATATAGCCCGTGATCGTCAGCCCCGGCACCATCGCCGCCAGCATCACCCGCGCCACACCACCCGCCGCCACCCGCGACGCCGTTTCCCGCGCCGAGGACCGCCCGCCGCCGCGATAATCGCGCACCCCATACTTTTGGTGATAGGTGATGTCGGCATGACCGGGCCGGAACGATTGGGCGATGTCGCCATAATCCTTGGACCGCTGGTCGGTGTTCTCGATCATCAACTGTATCGGCGTGCCCGTCGTCAGCCCGTCAAACACCCCCGACAGAATGCGCACCTGATCGGCCTCTTGCCGCTGCGTGGTGAACTTGTTCTGCCCCGGCTTGCGACGGTCCAGCCAGGGCTGCAAATCCGCCTCGGACAGCCGCAATCCTGGCGGGCAACCGTCCACGGTGCAGCCAATCGCCGGCCCGTGGCTCTCGCCCCAGGTCGTCACGCGGAACAGATGTCCAAAGGTGTTCAGGCTCATGCGGGTCTCCTTTCCGCCCCTCTAGGCGAAAAAGGTCATGGGGTGAAGGCTATTTGATGGCCGCAAGCGCCACGATTCCCGCCTCGACCTTGTCGCCGTCGTCATAGGTGATCCGGGTTTGCGTGCCAAAGCGCAGATCGGGGAAATAGGCATAATGCACCACCGTCACCCGGTCGTTCGCGCTCATCGCCACATCCACCCCCATCACCCGATAGGAACAGCCCGAAATCTTCACCTCGCGCAGGTCGGCCGACGTCAAACGCGCCTTGCCCCGCCGCCAATCTTGCCGCGTCGTGTCGTAATGCGGAATGTCTTTGACCTTGTAGGTGCTGGTCCAGTCCATCCCGATTCCCGGTTCGGGCGGGGCCTTGGCATAGGTGTATTCCGCTGTTCCGCCAATGCCGTTGCGCGTCGTTTCGGTCGGGTAAACGCCGTAGGGCCCCTCGACATATTTGGCATAAACCCCCGTCGCGTTGGTCTGATCCATCCGGATGGTGTTGCGGGCACCGCGTCGCACGGTCCAGATCGACCCATCCGCCTGGGTGACGGTGACGCCCTTGGTGACAGTGTCAAAGTCCACACAATCGGCCCAAAGCGGGCTGGCCAGGACGGCACACAGGGCGGCAAGTCTGATCAGCATGAAACGGACCTTCTGTTTTGCGCGACTTTGCCCCGACCGTGCGATCAGGGCAACCCCAGCCCCGATCAACAGGATCAGCCCTTGCACCCGCGCCGCAATGGCCTATGTTTCCCCCTACCTCGGGGTGTCTGGCAACAGACTGAGATGCGCAAGCGGACCCGTCGAACCTGAACCGGATCATACCGGCGGAGGGAAGGTGCTGGGCAGTCCCATCTCCATTCCCGCCCGTCGCAAAATGGAGAGTGACATGCGACCCATCCATCTTGCACTGGCGATTTCTGCGATGGCCTCCACGGCTTATGCGGAAACACCTGTGCTGAAAGTCTTGACCTACGACAGCTTTACCACCGAATGGGGCCCCGGCCCGGCAATTGAGGCGGGGTTCGAGGCCACCTGCGCCTGCGATCTGCAATGGGTGACAGCCGGCGACGGCGCCGCCATTCTGGCCCGGATGAAGCTGGAAGGGGCGGGGTCGGACGTTGACGTGGTTGTCGGCCTGGACACCGCGTTGACCGAGAATGCCAGCCAGACCAACCTGCTGGCCACGCACGGTCTGACGCTCGCCAATGACCTGCCGGTGCCCTTTGCCGACCCCGTGTTCATTCCTTATGACTGGGGCTGGTTCGCCTTTGTCCATGACAACACCAAACTGCCCAACCCTCCGACATCGTTCAGGGAATTGGCCGCCTCCGACCTCAAGATCGTGATTCAGGACCCCCGCTCGTCGACCCCCGGCCTTGGGCTGGTTTTGTGGGTCAAGGCGGCCTATCCCACTGAGTCCGCTGCGATGTGGGCTGACCTGGCGGATAACATCGTCACCGTCACCCCAGGTTGGGATCAGGCCTATGGCCTGTTTCTGTCGGGCGAGGCGGATATGGTCCTCAGCTACACAACCTCGCCCGCCTATCACCTGATCGCCGAGCAGGACACCACCAAATCTGCGGCACTTTTTGACGAGGGCCACTATATGCAGGTTGAGGTTGCGGCGATGCTCGCGACCGCCCCCCAGCCAGACCTAGCGCGCGGCTTTCTGACCTATCTGGCCTCGGACGCGGCGCAGTCGGTTTTGCCGACGACGAACTGGATGTATCCCGCCAAAACCCCTTCCGCTGGTCTGCCACCGGGGTTCGAGACGCTGATCAAGCCCCTGAAGTCGCTGCTGTTCTCTGCCCCCGAGGCAGAAGCCTTGCGCCAGTCCGCCGTTGAAGAATGGCAAACCGCGCTGTCCCGCTGATTCTGTCGGGCTTGGTGGCGGCACTGGTGCTGGGAACGGCACTGGTGTTGGCCCTCCAAGCCGACAGCTTTACCCTGCGCCCCGCCGAATGGGCGGCGCTGCGCTTTACGCTGACCCAGGCCACCCTATCGGCCCTCGTGTCGACCTGCCTGGCCATCCCATTGGGCCGCGCCCTGACCCGCCGCCGGTTTGTGGGTCGTGGCGCGATGATCGCGCTGATGGGGGCGCCGTTCCTGTTGCCAACGGTGGTAGCCGTGGTGGGGATGCTGGCGGTTTATGGACGGAATGGCGTTGCCAATCAGATGCTTGCGGCACTCCACTTGCCCCCGGTTTCGATATTCGGCCTGCAAGGCGTGGTCCTGACCAACGTGTTTTTCAACCTGCCCCTTGCCACCCGCATTCTGCTGAAC
>CAMBWO010000148.1 GCA_945871285.1 Pseudorhodobacter antarcticus | reverse complement strand
ACAAGGTACTCCAGGTCATACAGGGTCCCACCCCCCGCCTTGAACCGCTTCAGCAACTCCCGCCCCGCCGGCTGCCCCTTGAAGGCATGGCCAAACATGATGTGCCGGTGCCGCAAGGGCGTCCCGTCCTCCGGCAACTCCTTCAACCCAAAGACAATCGCCTCCGCAGGCGCATCCGGCCAGGAATTCTCGACCCCAATCTCACAGCCCGCCGCGCGGTAGCCGTCAATCCCGATCGCCCGCACCGATGACGCCTCGACCGTCACCCGGATCCCCGCCTTGACCAGGGCCGCCGCCCCCTCCGGCGTCAACCCGACCCGCTCCTCATGCGCCCGCTGCTCGGCCCGAACCCAAAGATGCACCATGCATAGCCTCCCTCGTTTGCCCCCTCATACCAGACCCACCGCCCGCTTCCACCCCCCAGCCTGACCAAACCGCACCGGATTGACCGACCCACCCGGTGAGCGACGCAAGGAAGATGGGCAAACCGCCTTTCCCCAAGCGGAAAGGCGAACTGCCCATCCTACAAGGGGCACCTGAACGGCTTGCCAAGGTGACTTGTAGGATGGGCAGTCCTGCGCTTTCGCCGCTGCGAAAGCGTGGGTTTGCCCATCTTCCTCGCGCCCGCCGTCGGCGGCAGGGTCTATGGCAACCCTTTCACCTTAAAGAGCCAACCCCATGATATCCAACAGTGTCACGCAACGTCCAGATCCGGACGCAGCCCCATCCGGGCCAGGACCGCGTCCATCGCCTCATCCCAGGCCCCCAGCGCCCCCCGGTCGCGCAACACCGCCACCAACTGCTCGGTGATCCCCCCCGGCGTCGTCACCCCGGCGGTGATCGCGTCCAGATCCTCCTGCGACCGCAGCAAAACCTCGGCATTGCCGCGCAACACCTCGGCCACCAGCTGCCGCGCCAGGGCCGGGTCCAACCCCCGCCCCGCAAACCACCCCGCCAGATGCCGCATCAAAAACACCGTGGCCCCCGACATCGCCCCCATAACGGCGGCCACCTCGAACCCCTCGGCTGTGTCAAACGCATGCACCGGCCCGACATGGCCGAGAAACCCGGCCCAGAACGGATCCGCCGGATACAGCAGCGACGGCCCCATGCCATAGGCATTGGCATAGCCCGGCATCATCGCCACCACCCCCTGCGCCGGCCCCACCGCCCCGCGCAAGGCCGCAAGCGACACCCCCGCCATGGCCGAACACACCGTCTGCCCCGCCCGAAACCGCAAGCCCCGCACCACCTCCAGCCCCGTCGCGGCAGGCAGGCAAACCAGCACGGCATCACACTCGTCCACCAACTCCTGATTGCTGCCCGCCACCTCACATCCCAGCCGCGCCACCCGCTCCGCCGACCGGGGCGACAGCACAAACTCCACCGCCTCGGCCCCGCGGATCAGGTATTCGGCCAGCGACCCTACCCCCAGAACGCCAATCCTCACGGCATCTCCTCCAATACCTCGGCCATCGCCCGCCCGGTGGCCGCGATATCCGCCTCTGTGTGCACCACCGCCGACAGGGAATGCAGCGTCGCGCTGGGGTTCATGTAAATCCCCTTGTCCATCAGGCGCAGGGCAAAATCGCGAAACTTCGCGCGGTCCACATGGCCACAGAAATCACGATAATCGGTGACCGCCTCCAGATCGGTGAAGAAAATCTGGAACATCGAATTGACGCCCTGCACCACAATCTTGTGCCGGTTGGACACCCGCGCCACCCGGCGCACCTCCTCCGCCATCTTGCGGCCCAGATCGCCAATGCGGCGGAACCCCGCGCCCTGATCGGCCGTCATCTCCTCCAGCATCGTCTTGGCGACATGCAGCGCCAACCGACCCGCGTTATGGGTGCCAAAGTGCAGCACCTTGCCCCATTCCAGCCCGGCCATCACATCGGCCCGCCCGCCGATCATCGCCATCGGGAACCCCGCCCCCAAGGCCTTGCCATAGGTCACCAGGTCCGGCGTCAACCCATACAACTCGGCACAGCCCCCCGGCGCCACACGGAACCCCGTCACCGTCTCGTCCAGATAGAACAGCGCGCCATAGTCGCGGCACAACTCCTGCATCCGCTCCAGATAGCCCGGCTGCGGCGGGATCACCCCCATGTTCGACATGATGCCTTCCGTCACCACACAGGCCGCCTCGCGCCCGTGCAGCGCCATCGCCCGCTCCAGCGCCGCCACATCATTCCAGCGCACCACAATGGTATCGGCCTGCGCTTCGGGCGGGATGCCTGAACTGTCGCAAATCCGGATCGGGTCGTTGGGGTGGCCCAGGGCCGCCAGCGGCATCGGGTTGGTGTTTAGCAACACCGCATCCCACCAGCCATGATAATGCCCCTCGAACTTGATGATCTTGCGCCGCCCGGTGTGGCCCCGCGCCAGCCGGAACGCCGCCATGCAGGCCTCGGTGCCCGTATTGGCAAAGCGCACCTTTTCCACATGGGGCAGCATGGCCACCAGCATCTCGGCCAGTTCCACCTCCACCTCCAGCGCCGTGGCGAAATGGCTGCCACGGGCGATTTCGCGGCTGACCACCTCGACAATCCGCGGATGGCCATGACCCAGCGGCAGCGCGCCAAACGCCATCATCCAGTCGATATATTCCCGCCCATCCACGTCATACAGCCGCGACCCCGCCCCATGGCTCATATACCTTGGCGCCCCGCCAAAGGTCGCCGGCCCGCGTGAGGCGCTTGACACCCCCTCAACCAGCACGCGCATCCCGCGCTCGAACAAAGACTGCGATGTGTTCATCAACCCCTCCCGGCTTTGCCCCCAACATGACGCGGGCCAGCCTTGCGGGCAATGCGTCACAGGATGAAAATGTCGGTCCGGTCCCAGCCTATGCGCCCAACGCCCCCGGCCCGGCGGGCAATGCTTAAAATGTGGTTAATGAAAATCTTCAAGCCTCTGTTATTGAAAGATATTCCAAAGCGTCCACGCGTGGACACTCACGGCATCACCTCAAAACGGTCGACATCCACCATGCCGAAATCGGTGATTTTCAGGTGCGGAATGACCGGCAGGCACAGAAAGGCCAGCTGCAAAAAGGGCTCCTCCAGCGTCACCCCCAAACTGCGGGCAGCGGCCCGCAGCGCGACCAGATCGCGCCTGACCACCTCAAACGGCTCCAAACTCATCAACCCCGCCACGGGCAGCGCCAATTCCGCCAGCACCCGCCCGCCCTCCACCACGACAAACCCACCCTCAATCTGACCCAACCGGTTGGCCGCCAGCGCCATGTCGCCATAATCCGCCCCCACCACCGCGATATTATGATGGTCATGGCACAGCGTGGACCCGATGGCCCCCCGTTGCAGGCCGAACCCCTTGACGAAGCCAGTGGCCCGGTTGCCATTCTTGCCGTGCCGCTCGATCACAGCGATCTTGACCAGATCGCGGGCGATATCAGGCCGCTTGTCGCCATCCTCGGGCGCGATCTGATAGGTCAGATGCTCTGTGATGATCTTGCCGGGGATGATGCCAATCACCGGGGTTTCCGTGCGGTTCCCCCCCGTCCTGAAATGCGCCGCTTCCATAGGGGGTGCCTTGACCGAATTTCGGCCCACCGGCGGGATCACCTCCCGCGCCGCAAAGGCCGCCTCGCTGACCCGCACCCCACCGGAATAAACCGCCTGCACCCGGCAGCTTTCCAGCGCGTCGATCACCACAATATCCGCCCGCTTGCCGGGTGCTATCAACCCGCGATCCTTCAACCCGAAGGCCTCGGCCGCCGACAGGCTGGCCATCCGATAGGCGGTCAGCGGCGTCGCCCCCAATTCAATCGCCGTGCGGATGATGTAATCCAGATGCCCATGTTCCCCGATATCCAGCGGGTTGCGATCATCGGTGCAAAAACAAAGGTAGGGCGCGAAACGCTCGGTCAGCAGCGGGGCCAGGGCGTGCAGGTCCTTGGAAACCGACCCCTCCCGCACCAACAGCCGCATCCCCTTGCGCAGCTTTTCCAGCGCCTCCTCCGCCGTGGTTGCCTCATGCTCGGTCATGATCCCGGCGGCGATATAGGCGTTCAGGTCATTGCCCCGCAGCAAGGGCGCATGCCCGTCGATATGGCGGCCCTTGAACGCCTCCAGCTTGGCCATGCAGCCCGGATCGCGGTGGATGACGCCCGGAAAGTTCATGAACTCGGCCAGGCCAATCACACGCGGATGGTCCATCAGCGGCGCGATATCGGCCGCCTCCAGCACAGCCCCCGTGGTTTCCATATGGCTGGAGGGCACGCAGGACGATAGTTGCACCCTGATGTCCATCACCGTCCGGCTGGACGCCTCCAGAAAGTAATTGATCCCGACCAGCCCGCAGACATTGGCAATCTCATGCGGATCGCAGATCGCCGTCGTCACGCCATGCGGGCTGACGCAGCGGTCAAACTCGAACGGGGTGACAAGGCTGCTTTCGATGTGCAGGTGCGTGTCGATGAAGCCCGGCACCAGAATGCGGCCCGTAAAATCCACCTCATCGCGGCCGATGTAGTCGCCAAACACCCCAACGATCGTATCACCACAAATCGCCACATCCGTTTCGACCAGATCGCCCGTGATCAGGTCGAACACCCGCGCCCCCTTCAGCACCAGATCAGCGGGCACCACCCCGCGGCCCTGGTCGATCCGGTCAGACAGCGTGGCCTTCAGCATGGGCGATCTCCTTTGCCGCATGGAACCACCACGGCGCCGCCGCGTCCAGTCAATTGCCACCTTGCCGCTGCGGACCAAGGGTGGTCTTGTGGCCCGAAAGGACCATCATGCGACCCCTGCGCGGCATCCTCCTCAAAGTGGCTTCGGTCTTGACGTTCATTGTCATGGCCTCGTTGATCAAGGCCACGGCGGCCCATGTTCCGGCGGGCGAGGCGGTCTTCTTCCGATCGTTCTTTGCCATCCCGGTCATCGTGGTCTGGCTGATGCTGCAGGGTGAGTTGGCGACGGGCTTCAAGACGGCCAACCCGATGGGCCATGTCTGGCGCGGGCTGATGGGGACCATCGCAATGGGGATGGGGTTTGCCGGTCTGGGTTATCTGCCGCTGCCCGAGGTGACGGCGATCAGCTATGCCTCGCCCTTGCTGGTCGTCATATTCGCCGCGATGTTTCTGGGCGAGCAGGTGCGGGCGTTCCGGATCGGGGCGGTGGTGCTGGGGTTGACAGGGGTGTTGATTGTTCTGTCGCCCCGCCTGTCCATCGGGGCCGATGCCGCCCCCAGCCCGACCGAGACTTTGGGCGTTATGGTGGTCTTGTTCGGCGCCCTGTGTGCGGCGCTGGCCCAGGTGTTCGTGCGCAAGCTGATCCATACCGAAACCACCGCGACGATTGTGTTTTACTTCTCGGTCACGTCGGTTGTGCTGTCCTTGATCACGCTGCCTTTTGGCTGGGTCATGCCGACCCCGATCGAGGCCGCGCTGCTGGTGGCGGCGGGGGTGTTGGGGGGGGTGGGGCAGATATTGCTGACCGCCAGCTACCGCGAGGCGGATGCGTCGTTGATTGCGCCGTTTGAATATGCCTCGATGTTGTTCGCGTTGGGGATCGGGTATTTCATCTTTGATGAGGTGCCCACGCTGACCATGCTGGGCGGGGCTGCGCTGGTGGTGACGGCGGGGATTTTGATCATTTGGCGCGAGCACAAGCTGGGGCTGGAGCGGGCCAAGGGGCCGCCGGTGGGGTGATTTTGCTGGTGTCCACGCGTGGACACTTTTGAAAATGTAGTTATATCAACAGGTTGACAAAAATCATTAACCAACGGGAAAGGTTTTCCGCCGGGAGGGAAAGGCGACCTTCCGGGGGGAAGGTCGCCTGTTTGGTTACAGGATTTCCGACATCTTGACCGAACGCCCCTCGGCCACCGATTTCAGGGCGGCTTCGGCCAAGGCAAGGGCCGTCAGACCATCTTCGCCCGAGGGGGCGGCGGCGGTCTTGGCCGACACCGACGCGATGAAGGCGGCGATTTCGGCGGCGTAGGCTTCGGTATAGCGGGTCATGAAGAAATCATGCAGCGGCGGGCGGGTGTAGCCCAGACCGTTGGCCACCTCGATGCTGACCGGGCGCTGGTTTTCGGCGGAGACGACACCCTTGGAGCCGTGCACCTCGATCCGCTGGTCATAGCCATAGGTGGCGCGGCGCGAGTTTGAAATCAGCGCCATCTTGCCCGTCGCGGTTTTCAGCATGACCTGCACCGAATCCGAATCGCCAGCCTCACCGATGGCGGGGTCGATCAGAACGGCGGCCATGGCGGCGACTTCGGTGATCTCTTCGCCCAACAGGAACCGGGCCATGTCGAAATCATGGATCGTCATGTCGCGGAAAATCCCGCCCGAGCGTTTGATATAGTCGACCGGCGGCGCGCCCGGATCGCGCGAGGTGATCGTGACCATCTCGACATCGCCAATCGAGCCTTTGTCGATTTCGGCGCGGACGGCCATGAAATGCGGGTCAAAGCGGCGGTTGAAGCCGACCATCAGCGTGCCCTTGTTGGCGCGCACGACGGCGAGGCAAGCCTTGACGCGGTCCAGCGACAGGTCAATCGGCTTTTCGCAGAACACGGCCTTGCCCGCGTTGGTGAACTGTTCGATCAGGTCGGCATGGGTGTCGGTGGGGGTGCAGATCACCACGGCGTCGATATCGGCCGAGGCCAGAATCGCGTCAACCGTGCGGACCTCGCAGCCGTATTGCGCCGAAATTGCCTGAGCGGCGGGGGCCATGGCATCGGCCACGGCGACCAGTGTGGCCCCGGCATCCGCCGAGATTGCCTTGGCATGAACCTTGCCGATGCGGCCAGCCCCCAAAAGCCCGAAACGTAGTGTCATGGTGATATCCTTTCCTCAGGCATATGCGGTTTCGGCATTGCCTTTGACGCCTGTGATGTAACTTACGATGTCATTGCCATCCGTCTCGTCCCGCCGCAAGGAGGCGACGATGCGGCCCCGGCGAAAGACGACGATTCTGTCAACCAGATCAAACACCTGCCGCAGATTGTGGCTGACCAGGATCAGCGGCACGCCGCGTTCCTTCAGGCCTCGGATGATGTTTTCGACCTGGGCGGTTTCCTGCACGCCCAGCGCGGCGGTCGGTTCGTCCATGATCACCAGTTTGGACGCAAAGGCGGCGGTGCGGGCAATGGCCACGCATTGCCGCTGGCCGCCCGACATGTTGCGGATCGGGTTGTCGACATTGGGGATCTTGACGGCGGTGGTTTTCAGCGCCTCCAACGTCCGGTCGCGCATCGCCTTGCGGTCCAGCCAGGAGAAGGGGCCGAGGCGGAATTTGAAGATTTCGCGGCCCAGAAACAGGTTTGAGGGCACGTCCAGATCATCGGCCAGGGCCAGGGTCTGGAACACGGTTTCGATGCCCGCCTCGCGCGCCTCGAGCGGGCCTGCGTGGCTGATCTCTTGGCCGTCAAAGAAAATCTCGCCGGCGGTGCGCTGTTCGACGCCGGTGATCTGACGCACGAAGGTGGATTTGCCGGCGCCGTTGTCGCCCACGACGGCCACATGTTCGCCGGGGGCGAGGGTGAAATTCGCATCCTCCAGCGCATGGACACCGCCATAGCGTTTGGTCAGACCGCGTGTTTCCAGGATGAAATTCGTCATGTGATTACCCCCGTGCCCGCGATTTCTGGCGCCATTGGTCCAGGACGACGGCGCCGACGATGATCGCGCCCTTGACCATTTCCTGATAGTAGGCGTCCAGCCGGATCGAGGTGAACCCCGAGATGATGACCGAAAAGATCAAGGCACCCAGAACGGTGCCGGTGATCGACCCGCGCCCGCCCGACAAGGATATGCCGCCGATGACGGCCATGGCGATGCCGTCCAACTCATACATCACCCCCATGCCCGCCTGTGCGGACAGGTTCTTGGAGGTCAGCAGCACCGCCGCCACGGCCGACAGGATGCCCGCAATCGTATAGACCAGCACCTTGTGCCGGTCGACGTCGATGCCCGACATCCGCGCCGCCGCCTCGTTCGAGCCGATGGCATAGCTGCGCTTGCCGTAGAGGGTGAATTTCATGATCACATGGAACAGCACGGCCAGAATGATGAACACGACGGCCGGGTTTTGTCCCTGCCAGGACAGCAGGCCAAAGGTCAGACTGCCCAGCAGATCGCCGTTGGACAGGGCGCCGTAACTCTCGGTCGGAAAGGACACCGGCTGGCCGTTGGACCACCAGCGCGCCACACCGCGCGCCGACACCATCATGCCCAAGGTCGCAATGAAGGGGGGGATGCGGGTATAGGCGATCAACAGGCCATTGATCAGCCCCGCAATCAGACCGCAGCCGAGGCCAATGGCAATGGGCACGATCACCGGCAGGTCCAGCCAGGCCGGGCCGAACACGGCATTGGGGTTGGGGTTGCCGTTGACCATGGCGGTCTGCGCAAAGCTCATCGTGACCATGGCCGTGGCACCCACCACCGAACCGGGCGACAGGTCGATCCCGCCCAGGATGATGACCTGCGTGGCCCCCAGCGCAATAACGCCGGTGATGGCGACTTGCAGGACGATGATGTCCAGACGCTGCTGGTTGAACAGGCTGTCGACATTGTCGCGCATGTTGAACAGGAACGAGGTGCCATTGAGGCGGTTCAGCACCTCGAACACCAGCACGATCAGGATCAGCGCGACCAGGACGTTCCATTCATTCGCGCGGGTCTTTTTGGTCGGATCGTATTTCAGACCACCCAGGCCTTGAGCCGATTGTGCCACTGTATCCCCCTACAAGATGCGCTGTGGTCATCCTTGTCCGCGGGCGGGCCGCAGGGCAAGGAAATTGGGGCGGCACCTTGCGCGCCGCCCCGTTTGAGCATGGTCAGAGCAGATCAGTTCTTGGCGGTGTAGTTCGCCAGGTTCGACGGGATGACCAGTTCGAAGGGCACCCAGACCGACTGTTCGACAGCCTCGCCTGCGGCCAGTTTGGTTGCGGCATCCAGCGCCCCGCCACCCTGAGCGGCGGCATTCTGGAACACGGTCACGTCCAGATCACCGGCGGCCATGGCGGCCAGGGCGTCCTGGGTTGCGTCCACACCGCCAACCTGAACGGTGGCCATGTCGATGCCCGCGGCCTTCATCGACTGGATGGCGCCGATCGCCATTTCGTCGTTGTTGGCGATGACGCCATCAAAGGCGGTGCCGGTGGACAGCCAGTTCGTCATCAGGTTCTGGGCCTGATCACGGCTCCAGTTGGCGGTCTGCTGGTCGATCACGTTGACCTTGACCTTGCACTTGCCGGCCTCGATCACGTCAAAGATGTCTTGGGTGCGCTGAACGGCGGCCTGGTTGGACAGCTCGCCCTGCATGACATAGATGTTGACCTCGGTCTTGCCCTCGGCCGCCCAGTTGTCGCACAGCGCGATGGTTTCCAGCGTGCCCGAGTCGACTTCGTTGGATGCGACGAAAGCCTGGTTGTCCGGCAGGGTGTCCAGGTTGATCGGCTGGCGGTTCACATAGACCAGCGGCACACCGGCGGCGGCCGCAGCGTCCGACATCGCCTGCGTGGCCGAGGTGTCCACCGCGTTCACGATGATCGCCGACACGCCGCTTGCGATGAAGTTGTTGATCTGGTCCAACTGCTTGGCCACATCGTTCTGGGCGTCTTCGATCTGGACTTGCAGGCCCGAGGCGTCGGCTTGGGTCTGAATGCCGTTGCGCAGGACGGTCAGAAAGGTGTCGTCAAAACGGGCCATCGACACGCCGATGCCATCCGCCAGAACGCTGGTGCCCATCAGGGCAGCAAAACCAGCGACGATAAGGGTCTTTTTCATTTTCGTTCCTCCACAAAAGGTGTCCGGCACACCCATCTCTCCCACCGGACCGCCACGGGGGCGGTATTCCTGCGCCTCAGGCTATGCCTTGGCGAATGAACTCCATCGAGGCGGCAAGCGCCGGCCCCGGATCTTCCAGCGCGTGAACGCCGGGCGCAAAGGGCTCATAGCTGATCGGGCCGCCATAGCCTGCCTCGCGCAGCGCCCGGATCTGGGCGACATTGCCCAGCACGTCATCGGCGTCCACCAGCACGCGGTGCGGGTCGCGCATGTCATCAAGATAGATCGCGTCACGCACGCCCGACACATGCACGATGCCCGTCAGTTCAGGGTAGATCGGCCCGAACCCGGCAAGGGCGTGGTGAAAGGTGTCATGCACCATGAACAGGGTGCCCTGCCCGCCGACGGCATCAATCACCTCGGCCAGAACCTCTTTGTAGCGCAGCGAGCAGACGGCAAAACCCAAGGGTTCCACTATCGCCTTCAACCCGTGATCCCGCAGCATGGGCAACACCTCGCGCAGGGCGCGCTCGGTCACGCGAAAGCTGTCCTTGCGGTCGGTCGCCACGCCATCGTTGCGCGGGATCAGGCTGACCGCCTCGGCCCCGGCGGCCACGGCGATCTGCATCAGGGCCTCGGCCTCGGCGCGCTTGGCGTCGGACCAGTCGTTGAACATCTTGACCTCGGCCAGGGCCAGCAAGCGCAAACCCCGTGCCTTGAGGTCCGCCCCAACGGCGGCCGGATCGGCGCCACCGAACAGCGGGCCGGGCAGATCGTTGCGGTATTCGACACCGATGCAGCCGAGGCTCTGGGCCAGATCGGCAAAGGCCTGCCAGCCCAGACGGGGTGCGGTCATGTGGTTCAGGGCAAAGGACGGCATGGGCGGCACTTCTCCGGCAGCGGCAACCCGGCTGTGTCGGGGTCGCGGTATGGA
>CAMBWO010000147.1 GCA_945871285.1 Pseudorhodobacter antarcticus | reverse complement strand
GCACCCACCACCGACACCGCGGCCCCGGCGGGGCGGCTGCGTGGCGTTGTGGATCATGTGATCATTCTGGACGGGACGTTTTCCAGCCTGACACCGGGCGCTGAAACAAATGTCGGGCAGATCTACCGGTTGCTGACCGAAGGCGGGCGTCGGGCGCAGCGCAATGTCTATTACGAGCCGGGTTTGCAGTGGGAGGGGTGGCGCCAGGGCTGGGCCATCATTCAGGGCCACGGGTTGGACGGCCTGATCTGCCGTGCCTATGGTTGGCTTGCCAGCCATTACCGCCCCGGCGACCGGATTTTCCTGATCGGCTATTCGCGGGGGGCCTATGCGGTGCGCTCGCTGGCCGGGTTGATCGACCGGGTGGGGTTGCTGAGGCGCGACCATGCGACCGAGCGGGGGGTGACGCTGGCCTGGCGGCATTATCAGACTGACCCCGGCAGCACGGGGGCGCGGGCCTTTGCCCGCAGGTTTTGCCACGAGGCGGCCCCGATCGAGATGGTGGGGGTGTTTGACACGGTGAAATCGCTGGGGATCAAGGTGCCGCTGCTGTGGTTGCTGGTCACGGACAAGACGAGTTTTCACAGCCATCATCTGGGCGGTTCGGTCCGCCACGGCTTTCACGCGCTGGCGCTGCATGAGACGCGCAATGCCTTTGCGCCGGTGTTGTGGGAGTGCCCGCCAGACTGGGCCGGCAATGTGGAGCAGGTCTGGTTTCGCGGGGCGCATGGCGACGTGGGCGGGCAGATCGGCGATCTGGAGGCGGCGCGGCCCTTGGCGAACATTCCGCTGGTCTGGATGCTGGAGCGGGCGGCGGCGGTGGGGTTGGATGTGCCGGATGGGTGGCGCGAGCGGTTCCCCTGTGATGTGAACGCGCCGATGGTGGGCACGATGCGGGCCTGGGGCAAATGGTTCCTGATCCGGCGCAGGCGGCGGGTGATGCGGGACATCTCGGAGCGGTTGCACCCCTCGGTTGCGGGGGTGTCCAAGGTGAGGGCGGGGTGGTTCGGGTTCGTGCGGCAGGCGTAAGGGTTTCTTGGCGCGGGAATTTCGGATAACAGGGCTGAAACAGCCCGAGGAAGCCCGATGCGCCAGATCACCGTTGCCGCCACCCAGTTCGCCTGCACCTGGGATTTGCCTGCCAATGCCGACCGCGCCGAGGCGCTGGTGCGGCAGGCGGCGGCCCAGGGCGCGCAAGTGGTTCTGGTGCAGGAATTGTTCGCCGCGCCCTATTTCTGCATCGAACAGCGGCCCGAGTATTTTGCGCTGGCCGCCCCCATGGTGGGCCACCCGCTGATTGCGCGGTTTTCGGCGCTGGCGGCGGAATTGGGGGTGGTGCTGCCGTGCTGCTATTTCGAGAAGGCGGGGCAGGTGTTTTTCAATTCCTGCGCGATTATCGACGCGGATGGCCGGGTGTTGGGCAATTATCGCAAGAGCCATATTCCGCAGGGGCCGGGCTATGAGGAGAAGTTCTATTTCAGCCCCGGCGACACCGGGTTTCGGGTTTGGGATACCGCCTTTGGCAAGCTGGGCCTGGCGATTTGCTGGGACCAATGGTTCCCCGAGGCGGCGCGGGCGATGGCGCTGATGGGGGCGGAGATGTTGCTTTACCCCACGGCCATCGGGTCTGAACCGCCAAACCCGGACTATGACAGCCAGCCGCATTGGGAAATGACGATGCGCGGCCATGCAGCAGCCAATATCATGCCGGTGGTGGCCAGCAACCGGATCGGCCGCGAAGTGGCGCCGGGCGGGCGCGAGGTGACGTTCTATGGGTCCAGCTTCATCGCCGATCACACCGGGCAATTGCGCTCCAAGGCCAGCCGCGAGGGTGAGGAGGTGATCGTGGCCGGGTTCGATCTGGACGCGATTGCCGAATTGCGCGGCAGTTGGGGGCTGTTTCGTGACCGGCGGCCGGCGCTTTATGGGGCTTTGCGCGGGTTGGACGGGTCGGTCTGAGCCTCAAGCTCGGCCTTGATCTTGAGGATCGCGCTGCCGGTGGGGCGCAGGGCAAAGGCCGCGGTGATCAGGCGCAGGGCCATGTCGGGATGGGTGTTTCGCAGCGCCACGGCGGCGGTGCGGAAATCGTCGGCAGTGGGACCGGCGACGGGGGTGGGCACCTCGACCAGGTGTTGCAGGGTGGCCAACAGGGCGGCGTTGGCGCGATCCTCGGTCCAGTCGCTGTGCGGGGTTTCGGGATAGTCGGAAAAGTCGTCGTTGAACAGGTTCGCATCGGGCGTGATGGCGAACCGCTGGTTCAGCAGGCGGTTGCCCGCAAGATAGCGGGCGAGGAAGGCCCGTGCCTCGGCCCGGCTGGGTTGAAGGCGGCCCTCACCCTCGATCCGGGCGAGGATGGCGTCGGCGGTCTTGGCGCGCACCTCAAGGCTGTTCATCAGGTGGCCGACCTTGGTTTGCGCCGCCCCCAGCGAGGCGTTGCGGTCGCCGATGGGCAAAAGGCCGGTTATGTCGAGGTCCAACAGCCCCAGGAAATCGGCGAAGATGTCGCGTTTCTTGAGCAGGTCACGGTCATAGATGCGGATGATCATCGCCGCATCGCCAAAGACATCGGCCCAAAGCCCAAGGCGGTGGTGGTAGTCCAGATACAGGTCATGCGCGGTGGAGTAGTCGGGCAGGGCGGTGGGGGCGTGACCCCAGAGCGCCCCCTCGGCCTGGCGGTTGGGCTTGGCGCCTTCCTGGTGATGCGAGACGGCGTGGCGGTCCTGACGGCGCAGGTAGCAGACGATGCGGATGTCATCGAAATGCGGGCGCAGGGCGAGGGCCAGGGCGGTGACCGCGGATTTGTCGAAAAAGAACGAGAAGTTTTCCGAACTGGCGACGACGGTTTCGGTCTGGGCGGCGGCGAGGCGGGCGGCCAGATCGGCGGGGTCGATCACCTTGTAGCCGGCAGGCAGAAAGCTGGTGGGCGAGATCGGGCCGATGGCGGAATGGATATGGGCGATGTTGCCGGTGCCGACATAGGTGATGCCAAGCGCCTCGAGCAGGATGCGGTTCTGGTGCAAGCCCTGCTGCACGGCGGTCGTGCCGGTCTTGTGCGAGCCGATGTGCAGGTAAAGTCTTGGCATGGGTCCCCTAGGTCAGTCTGGCCGCTGCAACGCGTCATCCGGAAATGCGGGTCTTGGTAACATGCGGGGGGGGGAGGCTGCAATCCTTGGGGTCTGTGTCGGGCAGCGGGGGAGGATGGCCCCCCCGCTGCGAAGGGCTTAGCGTTTGGCCACGCCGACATAGTTGCGCATCGGTTCGCCGACATACAGCTGGCGCGGGCGGCCGATTTTCTGGTTGTGCTCGGCGATCATCTCTTTCCACTGCGCGATCCAGCCGACGGTGCGCGAAATGGCAAAGATCGGGGTGAACATCGAGGTGGGGAAGCCCATCGCATCAAGGATGATGCCCGAATAGAAATCGACATTCGGGTACAGCTTTTTGGAGATGAAATATTCGTCCTGAAGGGCGATCCGTTCCAACTCCTTGGCGACTTGCAGGGTCGGGTTGTTGTGGATGCCAAGCAGTTCGAGCACTTCATCGGCCGACTCTTTCAAAACCTTGGCGCGGGGGTCAAAGTTTTTATAGACGCGGTGGCCAAAGCCCATCAGGCGGAAGCCCGAATTCTTGTCCTTGGCCTTGGCGATGTATTCGGGAATGCGGTCAACCGTGCCGATTTCGCGCAGCATTTCAAGGCAGGCCTGGTTTGCGCCGCCATGCGCCGGCCCCCAGAGGCAGGCGATGCCCGCGGCGATGCAGGCAAAGGGGTTGGCGCCCGAGGAGCCCGCCAGACGCACCGTCGAGGTCGATGCGTTCTGTTCGTGGTCGGCATGCAGCATCATGATCCGGTCCAGCGCCTTGGCGAGGATGGGGTTCACCACATACTCCTCGGCCGGGACGGCAAAGCACATGTGCAAGAAATTGCCGGCATAATCGAGCGAGTTCTTGGGGTACACGAAGGGCTGGCCGACCGAGTATTTATAGGCCATGGCGGCAATCGTCGGCAGCTTGGCGATCATGCGGATCGAGGCGACCTCGCGCTGCCAGGGGTCGTTGATGTCGGTGCTGTCATGATAAAAGGCGGACATGGCCCCGACCACGCCGACCATGGTGGCCATCGGGTGGGCATCGCGGCGGAACCCGCGGAAGAAATAGTGCATCTGTTCATGCACCATGG
This sequence comes from Pseudorhodobacter antarcticus, assembly GCA_945871285.1. Lineage (GTDB taxonomy): Bacteria > Pseudomonadota > Alphaproteobacteria > Rhodobacterales > Rhodobacteraceae > Stagnihabitans. Next base: position 6,543 of record CAMBWO010000147.1, on the reverse strand, counting down.
TGTGGCGCGACACGCGGCCCCGGAAATCGGCCAGCTGTTCGGCGGTCGGCAGTTCGCCATAGAGCAGGAGATAGCACACCTCGATATACGAGCTTTCGGCGGCCAGTTGTTCGATGGGATAGCCGCGGTGCAGAAGTTCGCCCTTGTCGCCGTCGATATAGGTGATGGCGCTTTCGCAGGCGGCTGTCGAGGTGAAGCCGGGGTCGAAGGTAAAGACATCGGCCTGGGCATAGAGTTTGCGGATGTCCAGAACATCAGGGCCAAGGGTCGGCGTCAACACCGGCAGATCGTAGGTCTGGTCGTTCAGTGTCAGCGTGGCAGTCTTGGTCGGAGTGGTCATATCATATCCCCCGTTGGTGCCCTGTGACAGGGCTGTGTCATTCGGCAGCCTCGGCCAGCCGGGCAAGCGTTTCGTCACGGCCCAGCACCAGCATCATGTCATAGACGCTGGGGGTCGCGGTTCGTCCGGCAAGGGCTGCACGGATCGGTGCCGCCAATTTGCCAAAACCAATGCCGGCCTCTGCCGCGGCAGCGGTAAGAATCGGCTCCAATTCAGTCTTGGACCACAAAGCATTTTGCAACTGCAGCGTCAATGATTTCAGTATACCACGGGATACCGTATCAAGCGAGGCCTGTGCCGCAGCGTCGATGGCGATGGGGCGGAAAATTAAGGAAAAGTTAGCCTTTTCCAGGAGTTGAGGAAATGTTTTTGCGCTGGTTTTGACAAAGGGCAGGGCCTGCGACAGAAGATCACGTTGGGTTTCCGTCAACGGGTCCAAGCCGGCCACCGCCATGAAAGCCGTCAATTCATGCAGCAGTGCAGCATCGTCGGCCCTGGCCATATGGTGGCCACAGGTGTTTTCCAGTTTCTTGAAATCCAGCCGCGCCGGGCCGCGCCCGATGCCGTCCAGATCGAACATTTTCATGGCCTCTTCGCTGGTGAAGATCTCGGCATCCAGATGGCCCCAGCCCAGACGGGTCAGATAGTTGCGCATACCGGCGGCGGGATAGCCCATGGCCTGATACTCCTCGACCCCGACCGCGCCATGGCGTTTGGACAGCTTCTTGCCATCCGGCCCATGGATCAGCGGGATATGGGCCCAGATCGGCAGGGGCCAATCCATCGCGTCATAGATCATCTTGTGGCGGGCGGCATTGTTCAGATGGTCATCCCCGCGAATGATGTGGGTTACGCCCATGTCATGGTCATCGACCACGACGGCCAACATATAGGTCGGCGTACCATCCGAGCGTAGACAGATCATGTCGTCCAACTGGTCATTCTGGAACCGGACGGTGCCCTGCACGCGGTCCTCGATCACTGTTTCGCCGGTGCGGGGGGCCTTCATGCGGATGACATAGGGCGCATCGGGGTAAGTGGTGGGGTCGGCCTCGCGCCACGGGCTGCGAAACACGGCGTAGCTCGCATTCGACGCCTCGCGGAAATCGGCGATTTCCTCGGTGGTGCTGAAGCATTTGTAAGCGGTGCCGCGCGACAGCATCTGATGCGCCACCTCGGCATGGCGGTCCTTGCGTTCAAACTGGCTCACGACCTCGCCGTCCCAGTCAAGGCCCAGCCAGGTCAGCCCGCGCAGGATGGCCGCCGTCGCCTCGGGGGTCGAGCGTTCGCGGTCGGTATCCTCGATCCGCAACAGGAATTTGCCGCCACGGCCACGGGCGAACAGCCAGTTGAACAGCGCCGTCCGCCCGCCGCCGATGTGCAGATAGCCGGTGGGCGAGGGGGCAAAGCGGGTGACGATCGGGGAGTTCATGCGCATTAACCTTTGGGAAACCATCGCGGGGTTAAGACTGCCTTAGGCAATCGCGGGGGGCAAGACAAGGTGGCGGCTGGGATGCGGGACAGGGCGATGGCGCCGCTGGTGGCGCTGGAGCAGGCGCGGGGGCTGCTGTTTCCCTTTGTGCCGGTGTTTCTGGCGCTGGGGATCGGTCTGTGGTTTGCGCTGCCGTTTGAGCCGGGACTGGGGTTTTATCTGGGTGCTGCGGGGGTTGCTGTGGGCATGACGGCGGCGTGGCGCTGGGGGCCCGAGGTTTTGCACCCCGTCGTTGTCGCGCTGGCTTGCGTGGCGGCGGGGGTGCTGTCGATTGGCCTGCGGGCGCATCTGGTGCAGGCACCGATGCTGGCCTATCCCTATTACGGGCCGGTGCAGGGGCGGATCATCGACATCGACCGGTCTGGGTCGGACAGCTTGCGCCTGACGATGGATCAGGTGGTGCTGGCCGATATGCCGGCGGGCCGCACGCCTGCAACCGTGCGCGTTTCGCTGCGCGGGCCGCCGCCTTTGGTGCCCTTTGAGCCGGGGCAGACGGTGCTGGTAACGGCGCGGCTGGCGGCGCCAGAGGGGCCGTCGGAACCTGGGGGGTTTGATTTTCGCCGGATGGCCTATTTCAACGGGTTGGGGGCGGTGGGCTATACCAACAGCCCTGTCGTGCTCTGGCAGCCGCCCGAGGGTGGGTCCGAGGTGATCAACCGACTGCGCAGCCGGTTGTCCAAGGCGATCACCACGGCGGTGCCGGGCGATTCGGGGGCCTTTGCCAGCGGCGTGATGACCGGCGACCGGTCCGAGATTTCGGCGGCCACGGTCAAGGCACTGCGCGATTCCTCGCTGGCGCATCTGCTGGCAATTTCGGGGATGAACATGGCCTTCATCACCGCCTTTGTCTTTGCGGTGACGCGTTATGGCATTGCGCTGGTGCCGGTGGTGGCCTTGCGGGTGAACAGCAAGAAGATCGCGGCGGTGATCGCCTTTGGCGTGGCGCTGTTCTACCTGTTGCTGTCGGGGGCGAATGTGGCGACGACGCGGGCATTCTTGATGGTGACGGTGATGCTGGGGGCGGTGCTGCTGGACCGGCAGGCGCTGACGTTCCGGTCGGTGGCGCTGGCGGCGCTGGTGCTGCTTGTGGTGCAGCCGGAAAGCCTGACGGAACCGGGGTTCCAGCTGTCTTTTGCGGCGACGATTGCGCTGATTGCGGGGTTCGGGCCGACGCAGGCCTGGCTGAAGGCGCGGATACCGGGCTGGGCGATGGTGCCGGCGATGCTGGTGGCAACCTCGGTTCTGGCGGGGCTGGCGACGGCGCCCTTTGCGGCGGCGACGTTCAACCGGTTCACCGACTATGGCCTGCTGGCCAATGTGATGACGGTTCCGTTCATGAGCCTGCTGATGGGGGCCGGGGCGGTGGCGGCGCTTTTGGCGCCGATTGGCCTCGCCTATCCGGCGCTGTGGGTGATGGACCAATGCGCGCGCTGGATCCTGTTGGTGGCGCACTGGATTGCGGGGCTGGAGGGGGCGGTGACGCCGATTCCGGCACCGGGGCCGTGGGTGGTGCCGCTGATCGCCCTGGGCGGGTTGTGGTTGGTGCTGTGGGCCGGGCGGGCGCGGGTGGCGGGCGGCGCGGTGATGGCGGTGGGGCTGGTGTTGTGGCTGATGGTCGACCGGCCTGTAGGGTTGATCAGTTCGGATGGCACGCTGGTCGGGCTGATGGGGCCCGAGGGGCGGGCGCTGTCCTCGCCCAAGGGGGCGGGGTTTTCGGCGCGCAGTTGGCTCGAGGATGACGGCGACCTGACGCTGCCTGCCGATGCCGCGCTGCGACCGGGGTTCGCGGGGCCCAAGGCTGCACGGGCGTTTGAGATTGCAGGGCTGCGGGGCGAGGTCTTGTCTGGCAAGACCGCCTTGGATGAGGTGGCCGCGGCGTGTGGGCGGGCGGATTTCGTGGTGGTGCCGGCGTCTTTGGGTGTGGCCGAGCCGGTGCCGGGCTGTGTGATCATCGACAGAACTGTGCTGGACAGGTCGGGCGCGTTGGCGGTGCAGCCGGTTGCGGGCGGCGTGCGGTTGGTTCCTGTCCGGCGGGTCGCGCGGATATGGCTGGGCGACAGGCCCGTGGTGCCAGAGATATACCTGCCGCTGCCCGACCTGCGGGTCAGTAGCTGCGGATCAGACCAACCAGCTTGCCCTGCACCTTGACCATATGGTCGGGGAAAACGCGGGTTTCGTAAGCCGGGTTGGCCGCCTCGAGCGCGATCATGCTGCCACGGCGGCGAAAGCGTTTCAGCGTCGCCTCGGCATCCTCGACCAGGGCCACGACGATATCGCCATTGTCGGCGGTTTGCTGTTCGCGGATCACCACGATGTCGCCATCGTTGATGCCAGCCTCGATCATCGAGTCACCCTTGACCTCGAGCGCATAGTGCGACCCGCGGCCGGACAGCAGCGACCCCGGCACGGCGACATGGTGCGACACATGGGAAATCGCCTCGATCGGGACACCGGCGGCGATGCGGCCCATCATCGGGATGTCCATCGCGTCAACCGGCGCAATGTCCAGGGCGGCGGCGGGGCGGCGGGGTGGGGCCTCGGGCTTGGAGCCGGTGATGATGGTGGGTTTGAAGCCGGGTCTTTCCATCGCCTCGGGCAGTTTCAAAATTTCCAAAGCCCGGGCGCGGTGGGCGAGGCGGCGGATAAAGCCCCTCTCCTCGAGTGCTGTGATCAGGCGGTGGATGCCGGACTTGGATTTCAGATCCAGCGCGTCCTTCATTTCGTCAAACGAGGGCGGAACACCGTCCGCCTCCATCCGCAGGCGAATGAAATCAAGCAGTTCCAGTTGTTTACGCGTCAGCATCCTGTCACCCCAGTCTGCACAGGCACAACCCCCACGATCGTGCGTTACTACAATGTTCTGCCCGTGTTCTTGGTTTGTGTCAAGGGGCTGTTCTACAGCGGCAGATAGCTGATCGCCTCGCCCGCCTGGCGCGCGGGGTCGGCCACGGGGCGGATCAGCAGGGCATTGGCCTCGGTCAGAACACGCAGCAGGTGGGAATCCTGGGCCGCAAAGGGTGCGATGTCGGGCAGGCCGTCGGCCGGGGTCAGCGTGGCGCGCATGTAATGCGCCCGCGGGCCGTTTGGCGGCAGATCGCAGGTCAGGCGGGCGCGTTGGGGCAGGGGGGCGACATCGGGGCGGCCTTGCAGGGCGCGCAGCATCGGCAGCAAGAACAGATGGCCGCAGACGATGGAGGAGACCGGGTTGCCGGGCAGGCCCAGCACGGGCTTGCTCGCCAGGCGCCCGGCCATCAGCGGCTTGCCCGGCCGCATGGCGATGCGCCAAAAGGCACGCTCCATCCCCATTTCGGCGGTGACGCTGGCGACAAGGTCGTGGTCGCCGACCGATGCGCCGCCGATGGTGACGATCAGGTCGGCATCCAAGGCCAGGGTCAGCACGGCGCGCAGGTCCGCGCTTGTGTCGCGGGCGATGGGCATCAGGCGGGCGATGCCGCCCTCGGCCTCGATCAGGGCCGCCAGGGCAAAGGTGTTCGAGGCGATGATCTGCGACGGCGAAGGGGTTTCGCCGGGCATCACCAACTCATCGCCGGTGGCGATGAGGGCGACGGTGGGGCGGCGGGTGACGGTGACGGAGCCCAGGTTCATGGCGGCCAGCAGGGCCAGGTCGTAGGCGGTCAGGCGGCGGGGTGGCAGGCTGTCGCCGACGCGGAAATCCTGCCCTTGGGGGCGGATGTTGGTGGCGGCATCGGCGGAGGTGACGATGATCTGGGTGCCGTCGCGGGTGATGTCTTCCTGGATGATCACACGGGTTGCCCCGGCGGGCACCGGCGCGCCGGTGAAGATGCGCACGGCCTGGGCGGGGCCCACGGTGCCGTCAAAGGCGTGGCCGGCCCCCGCCTCGCCCACCACGGCAAAGCGTGTGCCGGGGGTGGGGTCGCCCGCCACGGCGTAGCCATCCATGGCCGAGGCGGCGAAGGGTGGCTGGTCGCGCCGGGCGGTGGCGGGGGTGGTCATCATGCGGCCATGGGCGTGACGCAGGGCGAGGGTTTCGGTGGAGACGGGGTTCACAAGGGCAAGGCATTGGGTCAGCGCCTGTTCAACCGAAATCACAGCTATACCTCGTAATGTCCAGATTTTCCGCCATCTTTTCGTATTAGGCGGATGCCGTCGATCTGCATCGACTTTTGCGCGGCCTTGAGCATGTCATAAACGGTCAGGCAGGCGACCGAGACGGCCGTCAGCGCCTCCATCTCGACCCCGGTCAGGCCCGAGGTCTTGACCGTGGCGGTGACGCGGACGCCGGGCAGGGTGGCGTCGGGGGTCAGGTCCACGGCGACGCGGGTCAGGGCGAGGGGGTGGCAAAGCGGGATCAGGTCGGCGGTGCGCTTGGCGGCCATGATGCCGGCCAGGCGGGCGACACCAAGCACATCGCCCTTTTTGGCGCGGCCTTCGGTGATCAGGGCCAGGGTTTCGGGGGCCATGCGCACCACGCCTTCGGCCACAGCCACGCGGTCGGTGACGGCCTTGTCGGACACGTCGACCATATGGGCGTGGCCCTGATCGTCGAAATGGTTCAGCGGGTTCATGTGCCGCCTTGCGAGGTCAAAGGTTTGGCCAGGATGGCGCGGGTGGCGGCGGTGACGTCGTCCTGGCGCATCAGGCTTTCGCCGATCAGGAAGCAGCGGGCGCCATAGCGGGCCATCTCGGCCAGATCGGCGGGGGTGTAAAGGCCGGATTCCGAGACGATCAG
>CAMBWO010000146.1 GCA_945871285.1 Pseudorhodobacter antarcticus | reverse complement strand
TCGATGGATGTGATCCGGCGTTTCGCGGAGCCTGCGGATTTCAACATCGCCGCCCCGGTGATGGAGAGCCACCAGAAGAACGCGGGCGGCAACGCGCGGATTGCGGAAACCATGTTCCGCTATTTCCGCTTTCCCGTGGATTTCGAGAGTTTCGTGTATCTGTCCCAGGTGCAGCAGGGCCTGGCGATCAAGACCGCCGTCACCCATTGGCGCAGCCTGAAGCCGCATTGCATGGGCACGCTGATCTGGCAGTTGAACGACACCTGGCCGGTGTGTTCCTGGGCCAGCCTCGACCATGGCGGCGGGTGGAAGCTGTTGCACCACATGGCGCGTGAGTTCTATGCGCCGGTGATGGTGACGGCGGTGCCGGGGGCGGACGCCTTTGATCTGCGCGTGGTCAATGACAGCAACGCCCCGGTTGATCTGGAACTGGATGTCTATGCAGCGGCGATGGACGGGTCAGTGCGCGTGTTGGGAACCTATCCCGTCACTGCTGATCCGGACAGGGCGCACAGCGCGGCGACCATTCCGCGCGACGCAATCATGGACGGCGAGGTGCTGGCCACGGTGTGGCACAGCAAGGGCGGGCGCCATTCGGGGGACGTCTTTGCGCCCAAGCCGTGGAAAACCTATGATCTTTTGCCACCGAACCTGACCAAACAGGTCGAGACCGAGGGCGAGGCTTGGAAAATCACCATTACCGCCGAGGCGCTGGCGCTGTATGTTGCAGTCGAGGCGGACCGGCCCGGGCGTTTTTCGATGAACGCCTTTACGATCTTTCCAGGCTATCCGGCGGAGGTTCTGTTCACCCCCGCCGCACCTGGGCCGATGCCAAAATTCACCCTGCGTGACCTGCATTCCGCGACCTATGGGTCGCCTTGAAAGGACCAAACCGATGTACAGCTATCAACTCTACTCCTCGCGCAACTTTGGGCCGCTGGCCAACACGCTGAAAATGCTGGCGGAAGTCGGCTATAAGGACACCGAAGGCTTTGGCGGGCTTTATTCCGACGAGGCGACGCTGGCCACTTTGGCCGAGGGGCTGAAGGCGAACAGGCTGACCATGTCGACCGGGCATTTCGGCCTGCCGATGATCGAACAAAACCCCGATTTCGTGATCAAGGTGGCGCGGGCCGTCGGCATGACCAAGGTCTATTGCCCGCATCTGATGCCCGCCGACCGTCCGACCAACAGCGCGGGCTGGCGTGCGCTGGGGGCACGTCTGCAAAAGGCGGGCGCGCCCATCGTGGCGGCAGGTCTGGGCTTTGGCTGGCACAACCATGATTTCGAGTTTTCGGGTCTGGCCGATGGCAAAGTGCCGATGTTCGAGATTCTGGCGGGTGGCCCGGCCTTGGAATGGGAAATGGATGTGGCTTGGGTCGTGCGCGGTGGTGGCAATCCACTGGCCTGGATCGAGGCGTTCAAGGGTCGCATCACCTCGGCCCATGTCAAGGATATCGCGCCCCGTGGCGAAAATCTGGCCGAGGATGGCTGGGCCGATGTCGGCCATGGCACGGTGGATTGGAAAGCGATCATGGCGGCGCTGAAGGCGGCCGGGGTCAAGTATTATGTGATGGAGCATGACAATCCGGCCGACGACCGCCGCTTTGCCACCCGCTCGCTGGCATCGGCAAAGGGGTTCTGATCATGGCAAACTTGGGTATTGGCATCATCGGATGCGGCAACATATCGACCTCGTATCTGAAACTTGCGCCTTTGTTCAAAGGGTTGGAGGTTCGGGCGGTGGCGGATGTCAACATGGCCGCCGCCACGGCGCGCGGGGCGGAGTATAACGTCACGGCGCAGTCGGTCGATGACCTGCTGGCCAACAAGGACGTGGATATGGTCATCAATCTGACCATTCCGGACGCGCATTACCCGGTGAGCAAGGCGATTTTGGATGCCGGGAAACATGCCTATTCCGAAAAGCCGCTGGTTCTGACGCTGGAGCAGGGGGTTGCCCTGCGCGATCTGGCGAAGGCCAAGGGGCTGTCGGTGGGCTGTGCGCCCGATACCTTCCTGGGCGGCGCGCATCAGCAGGCGCGGGCGTTATTGGATGAGGGCCGGGTGGGGGATATCGTGGCCGGGGCTGCCGCGGTGCTGAACCACGGCATGGAAGCCTGGCACCCGAACCCCGATTTCTTCTTTCTGCCAGGTGGCGGGCCGATGCTGGACCTGGGGCCTTACTATGTTGCCAACCTGATCAACCTGCTGGGTCCAGTGCGCCGTGTGGCGGCCCTGGCCAACATGCCCGAAACCGCCCGCACCATCGGGTCGGGCCCGCGCAAGGGCGAGACGGTTCCAGTCAAGACGCCCACCAACATCCATGCCCTGCTGGAGTTCGTGAACGGCGCCACCGTGACGCTGACCACGACCTGGGATGTCTGGTCGCACCGCCGCAGCCATTTTGAGCTTTATGGCACGGAAGGGACGCTCTATGTGCCCGACCCCAACTTCTTCGGCGGGACGGTCGAGGTGGGTGGCAAGGACAAGGTGATCACGGCGATCGAGCCCTGGGATCATCCGTTTGGCGTCGTCAATCAGGACCAGGGCCGTGCCAACTATCGCACCGCTGGACTGGCGGACATGGCGATGGCCACGATGGAGGGCCGCGATGCGCGCTGTTCGCTGGAGCGGACGTTGCACGGGGTCGAGATCATGGCCGGCTGCATCAAGTCGGGCGAGACGGGGCAGTTTGTCGACATGACGACGACCTGCACCCGGCCCGCTGCCTTGGGCATTGCGGAGGCGCAGGCGCTGCTGCGCTGAGGGCGTAGGCGGGGGGTTTCACACCCCCCTAGCAACTTTGCCCAAGGGCAAAGTTGCCTCCCCCCGTGGGATATTTGGCCAATATGAAAGGGACGGGCGTGATTGAGAATCCGGTTTTGCGGGGGTTCAATGCGGACCCGTCGATCTGCCGCGTGGGGCAGGATTACTATATCGCGACGTCGACCTTTGAATGGTATCCGGGGGTGCAGATTCACCATTCGACCGATCTGGTGAACTGGACGCTGGTGGCGCGGCCGCTGAACCGGGCGGATTTGCTGGATATGCGCGGCAATCCCGACAGTTGCGGGGTTTGGGCGCCGTGTTTGAGCCATGCCGGCGGGCGGTTCTGGCTGGTTTATACCGATGTCAAGCGGCTGGATGGCGCGTTCAAGGATGCGCATAATTACATCACCACTTGCGAGACGATTGACGGGGAGTGGTCGGCCCGGACCTATGTCACCTCGTCGGGGTTTGATCCGTCGTTGTTTCATGATGACGATGGGCGCAAGTGGTTCTTGAACATGCGCTGGAACCATCGGGGCAAGGGGACGGGGGTGAACCCGGCCAATGACCTGTTCGACGGGATCGAGTTGCAGGAATGGCATCCCGAGCGCGGCTTGCTGGGCGAGGTGCGCACGATCTATGCCGGCAGCGCGCGGGGGTTGACCGAGGCGCCGCATCTGTTCAAGCGGGGCGGCTGGTATTATCTGACCACCGCCGAGGGCGGGACGGGCTATGAGCATGCCGTCACTTTGGCGCGGTCACGAGAGATTGCGGGGCCTTATGAGACGCATCCCGACACCCATGTGATCACGACCAAGGGGCGGTTGGACAGCCCGTTGCAGCGAACGGGGCACGGGCAATATGTCGAGACGCCGGAGGGGAAGGCGTATCACACCTATCTGTGCGGGCGTCCGATCCTGGGGCCGCGGGGGCTGTTCTGTGCCTTGGGGCGCGAGACGGGGTTGGCGAACTGCGTCTGGCGCGAGGATTGGCTGTATCTGGAGGGCGGCGGGCAGGTGCCGTCAATGACCTTGCCGGGCGCGGCGCGGGTGGCGGACGGGCCGGTGGCGCGGCAGTTCAGCGGGGCTTTGCCGCCCGAGTTTCAGTGGTTGCGCACGCCGGAACCGGACCGGATTTTCAAGATGACCGGGCGCGCGTTGCGGCTGATTGGCCGTGAGAGCATCGGGTCGTGGTTTGAGCAGGCTTTGGTGGCAAGGCGGCAGGAGCATCACAGCTATACAGCCGCCACGGTGGTCGAGGCGTCGCCGCCCAATTGGCAACGGGCGGCCGGGCTGACCACCTATTACAACCGTCACAAGTTTCATGCGGCCCTGATCACCCATGATGCCGCAAGGGGCCGGGTGTTGCAGGTCGTGTCCTGTCTGGGCGATTGGCCGGGTGAGGCATTGACCTTTGGCGAAACGGTCGTCCTGCCGGATGGCCCGATCCGGCTGGAGGTGCGGGTCAATGGGGCGGAGCAGCGGTTCTGGTGGTCGGCGGGCGGCGAGGTACAGCCGATTGGTGGGACCTTGGACGCTTCGCTGATTTCGGACGAGGGGGGGCGGGGTGAGCATGCCTCGTTCACCGGGGCCTTTGTGGGCATGCTGGCGCATGACCTGACGGGGCAGGGGTGGGGCGCCGATTTCCTGTCATTCGACTATGCCCCGGCTTGAAAGCGGCGCAAAAGCGGTCATAACCCTGTTTGATCAAACCGGGGCGTCCATGACCGAAGAGCGCAAGATACCGACCCATGAGGTCACCTATGCCCGCCTGCGCGACATGATCCTGTATGGCGTGGTGCAACCGGGGCAGGCGGTGACCATTCAGGGTCTGATCAACGATCTGGACGTCGGCATGACCCCGGTGCGCGAGGCGATCCGGCGGCTGACGGCCGAGGGTGCCTTGTTGCCGCAGGGCAACCGGCGGGTGACGGTGCCGCGATTGACGGGGGCGCTGCTGGATCAGATTGCCTTTGCCCGGCTGACGATTGAGCCCAAGCTGGCGGAACTCGCCGCCGCGCATGTCACGCCCGCGCTGATGTCGCGGCTGCGGCAGTTGGATGCGCCGATCTACACCGCGATCCGGGCGCATGACGTGCAAGCCTATCTGCAGAACAACCACGCTTTTCACTTTGCGCTGTATGAAGCGTCCGGTGCGGCTGTTCTGGTAGATATGGCGCGGTCCTTGTGGCTGCGCTTTGGCCCGTCGCTGCGGGTGGTGGTGGACCGGGGCGGGGCGCTGACGCTGCCCGACCTGCATGAGGAGGCGCTGGCCGCGATGGAGCGGGGCGATGCGGCCGGTCTGGCGCAGGCGATGCAGCGCGACATCGCCCAAGGGGTCGATCAGGTGAGGTTGGCGCTGGAGCGTGGCGAGATTTGATCAAATTTCTTGAACCGGCTTTGATTTGATCATAATCTTCCGGCAGCGCCCCGGATTCGGGGATTCCCGATGAGGTTTGCCATGAACAAGATCACCAACCACATGCCCACGGCCGAGTTGCAGGCGCTGGATGCGGCGCATCACATGCACCCCTTTACCGAAAACGCGGCGCTGGCCAAAAAGGGCGCGCGGATCATGAAATCGGCCAAGGGGGTTTGGCTGACGGATACCGAGGGTCACAAGATCATCGACGGGATGGCGGGGCTGTGGTGTGTCAACATCGGCTATGGCCGGACCGAGTTGGGCGATGTGGCCAAGCGGCAGATGGATGAGTTGGCCTATTACAACACGTTTTTCCAGACCTCACACATCCCCGCCATCGCCTTGGCCGCCAAGATTGCGGAACTGGCGCCCAAGGGGATGAACCGGGTGTTCTTTGCGGGATCAGGGTCCGAGGCGAATGACACCAATATCCGCATGGTGCGGCGCTATTGGGACATCAAGGGCCAGTCGGAAAAGCGGATCATCATTGCGCGCAACAATGGCTATCATGGGTCCACGCTGGGCGGCGGGTCTTTGGGTGGCATGTCGGGCATTCATGCCCATGGCGGCAAGATCGCCGGGATCGTGCATATCGGTGAGCCGAACTGGTGGGCCCAAGGGGGCGAGATGACGCCGCATGACTTTGGTCTGCTGCGGGCGCGGGAGTTGGAGGAGAAGATCCTGGAGCTGGGCGTCGAGAACGTCGCGGCGTTTATCGGCGAGCCGGTGCAGGGGGCGGGGGGTGTGATCATTCCGCCCGACAGCTATTGGCCCGAGATTCAGCGGATCGTGGACAAGTATGGCATTTTGCTCATCGCGGACGAGGTCATCACGGGCTTTGGGCGCACGGGGAACTGGTTTGGTAGCCAGACCTTCGGGATCACGCCGCATATCATGACCATCGCCAAGGGGTTGTCCTCGGGGTATCAGCCCATCGGCGGGTCGATCGTTTGTGACGAGGTGGCGGATGTGTTGGGGTCGCATGGCGATTTCAACCATGGCTACACCTATTCGGGCCACCCGGTTGCCGCCGCCGTCGCCTTGAAGAACCTGGAGATCATGCAGGACGAAAAGATTGTCGAGCATGTCCGCGACGTCGCCAACCCTTACCTGTGGAAGCTGTGGAAGGGGTTGGAGGAGCATCCGTTGGTCGGGGAGGCCAAGCTGGTGGGGCTGATGGGGTCGATCGCGCTGACGCCGGACAAGGCCAAGCGGGCCAGGTTTGCCAGTGAGACGGGCACGGTCGGCTATCGCTGCCGGGAGCGGTGCTTTGCCAACAATCTGATCATGCGGCATGTGGGGGACCGGATGATCATCGCCCCGCCGCTGGTGATCACGCCGGATGAGATTGACATCCTGATTGCCCGCGCCAAGACCTCGCTGGATGAGTGCTATATGGGGTTGAAGGCCGACGGGCTGATGGTTTCGGCCTGAGGCGGGGGATCAAAGGGGGCGTGACGGCCCCCTTTGCCTGTGTGTCCACGCGTGGACATTTTGGATTACCGTTTTATTCCAACGGATTGGGATTTTCCGTTAACCAGATGGAAAGGTTCAGGCGATGAGCACGAAATCTGCCTCGGTCAAGGCCAGACCTGTTGCCAGCTGGGCAAACTGCACCGCCGCCCCGGCCCTTTTGCCATCGGCATCATAGGGCTGGGCGCCGGTGGTCGGGTCATAGATGATCCGGTCGCGCCATCGGTCGCGGTGCCAAGGGCAAAGCGTTCGGCAGACAGTGCGCCCAGCGGGCCGACCTTGCGGAACGTCGCGGCGCTGAGCCAGGCCTCGTCAAGGTTCAATTGCAGGTCGGTGATCGTGTCGACCGCGCCAAGGGTCCCGGCCCCGGTAAAGGCATCCTCGGCCTCGCCGCCCGTCAGCAGGTCCTGACCCCTGCCGCCGGCAAGGGTGTCGCGGCCAAGGCCACCGTCCAGGGTTCGTGTCCTTGCCGTTCGACCCCAGCACGGTTTCAATCGAGACGAACTGATACCCCGCCGCGTGCCCCAGCGTGCCGCCGGTCGTCAGGTTCAGCGCAAGGCTCAGATTTTTGGCCGAGGACAGGTCGCTGACCCAGTCATTGCCATTGCCGCCCGACAGCAGATCGCCGCCGTGTCCGTGCCGCCATACCAGACGTTGAACCGGTCATCGCCATCGCCGCCGTCATGGCTGTGGGTGCCTTCCCGGATGAAGGCCGTCAGACCGTCATTGCCCGCCTCGCCATAGGCAAAGCCGCCATTGCCCCCTTGCAGCACGTCATTGCCGTCGCCCAGATGCACGTCGTATTGTGGGCTGAAGATGCTGACGGTGTCATTGCCACCAAAGGTCGAGGAAAACAGCGTATCGCCCCTGGGGATGCCGCCTGATGAAATAGCGTCGTCCTGATTGTCAAAGCCGTTTATAATTGCCAAAACCCACCTCCTGCGATGTTTTATTGGCCGGATGGAAATGTCGGGCGGCGTCGGTGGCAATGCAAATCAGCTGGGCGTGCCAGGGCCGATTTCAATTGCCGGGGTCAGGCGATGATATCAAAGGCCACCCCCTTTGGCCAAAGCCCTGCCGTCCCGGCGCTTTGGCCGCCTGCGTCCTGAAACCGGGCGCCGGGCGCGGTATCATGGAGGATACGGCTGTCGGACTTGGGGGCGCTGGCAAGGGCCAGACGTATGCCAGGCAGCGCGCGCCGGGGGCCGACCTTGCGGAATGCAGTGGCGGACGGCCCGATCTGGTCAAGGGGCACGGTCAGGTTGGTGACCATGACGGCCCTATGCCATGGCAGGCGATGTATTGGCCCTGGAGCGTGCCGACACAATCAATGCCGCCTTGCGTGGCCGAAATCAGCCTGTCCGTGCGGGATAAGGATTGGTTGATCGGGTCGTCCTGATTGCCGGACCCGTCACTGCAGATTGCCGTCCCATCCTGTGCTGAAAATGGCATGGCTGATTGAAAATGCCCGTTGGTTCGGCCCCACCGTTAAAACCGGCACCGCGGCGGAATTTGCGGCGGGGCGGGGTTCCGCCTGCGGATTGCCGATCGTGTCGGGCCCCTAACGTGGGTCAATCCCGACGTGAATGGGCTGCGGTATCAAAACAAAGCTCACACCGATGTGCGATCAGTTCAGTTGGAGAGTGACGATGAACAGTTTGATGAAAACCCTGGCCGCGACGGCCGTTGCCATGGGTGCGGGTTCGGGCGCGATGGCGCAAATGGATGTGTCGACGCTGACCTGCGGCGACTTCATGGCGCAAGAGGACGACGCGGCCCGGCTGGAAGCTGCACAGGCGCTGTTGATGTGGATTGCCGATACGGCGAACTTTGAGGCGGTGGGTCCGCTGGAACGCTACAAGATGGACCCGACGGCGATGGCGGCGGGCGAGACTGCGACCACGCCGTCCACTGAGACCGACGCGGCAGCGGCGGGCGAGTACTGGACCGCGGACGAGATGGCGACCATGATCAAGGCGCGGTGCTTTCACCAGCCGTCCGATGCCAATGTCTTGGCACGTCTGAAGGGCCAGGACTGACGCTTTGCGCTGAGGGCGGCGGCGCGGCGCCCCGGACGCCGCGCCTTTTCAGGGGGGCAGGCCCTTGTCGCCGTGCGGGGGGGGGCGGGCGTTGAGCCGGGTGGCAATCCCGGCCGGAACAGGTGCGGCCCTGCCGCCATCCCAAGCCGGATGCGAGGAAGATGGGCAGATTGCCCATCCTACAAGAGGGCTCGTTATGGCGGATGGGGGGCCGTTTGGTGGTGGGCACCCCTTGTAGGATGGGCAATTTGCCCATCTTGGTCGGGGCGCTGCCCCATTGAGTTTGGGGGCGGGGCGTCTTACACCATTGGCAAGAAGCCAAAGGACCGAGCCCATGCGCATTCACCAAGACCTTGCAGAAACCATCGGCAACACCCCGCTGCTGCGGCTTAAGCGGGCGTCAGAGATGACGGGGTGCACGATCCTGGGCAAGTGCGAGTTTCTGAACCCCGGCCAGTCGGTCAAGGATCGGGCCGCGCTGTATATCATCCGCGATGCGGTGGCCAAGGGGTTGCTGAAACCGGGCGGCACGATTGTCGAGGGGACGGCGGGCAACACCGGGATCGGGTTGGCGCTGGTGGGCGCGTCGATGGGGTTTCGGACCGTCATCGTGATCCCTGAGACCCAAAGCCAGGAAAAGAAGGACATGATCCGTCTGGCGGGGGCCGAACTGGTGCAGGTTCCGGCGGCGCCCTACAAGAACCCCAACAACTATGTCCGCTATTCCGGCCGTCTGGCCGAGGCGCTGGCGCGCACCGAGCCCAATGGGGCGATCTGGGCCAATCAGTTTGACAATATCGCCAACCGTCAGGCCCATATCGAGATGACCGGGCCGGAGATTTGGGAGCAGACCGAGGGCCGGGTCGACGGGTTCATCTGTGCGGTGGGGTCGGGGGGCACCCTGGCCGGAGTCGGCATGGCGTTGCAGCCCAAGGGTGTCAAGATGGGGTTGGCGGACCCTGAAGGGGCGGCGCTGCATGCCTTCTACACCACGGGCAAGTTCGACAGCCCCGGCACCTCGATCACCGAGGGGATCGGGCAGGGGCGGATCACCGCCAATCTGGAGGGGTTCACCCCGGATTTCAGCTATCGCATCCCTGATGCCGAGGCGCTGCCTTTGGTGTTCGAGATGCTGGAGGATGAGGGGATTTGTCTGGGCGGGTCCAGCGGCATCAACATCGCGGGGGCGATCCGCATGGCGCGCGACATGGGGCCGGGCAAGACCATCGTCACCATCCTGTGCGATTATGGCAACCGGTACCAATCCAAGCTGTTCAACCCGGCCTTCCTGAAGGAAAAGGGTCTGCCGGTGCCGGCCTGGCTGGACCGCGCCCCGCACGCCATTCCGACGGTCTACGAAGACGCATGACGGGCCACGGCGGGGGTCAGATCGCAAGGCGTTGCGCCGGGGCGTTGCTGGCTTTTGCGCTGTTGTTTGCCCCGGCCGCAGCCCAGGACAGCGGCGGTGGCGGGCCGCCTGCGACGGTTGAGGCACCGCCCGGCATCAAGGTGCGGGCCGACAGCACGGGGGCGCTGATCCCCGAGGTGCAGCGTCCGCCGCAGGTGGTGGAGAAGGACGAGGAGCCGGTCTCGGGTGGCTTTTCACCGCAGGCCGGGGGCGCGCAGGGCGGTGGCAAGGCGCCGTCCTCGGGCGGGGGCAGCAGCGGTGCGCTGGACTATGCCGGCTGGGAGCGGATGGCCGTGCGGGCCGAGAACGCGAGCCAGAGCCGTGCTGCCACCAACATCGAGCTGGAGCGGTTGCGCCTGCAACTGGTCGACTGGCGCGAGGCCCTGCTGGGCGCGCAAAGCGCCAACGCCGCCCGCATCGCCACGCTGCGCGAGCAGATCGACGCGCTGGGCCCGGCCCCTGCCGAGGGCGCGACCGAGGCCGAGGAAAGTGCCGTGCGCCGCCGCGCCCTGTCGGACCAGTTGGTGCGGTTGCACGCACCGGGGCTGGCGGCGGATGAGGCGTATCGCCGCGCTGATGGCCTGATCCGCGAGATTGACCGGGTGCTGCGCGAACGGCAGGCCAATGAACTGCTGAAGCTGTGGCCAAGCCCGGTCAA
>CAMBWO010000145.1 GCA_945871285.1 Pseudorhodobacter antarcticus | reverse complement strand
GTCCAACAATTCCGACTGGCCCGCAGCCCGCGCGGCCGCCTCCATCGTCGTGCCCGAATGGCAGCCCATCCCGTCCACTGGGGCCGCGACCGGCGCAGCCTCCTGAACGGCTGGCCCCAAGTCGGCCAGCGGTGCCTCATGGGCGTTGTTGTAACCAACCTCGCCCTTAGACATTGTCATAAACCACTTCCAACGACTTCTTCAGAACCGCGTTCTTGCCCCGCATGTCGGCGTCCGATGCCGGCGTCAGCACAAAGTCGGCCCCGGTGACCTCAGCCGAGAACAGGCTCAACAACCCATCCTGATTGACCGGTGCAGGCCGCACCGGCGGGGCAATCGCCACCGCTTCGGCCAGGGCCGCAAACATCGGCCCCCACTCGCTGTCATAGCTTCCAACAATCTGATAATTCGCCGATTTCTTGCGCAAGTCATCATTCTGCGGGATCGCGGCCAGAACCGGAATCCCCACCACCTTGGCGAAAGCAGCCGCCTCGCCCGTGCCGTCATCCTTGTTGATGACCAACCCCGCGATGCCGACATTGCCGCCCAGCTTGCGGAAATACTCCACCGCCGAGCACACGTTGTTCGCCACATAAAGGCTCTGCAAATCGTTCGACGCGACCAGGATCACCTTCTGCGCCATGTCCCGCGCAATCGGCAACCCGAACCCGCCGCAGACCACATCGCCCAGGAAATCCAGCAGGACATAGTCAAAGTCCCACTCATGGAACCCCAGCTTTTCCAGCAGCTCAAACCCGTGAATAATCCCGCGCCCGCCGCAACCCCGGCCAACCTCCGGCCCGCCCAGTTCCATCGCGAACACACCGCCGCGCTTGAAACAGACGTCGCCAATCTTGACCTCTTCCCCCGCCAGCTTCTTCCTGGAGGAGGTTTCAATGATCGTCGGGCACGCCTTTCCGCCAAACAGCAGGCTCGTGGTGTCGCTCTTGGGGTCACAGCCAATCAGCAGTACCCTTTTGCCCATCTCGGCCATCATGTGGCTCAGGTTTGCCAGCGTGAAGGACTTGCCAATCCCGCCCTTGCCATAGATCGCGATGATCTGCGTCTTTTTGGTCGGCTCGCCGTGCGGAATTTCCAGCGTCGGCTCCTCATTCGCCTCGTCGCGCAGACGCTGGTCGAAACTCTTCAGATTCGGAATGTCGAGAGTCATGCGTGGCCCTTCCAGTCGAGTATCATTTTCAGGCAATCGGTCTGGGTGAATGCCGTCTCATAGGCGCGGGGCGCGTCGGCGGCCCGTGCGGTGTGCGTGATCAACCCGCCCAGCGACAGCGTGCCGGATTCCACCAGCTGCCGCGTCGCAATCATGTCCTCGGGCGTCCATTCTGCGGCAATCCGGAACCGCGCCTCCTTCATGAAGGCCGGCGGAAAGGCAAAGCTGATGGGCGCGGTGTAGAACCCCGCCAGCACCACTTCGCCGCCCTTGGCAATCCGCCCGATCAGCGTGTTCAACAGGTCCGGCGCACCGGAAGCGTCATAGATCGACCGGTAATCGCGGCGCGCATCGGCGTCCGGATGGACCACTTGGTATCCCACGGCACCCGCCTGCCGATCCGCATTGGTTTCCCAAACCGTCGGCGGCTTGGCCCCAGCGGCCACGGTCAACCGCGCCAGCAACCGGCCCAAGACCCCATGCCCGACAATCAAATCCGGCAGCGCCTTGTCAAACCCGGCCATCGCATGACGCGCCGTCGCGGCCAGCGCCAGCAGCGCCCCCTCGGCCCCATGCGCCGCGTCAATCCGCGTCACCCGCGCCCCCGGCGTCACCAGATGCCGCGCAGCGCCGCCAAACAGCCCGCGCACCGGCCCGGCCTCAATCGCGCCAAAGCAGTTGGCCCCCGGCACGAACACATGCTCGCCCACCGTCAGCCCCGAATCGGGCCCGGCCTCGACCACCTCACCCGCCGCCTCGTAGCCCGGCACCAGGGGATAGCCCATGCCCGGAAACGGCGGCATCTGACCCGACCAGAACAGCTTTTCCGTGCCCGTCGAAATGCCTGAATGGGCAATCTCGATCACCACATCCGCAGCCCCCGGTGCGGTCAACGTGACATCCTGCAAGGACAGCTGTTGCGGCGCGTTCAGGATGACGGCGGTGGTTCTCACGGTGGCTCCCCTGTGGTTCGATGCGGTCCGTTTGGGAGTCGCTGATCGTTACCATCTCGTTACTGTCACTTTAACCTGACACATAACACTGTCAACTGAAATTGACAGATTTGCGCGCAAGTTTCGCGGGTTACTTGCGCTGCGCTGTGACAACCGAGGTCACAAACGGCCGAAATCCCCAGCTTTCCTTGATGTCCTGAAAGCCCGCAGCCGCCAGCAGACGACCGATTTCCGCCATCGACCTGGTGCGCCCGGTCTGCATCGCCATCGTGTAAATCGCAAAGTACACATCGGTCGCCCGGTCCGGCCTGTCACCGCCCGACATCGGCTCCGAAATGATCAGCCGCCCGCCCACCGGCAGGGCCGCGTGTACCTTGGCCAGCAAGGCCGCAACCGTCGAATCGTCATGGTCATACAGCACCCGAATCAGGCTGATCGCATCCGCGCCCAGCGGCAGCACGTCATCGCGAAAACTACCGGGGAAAACCGCGACCCGCGCCCCCAACCGCGCCCCAGCCACCACCACAGGCAAATCGAACAGGCTCAGCCGCAGGTCGGGATAGGCCTCGCCCACCGCCGTGACAAAGGCCCCGGTGCCGCCGCCAATGTCCAGCAAATGCCGCACGCCGCGCAGATCAATCCTGCGCAGCGTATCCTCGGCCACCAGAACCTGACTGTCCGCCATCAGCCGCGAATAGGTTGCCGTCACCTCCGGATCGACCGCGCCTGCCGCGCCAAAAACATAGGGCCAAAACCGAGCCAGCTCGGTCTCTTGCCCCCCGCGCCAGAACGCCACCGGGTCGGCGAGGTCGGCATAAAGCGCCCGGTGATGCCGCACCATCCCCTCCAGCCCCGGCACGCCCAGCATCGCCGCCCCGCGCAGGGCCAGGCCAAACCCGCCCCCCTCGCGCCGCAGCAACCCCAAGGCGGCGCCCGCTTGCAGCAAAACCTGCATCCGCGCCAAGGGTACACCGCACCGCCCCGCCAGATGCGCCACCGACTGCGGCCCGCCCTCCAGCAGATGCAGCACCCGCAATTCCACCAGCGCCATCAACGCCTGCGCGTTGACAAACCCCGCCACAATGTCGAACAGCGCCTCACCTTCCGCCCGCACGATCCGCCGCAAAACCGGCACCCGCGCCGCCCAGGCCTGAAACCCGCGTGACGTGGCCAGCCGCAACATCCGCGCCCGCAAACCCATAGCGGGCGGCGTCAGGGCCACATCCGCCACCCGTCAGCCCCGCGCCGCCATAAAGGCCGGCGCCACCGGCGTCATCCGCTCGGCATAACGGCGCACCATATCGGCCAGCATCGCCTCGCCCGGACAGGACGGAATGGACGCAATCGCGCCCCCCAGAATATCCTTCAACCGCCTTATCGCCCCCTGCACGCCCAGTTCGGCCACCGCATTCGGCCGGGCATGGATCGCATCCTGCCCCGCCGGTTTGCCCAGCGTCTCCGAATCATACAAGGCGTCGCGCAGGTCATCCGCAACCTGAAACGCCTCCCCGATTCGGGCGCCCAGCTCCTCCCACGGCTCGGCATCCTGCCCGGCCGCAATCGCCCCCATCTGCGTCGCCGCAATGAACAGCGCCCCGGTCTTGGCCCGGTGATAGGCTGACAGGTTGACCTGCGCCTCACTCTCCCAGCCCTGACCCGCGCAAATCCCGCCCGGCATCCCCGTGCGCTGCGACAACACCTTGATCAGCTTCAACGCCCGCCCCGGCGAATCGCCCGCCGCATCCGCCAGCACCTCAAACCCCAGCACAATAAGACTGTCGCCCGTCAAAACCGCCAACGGCTCGCTAAACGCCCGATGCACCGACGCCTTGCCGCGCCGCGTGTCGGCATCGTCAAAGCAGGGCAAATCGTCATGCACCAGAGACGCCGAATGGATCAACTCCAACGCCACCGCCGCCGCATCCGACAGGTGGGGCCGGTCATCGCCGCAGGCCGCCGCCACGCTCAGCAAGATCGTCGGCCTGATCCGCGCCCCGCCCGGCGTCACCGCATAATGCAGCGCCTGCGCCAACCGGCCGGGCGCATCGCCGCCCGAACCCTGCGCGCGCAAAATTGCAGCAGCAGTCGCATTCTCAATCCGGGGGATCAGGGACATTGGGCCTCCAAAGGCAGGCAATCAGGACGATATGTAAATCTGAATGGACAGATTTGTGTAAATCATACTGGACAGTTTCCGCCCGTAAGTCAACAATCACCCCAATGAGAAAACCCAATCCCCCGCGCATCGTCGTGATCGGCGCCGGTATCGGCGGCCTGTGCGCCGCCGTCCGGCTGGCGGCGAAGGGCTGCGATGTCACCGTGATCGACACCCACGCCGCCCCCGGTGGCAAGATGCGCACCCTGCCCAGCGCCGCAGGCCCCGTCGATGCCGGCCCCACCGTCCTGACCATGCGCCACGTGCTGGAAGATGTCTTTGCTGCTGCGGGCACCAGCCTTGAAGACCACGTCACCCTGCTGCCCCTACCCCTGCTCGCCCGCCACTGGTGGCAAGACGGCTCCACCCTCGACCTGCACGCTGACCTTGACGCTACCTATGCCGCCATCGCCGCCTTTGCCGGGTCGCAGGCCGAGGCTGACTTCCGCCGATTCAACCGCCAGTCCGCCCAGCTTTACGCCGCCTTCGACGCCCCCATGATGCAGGCCCCGCGCCCGCAACTGGCCCGCATCGCCCTGAACGCCCTGACCCGCCCCGCCACCTGGCCCGCCCTGCTGCCCGGTCGCACCCTGGCCCAGCACCTCGCCCGCTCCTTCCACGACCCCCGCCTGCGCCAACTCTTTGGCCGCTACGCCACCTATGTCGGCGGCATCCCCGATTATTCCCCCGCCGTCCTGTCCCTCATCTGGCGGGCCGAGGCGCAGGGCGTCTGGGCCGTTCAGGGTGGGATGCATCGCCTCGCCCGCGCCCTGGCCGACCTCGCCACGGCCAAGGGCGCCGCCTTCCACTACGGCGTCACCGCCCGCAAGATCGAAAGCCGCAACGGCCAGGTCACCGCCGTCGCCCTGTCCGATGGCCAGACCCTCAAATGCGATGCC
Organism: Pseudorhodobacter antarcticus; assembly: GCA_945871285.1. GTDB lineage: Bacteria > Pseudomonadota > Alphaproteobacteria > Rhodobacterales > Rhodobacteraceae > Stagnihabitans. The sequence goes on along the minus strand of CAMBWO010000145.1, from coordinate 5,624 downwards.
GTCGTCTTCAACGGCGACCCCGCCGCCCTCGTCGCTGGCCTCCTCGGCAACGCCGCCCAACTCGCCCTGCCCGCCAGCGCCAGCAGCCCACGCAGCCTGTCCGCCCATGTCTGGACCTTTGCCGCCACCCCCACAGGCCCCGACCTTGCCCTGCACAACCTGTTCTTCGCCTCGGACCCCGCCCTTGAATTCGGCCCCATCGCCGAGGGCCGCCTGTCCACCGAATCAACCCTCTATATCTGCGCCCAGGACCGCCATACCCCCACCCGTCCCCCCGGACCGGAACGGTTCCAGATCATCCTGAACGCCGCCCCCAAATCCACGCCCGGAGATATCGACCAATGCCGAACCCGAACCTTCCCGCGGCTGGCCCGCTTCGGCCTGACCTTCGATCCGACACCAGTGGACCCCAGTTGCACGCCCCCCTCGGGCTTCGCGATGCTGTTTCCGGGGTCTCAAGGGGCGCTTTATGGCCGCTCGCCACACGGGATGCTGGCGTCGTTTCAACGGCCGGGGGCGCGGACGGCACTGCGCGGCCTCTATCTGGCCGGGGGCGGGGCGCATCCGGGGGCGGGGGTGCCGATGGCGGCCTTGTCCGGGCAGCACGCGGCCGAGGCGATCTGGAAAGACCGCGCTTTGACGTGACCGTCGCCCCCGATGGCTATGCCTGGTGGTATGTCGATGGCGTGTCCGACGACGGCCAACGCGCCGTCTCGGTCATCGGCTTCATCGGCTCGGTGTTCTCGCCCTGGTATGCCTGGTCAGGCCGCCGCGACCCGGCCAACCATTGCTGCATCAATGTCGTCACCTACGGCCCCGGTGGCCGTTTCACCATGACTGACCGGGGCCGCACCGCCCTGCGCCAAACCCCCGATGCCCTGACCGTCGGACCCAGCCAGATGCGTTGGGAAAACGGCACCCTCGTCATCGACGTGAACGAAATCTCCGCCCTCCCCCTCATCTCCCGCGTCCAAGGCCAAATCCGTCTGACCCCCAGCGCCATCACCGGGGTCGAGGCTCTGCTGACCCCCTCCGCCTCACACATCTGGCGCCCCTTTGCCCCCTCCTCCCGAATCGAGGTGGACCTGACCCAAGGCCACAGCTGGTCCGGCCATGGCTATTTCGACGCCAATTTCGGCACGGCGGCGCTCGAGGCTGACTTTCAACGCTGGACCTGGGGCCGCTATCCCCGCGCCAATGGCGGCACGACCTGCTTTTACGACGGCATCCGCCGCGACGGCACCACCCTCGCCCTCGGCCTCGATGTCACCGCCACAGGCGAAGCCGCCGAAATCGAGCCGCCCCCCTTGGCCAAACTGTCCCGCACCGCCTGGGCCCTTAGCCGCGAAACCCGCTGTGATGCCGGTGCCACGCCCCGCCAAACCAAACCCCTGCTGGACGCGCCATTCTACAGCCGCTCCGTCGTCAGCACCGTGATCGAGGGGGAGGAGGTCACAGGCGTCCACGAGGCGCTTGACCTCAACCGCTTTGCCAACCCCGTCATCAAATCCATGCTCGCCGTCAGGGTCCCCCGCAGGGCAGGCTGGAACTTTGCCGACTAAGCCGCCACCTCGGGGTTCATTCGCATCACCGTAAAATTCAGCGTCCCCGCGATGCTGACCCACAGCAGATACGGCGCCATCAGCAGCCCCGCCACCCAATCAAGGCCCGCAAAGGCCAGCGTTGTTGCCGCCACCGCCAGCCACAACCCCACCATCACCACCATCGCCGCCTTCATCCGGTGCAGGCCAAAAAACACCGGCGTCCACAGCGTGTTGAAGGCAATCTGCGTCGCCCAGAACGCCAGCGCCTGCCCCGACCCCGGCAGCACCGCCACCCGCGCCGCCGCCACCGCCATGCAGATGTACAGCGTGGTCCACGCGATGGGAAACACCCAGCCCGGCGGCGTCCACCACGGCTTTTTCAGCGCCAGATACCATGCCCCCGGCCCGAACATCGCGCCCGTCGCCGCCGCCGCCCCGCAGGCCACCAGAAAGGTCGCAAACAAACCCAGATCCATCGCACAAGCCCCCAAAAGCAACCCTCAGGTTACGTCAGGCCCGCGCCCGTTCCAAGCGTTGATCTGCACGGTCGCGGGCTTCCAACTGGGCAAACACCTCCAAGAGGGCATCCGACCGGCTGGCCTTGGCCGCCTTCCGGGCCGCCGCCTGCACCAGAAATGCCACTTCCGCCGGCGGGGCCGCATACAGCGCCACCGCCCGTGGCCGCATCAGACTGACCCCCGACCGCGCCACCGCCAGCGCCAGCCACCCCAGCTTTTGATTGCGGCTCGTATGCGCCCGGCGGCTGATGCTGTCATAGCCGCCCCGCGCCACATCGGCACCAATCCCGGCGTAGACATGCCGCGCCGCATAAATCCCCGGCCGGCAGGCCAGCGGCAACGCCGGCACCCCCGCCTCGGACCGACCATAAAACCCATCCGCCGCCGCCAGCAACCGCCGCGTCAGCGTCCGCACCTGTGGGGTCGCCTCGGGCCGCGCCAGAAACCGCTCCGGATCAATCCCCTGCTCCGCAAACCACTCCAGCGGCAAATACAACCGCCCCGCCCGCGCATCCTCGCCCACATCCCGCGCGATGTTGGTCAATTGCATCGCCAACCCCAGATCACAGGCCCGCGCCAGCGCATCGGCATCCCTGACCCGCATCAACACACACATCATCGCGCCAACAGCCGAGGCGACCCGCGCGCAATACCCCATCAGGTCGGAAAAACTGTCATACCGCCGCCCCAGCGCATCCCAGGCCAGCCCCTCCAGCAACGCCTCGGGCAGCGCCCTTGGCATGTCGAAATCCGCCACGACCGCCGCAAAGGCCCGGTCCGCCGGGGTGTTCCGAGGCCGCCCCTGATAGACCAGATCCAGCCGGTCCCGCAGGTTCAACACCGCAGGCCCCTTGTCGTCGCTGTCATCCACCGCATCATCCGCCAACCGGCAAAACGCATACAGCGCCAACGCCGGGTCCCTGACCCGCCCCGGCAACAACCGCGACGCCGCATGAAACGACAGCGACCCCGTCCTTATCGCCTCGCGGCAATGCTGCATGTCCTGCGCCGCGATCATTCCGCGGCCATCCTGTGCGGCGCGACCCGCACCGCATCCGGCACCAGCTTGCCCAACACTTCAGCCGAGGCAATCACCCCCGGCAACCCCGCCCCCGGATGGGTGCCCGCCCCGACCAGATACAACCCCTTCGCCTCCTCCGACACATTGTGCGGCCTAAACCAGGCCGATTGCAAAATCCTCGGCTCGATCGAAAACCCCGATCCAAAGGGCGACAGATACCGGCTCTGAAACGTCTCCGGCGTGAACACCAACTCCTCGGACAGATGCTCGCCCAACCCCGGCAACAACCGCTCTTCCAGCATCTTTTGCATCTTCTGCCGATACGGCTCCGCCTCCGCCTGCCAATCCACCCCTTCAAATCCTAAGTGAGGCACCGGCGACAGCGCGTAAAACGTGTCATCCCCCTTGGGCGCGACCGTCGGGTCCGTCACCGAAGGGCGATGCACATACAGGCTCATATCCTCCGCCAGATGCCCCTTGATGAAGATATCCCGGATATGCGCCTTGTACCGTGGCCCCACCACAATCGTATGATGCCCCACATCCGGCCATTTCAGCGCCGTGCCCTTGGTCCCGAAATACCAGACGAACAACCCCATCGACCACCGCTTGCGCGCCAACTTGGCCGGCGTCCACCGCCGCCGCGGATGGTTCCGCATCAGCCGGTCATAGGTGTGCCCCGCATCGGCATTGGACACGACCACATCCGCCGCCATCACTTGGCCATCCACCAGCCGCACCCCCGCCGCACGACCATCCTTCAGAACGATCTCGTCCACCTCGGCGTTCAGCACCAACCGCCCGCCCTGCGCCGCAATCACCTTGGCCATCGCCAGCGCAATCGCCGCCACCCCGCCCATCGCATAGTGAACCCCGAATTCCTTCTCCAGATGGCTCACCAGAATATACATCGACGTCACGTGAAACGGGTCCCCCCCGATGAACAGAGGATGAAACGACAGCGCAAACCGCAGCCGCTCATCCCGCACCCGGCCCGCCGCATGGGCGTAAACCGACTTGTCCGCCCGCAGCCAGGCAAAGGTCGGCAGCACCTTGATCAGGTCCGCCAGCTTGTGCATCGACCGCCGCCCCAGATCCTCGAACCCGAACTGATACCGCGCCTCGCTGTCCTTCAGGAACTTGTCATAGCCGGCCAGATCGCCCGGCGACAACCGCTCCACCTCGGCCCGCGTGTCCGCCGCCTCGCGGCAGGCGGTAAACTTCGACCCGTCATCCCAGCGAATCTCGTAAAACGCATCCAGCGCCCGCAGGTCGACATCCGCGTCGAAATCCCGCCCGCAGGCCGCCCACAATTCCCGCATCCCTTGCGGCACCGTCACGATGGTCGGCCCCAGATCGAACCGGTGCCCGCCTTGGCTAATCGACGCCCCCCGCCCGCCCGGCATGTCCAGCCGGTCCACCACCGTCACCCTGTATCCCTTGGCCCCCAACCGCATTGCGGCCGCAAGGCCCCCCAGGCCTGCCCCAATGACAATGGCTTCGGACGGGGTCGATTGCGGGGCATCAGCGGCGTTTTGTGTCAGCATGATCTGACGATATACTGTCTATTCAGATTTACAATACCGGGCTTTCCGTTGCAAAAACTTCCCACTTCCGCTTTCCACCCGCCGCAAATCCTGCCAGACTGACCCAAGTCAACAAGGGCTACCCCCATTCAAACCGTCAGCCTCAGCCTCTACCGCTTTCCCACCCTCGCCACCCAACTCTGGGTGCTGGGCCAGATGGGCGCGGCCCGGCTGTCCTTCATGGCGATGCCGGATGTGGGCTTTTACAAACTCTGCGGCTCCGGCACCGGCCAAGGCTTCACCCCCCGCCCCAACCGTCAGGTCTGGGCGATTCTCGCCACCTGGCCCGACCCCGAAACCGCCCGCCGCAACCTCACCACCGCCCCCATCTTCCGCCGCTGGCAGTCCAAATCCTCCGAATCCTGGACCATCCTCCTCTCCCCCACCTCCTCGCGCGGCCAATGGTCCGGCCAGAACCCCTTCACCCCCGGCCCCGCCACACCCGCCCCCCCCGAATCTGGCCCCATCGTCGCCCTGACCCGCGCCACCATGCGCCTTTCCACCTTCGCCCGCTTCTGGGCCCGCGTCCCCGACATCTCCGCCGTCATCGGCCAGGACCCCAACGTGATTTTCAAAATCGGCATAGGTGAGGTCCCGCTCCTCCACCAGGTCACCTTCTCCATCTGGCCCGACGCCGCCAGCATGGCCCATTTCGCCCGCGGCGACGGCCCCCACGGCCGTGTCATCAAATCCGTCCGCGCCGAAAACTGGTTCGCGGAAGAGCTTTACGCCCGCTTCTCGATTGTGGATGACTGGGGCACATGGGGCGGCCAACGCCCCCTCGCAGGAAGCCTGAACGCATGACCCAACCCTTCCCCTTCTCGGCCATCGTCGAACAACAGGCGATGAAACAGGCCATGGTCCTGACCGCCATCGACCCCGGCATCGGCGGCGTCTTGGTGTTCGGCGACCGCGGCACCGGCAAATCCACCGTCGTCCGCGCCCTCGCCGCCCT
>CAMBWO010000144.1 GCA_945871285.1 Pseudorhodobacter antarcticus | reverse complement strand
ATCGCGGACTTCCAGCACGTTCATCGAAAGGTCTTTCTGGGGTCAAAGGCGGCGCGCACGCCTTCAAAGATGAACACGAGCAGCGACAGCATGATGGCGCTGGTGAAAAACGCCGAAAACGCCAGCCAGGGCGCCTGAAGGTTCTGTTTCGCCTGCTGCGTCATCTCGCCCAAGGAGGGCGAGGAGGCGGGCAGGCCGAACCCCAGAAAATCCAGCGCGGTCAGGCTGGCAATCGTGCCCGACACGATGAAGGGCATCATGGCCATGGTCGCCACCATCGCATTGGGCAGGACATGGCGAAAGATGATGACAAGGTCGGACACGCCCAACGCCTTGGCCGCCCTGACATATTCAAAATTCCGCGCCCGCAGGAATTCGGCCCGCACGAGACCCACCAACCCCATCCAGCCGAACAGCACCATCAGAAATATCAGCAACCAAAAGCTCATCGTGAAGATCGACGATATGATGATGATGACATACAGCATCGGCGTCGATCCCCAGATCTCGATCACCCGTTGCAGGATCAGGTCGGTCAGACCGCCGAAATAGCCCTGCACCGCCCCCGCCGCAATGCCGATGACCGAGGTCAGGAAGGACACGATCAGCCCGAAGCTGACGGATATGCGGAACCCGTAAATCACCCGTGCCAGCACATCGCGTGCGGTGTCATCCGTGCCCAGCCAATGGTTGGCATCCGGCGCCGAAGGGGCCGCGCCGCCGACATTGTTGATGGTGTTGTAACTGTAGGGGATGATCGGCCAGACGATCCAGCCCTCCTGAAACCCCTCGGCCCCCGCCAACTCGCCCAGATCGACCGCCCGGAGCAGGTCGCCCGGCGTGTCGAAACATTCGACCATGCCCCCGGTTTTCACCAGACATTGCAGCACCGGGTCGCGGTAGTTCGCCTCGGTCTGGAAATCGCCGCCGAATTCGCGTTCGGAATGGAACGACAGGAACGGCGTGAAATACTCCCCCCGGTAACTGATCAACAACGGCCGGTCATTGGCGATCAGTTCCGCCCCCAGCGACAGGATATACAGGATGGAAAAGAGGATCAGCGACCAATAGGCCCGCCGGTTCGCCTTGAAGTTCCGCCAGCGGCGCTGGTTCAGGGTGCTCAGCGCCATCTGCTATCCCCGCCGCTCGAAATCAATGCGCGGGTCGGTCCAGACATACATCAGGTCCGACACGATCCCGATGATCAACCCGATGATGCCAAAGGCGAACAGGGTGCCAAAGATCACCGGATAATCCCGTTCCACCGCAGATTTGAAGCCCAGTTGCCCCAACCCATCCAGACTGAATATCGTCTCGATGATCAGCGACCCGCCAAAGAACACCGATATGAACAACCCCGGAAACCCCGCAATCACGATCAGCATCGCGTTGCGGAACACATGGCCGTACAGAACCCGCCGCTCTGACAGCCCCTTGGCGCGGGCGGTCATCACATAGTGTTTCTTGATCTCGTCCAGAAAGCTGTTCTTGGTCAGCAACGTCAGCGTGGCGAAACTGGAAATGGTGGAGGCGATCACCGGCAGCGTGATGTGCCACAGATAATCGCCCACCTTGGACAGAAACGACATCTCGGCGAACCCTTCCGAGGTCAGCCCCCGCAGCGGGAATATCCGCCAATAGGACCCGCCCGCGAACAGCACCAGCAGCAGGATGGCAAACAGGAAACCGGGGATGGCATAGGCCGCGATGATCGCCCCGCTGGTCCACACGTCAAACCGCGACCCGTCCTGCACCGCCTTGCGGATGCCCATGGGAATGGACACCATATAGGCGATCAGGGTGGACCACAGGCCCAGGGTAATCGACACCGGCATCTTTTCCAGGATCAGCCCCACCACCGATGTTGACCGGAAATAGCTTTCGCCAAAGTCTAAGCGGACATAGTTCCACATCATGATGAAGAACCGCTCGACCGCCGGGATCATCTCCTTGCGGCAGGCGGGGTCCTTGATCGTGGGTTCGCCCACGAAACCCTCATCGCACAGGATGCGGGCAAAGCCGAACTCGACCTCCAACTGCGCCAGAAACTCGGGCGGCAGACCGCGCGCGCCGATATAGCCGTTATCCTCGGGGATGCCGGCATCGGTGCCGGACCCGGTGACGGCCTTGATGCTGTCACCCTCGCCCTCCAGCCGGGCGGCGACCTGCTGGATCGGGCCGCCCGGAACGAACTGGGTCAGGGCAAAGTTGATGATCATGATCCCCAGCAAGGTCGGAATGACCAACAGGATCCGTCGCAGGATATAGGCGCCCATCAGGCCGCAGACCTTTCTGTTGCCGGACCGCTTATTGCAGCACGCCGGCGGCCTTCAGCTTGGCGGCCTTGTCCGCGTCATACCACCACAACGACGCCTCGCCCAGCGCAGAGGCGGGCGGGGCCTCGGGGCGGCCAAAGATGTCGTAATAGGCCACGGTATAGGTGTTCTTGTACCATTCCGGCACCCAGAACCTGATCGACCGCAGCACCCGGTCCAGCGCCTGGGTGGCCACGTCCAACTCCTCGCGGGTATCGGCGGCCTTGACCACCTCCAGCAGCTTGTCCACCGCCGGATGCGACACGCCCGCCCGGTTGCGGGTGGAATTGTCGACGGTCTTGCTGGAATAGGCCTGCTCCATCTCGGACCCCGGCTCATAGGAATTGACCGCACCACCGCTGATGATGTCGAAATCGAACTTGGGCGGATCGGCGCGGTCCGACATCTGCGCCGGGTCCACCATGGTCAGCTTGGCGTCAATGCCCAACGCCTTGAGGTTCTCGACATAGGGGTTGATGACCCGTTCAAACGCCGGGTTGCTTTCCAGAAACTCGACCGCCAGCACCTCGCCCGCCGCATTGCGGCGCATGCCGTCGGTGCCCACGGCCCAGCCCGCCTGATCCAGCAAGGCGGACGCGGCGCGCAGGTTGGCGCGGGTCAGCTGGCTTTCGGGGTCGGATGTGGGCGCCATGACTGGCGGGTCGGTGATGATCGAGGCGGGCAACAGCCCCTCATCCACCAAGGGTTGCAGGATCGCCGCCTCGCCCGCACTGGCGGGGCCGACAGCGGCCATCTGGGTGTTGTCCCAGATCGAATTTATGCGGGCATACAGGTCATAAAACAGCGTCTTGTTCGACCATTCAAAGTTGAACATCAGCGCAATCGCCTCGCGCACCTTGGGGTCCTTGAACTTGTCCTTGCGCATGTTGAACAGGAACGCCTGCCCGCTGGCCATCAACCCGTTGGGGATTTCCTCCTTGATCGCATAGCCCTTCTGGATCGCCTCGAAATCATACCCCGTCGCCCATTGCTTGGACGAATTTTCGTTGCGGAAGGTATAGATGCCCGCCTTGAACCCCTCGAACGCGGCATCGGAATCGGCGAAATATTCAAAGCGGATCGTGTCGAAATTGTTCTGGCCCACGTTCAGCGGATGGCTGTTGCCCCAGTAATCGGGGTTGCGCTTCCACACCAGCTTTTGGCCCACCGTCATATCGCCCAGCACATAGGGGCCGGTCGCCAGCAGCGGCTCCAGGCTGCTTTCCTCCAGATCGCGATTGTTGGCCTCATAGTCGGCCTTGGAAAACACCGACAGGCTGCCCGCCGTGGCCGGCAGGTCGCGGTAGGGGATGCCGGGGGCAAAGGTGAACTTGATCTTGTAGGGGTCCAGCACCTCGACCGACTGGAACTGTTCGGTGAACACGGTGCGGAACTCGGCAATGCCCTTGGTCGACACGATGTCATAGCTGAACTTGACATCCTCGGCCGTCATCGGGCTGCCGTCCGAGAATTTGACGTCCTTGCGCAGGTTGAAAATCACCCAGGACCGGTCCTCGGGATATTCCATCGTCTCGCACATCAGGCAATAGGAGGAGCCAATCTCATCCGCCGTGCCCACTAGAATCGTCTCCAGCGGGGTGGCGCCGCTGCCAGCCGAGTTGCCCTTGACCGACAGCCGGTTCAGCGAATCGAACGTGCCAAAGGCCCATTGCGCCATCTCGCCGCCCTTGGGGGCGTCGGGGTTCACATAGTCCAGATGCTTGAAATCCGCCGGATATTTCAGCGCGCCAAAGGTCGATATGCCATGGCTGACGATGACCTTCTGGTCTTGCGCCCGCGCCACCGTGGGCACGGCCCCCAGCACCAGCAGGACCAGACCCGCCGCCGCCCAACGCACCATGTCGCGGTCCTTTGCAGTCACAACGTTCGCGGCTGAAATCTTTCGCATATCCACCCTCCGTGCAGCGCGGCCCGCCTGGCCGCTTGTTTGGACCACGCTAAATCGGAAACCCGCCCGCCCACAAGTTGCGATTGCGTGAGGAACGCCACGCGCCATGAAAAAGGCCGCCCCCAACAGGGACGGCCCGGAATTGCGACGGTCTGACGCGCTTATTGCAGCGTGGCCAGATAGGCCACCACATTGGCGCGGTCTTCGGGCTTGGGCAGGCCGGCAAAGCTCATCTTGGTGCCGGGCAGATAGACCTTGGGGTTTTGCAGGAAGGCATAGATTTCCTCCTCGCTCCACGGCGTGCCTTTGCGGGCCAGCAGCGCCTCGGAATACTTGAACCCTTCAACGGCCCCGTGATCGCGGCCAACCACACCGTTCAGATGCGGGCCGACGCCGTCCTTGCCTGCGACGTTGTGGCAGGATTTGCACTTGCCGAACACCTTTTCGCCCTCTGCGGCATTGGCCACGGCAAAGACTTCGGCAAAGGGCAGTTCGGCCACGGCTTCAACCGGTGCCGCCTCGCCCTCGGCCTCGGCCCCCTCGATGGAATAGGCCAGGGCATGTTCCTCGCCATGGGCAGGTTCGCCCAGGCCATAGATCGAGGTGGCAGCCCAGGCCCCAAACAGGAAGATCAAAAGCGAACCGCAAACGCCGCCGACGATCTTGGTCAATGTCATAGTGTCGAACATGCAGCACCTTCCTTAGGCATTGTTTGCGGCGTATCTACCCGCTTCCACCCCAAGGTTTCAAGGTGTAGTAGCGCGACCAATTGCCCCCTGCGGGCGCTTTTTTGGAAAGGGCCCGCGAAAATGACAGGCCGCATCGCGTTTCAGGGGGAACCCGGCGCATACTCTCATCAGGCTTGCCGCCAATCGCGCCCCGATATGCAGGCCGTGCCCTGCGCCACCTTTGAAGAGGTGATCGACCGCGTCCGCGCCGCCGATGTCGATCTGGGGATGCTGGCGGTCGAAAATTCGACCTATGGCCGCGTGGCCGATGTCCATGCCCTGCTGCCCGGTTCCGGCCTGCACATCATCGACGAGGCGTTTGTCCGCGTCCACATCAACCTGCTGGCCGTCAAGGGCGCCACGCTGGCCGATGTGAAACGGGTGCGCTGCATGTCCATCCTGCACGGTCAGGCCCGGACCTTCATCAAGGACCACGCCCTCGCCACCCTGAACTGGCACGACAACGCCGCCGCCGCCCGCGAAGTGGCCGCCCTGGGCGACAAGGCCGAGGCGGCGCTCGCCTCGGAACTTGCCGGTGAGATTTACGGCCTCGATTGCCTTGCCCGCCAGATCGAGGATCAGGCCAACAACACCACCCGCTTTCTGATCATGTCGCGCCAGCCCGACCTGACCCGGCGCAGCCCGGACATGATCACCACCTTCACCTTCCGCGTCCGCAACATCCCCGCCGCGCTGTATAAGGCGATGGGCGGCTTTGCGACCAATGGCGTGAACATGACCAAGCTGGAAAGCTATATGGTCGGCGGGTCCTTCACCGCGACCGAGTTCTATGCCGACATCGAGGGCCACCCCGAAGACCCCGCCGTCGCCCGCGCGATGGAAGAACTGGCCTATTTCACCACCCATCTGCACGTCCTGGGGGTCTACCCAGCCGACCGCCGCCGGGGTTAAAAACGGGACCGGGATAGCGACTGTCCAGTGGACAGTCGCCCCGTGTCCCATGCCGAGAGCCGCAAGGCGACGGCATTGCAGCGGTTCAACCCGCACGACAGGAAAATCAATCGTGATGGGCCCGGCCGCGGGTGGGCACGGAACGGGCCCGCCCGGGGGGCGGTCGGGCCCGTCACGAATTGCTTTGGGCAATTCGCGAAAAACAAAAGAAAAAGGCCCCCCAACCTTCCGGTCAGGAGGCCAAACTGGCTAATCCGCCAGCCTTACATCGGCGGCAGGATGACGCTGTCGATCACGTGGATCACGCCGTTCGATGCCATGATGTCGGCGGTCGAGATCACGGCGCCATTCACCTTGGCCCCGCCGTCCAGCGTGATGGTGACTTCGGCACCGTTGACGGTCTTGGCCATCATGCCCTCGGTCAGGTCAGTCGACATCACGGCACCCGGCACGACGTGATAGGTCAGGATCGCGATCAGCTTGTCCTTGTTTTCCGGCTTCAGCAGGTCTTCCACGGTGCCGGCGGGCAGGGCGGCAAAGGCGGCGTCGGTCGGCGCGAACACGGTGAACGGGCCTTCGCCCTTCAGCGTTTCAATCAGACCGGCGGCGGTCAGCGCAGCGGCCAGCGTGGTGAAGTTGCCCGCGCCGACAGCGGTGTCAACGATGTCCATCGAGTGGCTTTCGGCAAAGGCGGCGGGTGCCGCAAAGATCGACGCGGCGGCGGTCAGGGCAAGGAAGGTTCTGCGGATCATGGGGTCGCTCCGTTGTTGGTCTGCCGTGATTGGCATGACAGGACTACGGGACGGCTCCACCGTCGGATCAGCCTCAACTTTCTGTGACAGGCCCTTGTGCGGCCGCGGCTGCACCCCAAGCCTAAGGAGTCGCGGGATTTCAAATCAATTCCAGTTGATCAGACGTGATCCGGCGTGACACATCCAGCGGTCAGGCGCGCTGCGCTTTGCGGAAACGATCCTCGATTTCAATGCTCAGTTGCGCCACCCGCTGCGAGAAGGTCCGCTCGACCCGGGCGCGGGCCAGACGCAGCGACTGGATCAGCAGGCGGGCGGCGATGGTCTTGGGCTTGACCTCCAGGCGCACCTCGATGCGGGTGCGCTTGGCGGCCAGATCCAGCAGGTTGATCACCATCACCCCGTCAAACAACCGCGACATGCCGGTCAGGGCCAGGCTGCTGGTCGGTTTGATCGCGTCCAGCCGGATCGTCGCCTTTCGGTCCTTGCCGCGATACTGAAACTGCGTCGACCAGGTCATGCCGGGGCCGATGCGGGTCAGGCTGTCCACCCGCGCCACCTCGGCCCCGCGCCGCATGGCGGCCCGCTCCCACCCCTCGAAATCGGCCAGTTGCGCAAAGACAAAATCCACCGGGGCCTCGACATCGTTCTTTGCGGTCAGCTTCATCCCTGCGGTCCCCTGCGCCTGCGGGTCACCGCCCGCATTTCAAAACGAACATGTCAATCAATATGCGGGTTGCGCAAGACGCGCCGGCCCAATTTCCGCACCGCTGCGGCATTTCTGCGCGCCAGATCAGTCCAACCGGTCGGCCAGCCAATGTTCGATCAAAAACCGCGCAATCGCCCCCTTTCGGCTGGGTTTGATCAGGGGATGCGTGCCGGCATAGGCCGACACCATCTCTTCGCGCGTGACCCAGCGCGCATCGGCCAACTCCTCGGGGTCCAGCGTGATGTCGGTGGTCAGGGCCGTGCCCCGGCAGCCAATCATCAGGCTGGCCGGAAAGGGCCAGGGCTGGCTTGCCAGATAACCCACCTCGCCCACCCGCACGCCGGATTCCTCATACACCTCGCGCCGCACGGCCGCCTCGATCGTCTCACCCGGCTCGATGAAGCCCGCCAACAGCGAATACATCCCCTCGGGCCAGGTCGGCCCGCGCCCCAGCAGCACCGAATTGCCATGGGTGATCAGCATGATCGCCACCGGGTCGGTGCGCGGGAAATGCTGCGCCGTGCAGGCCGGACAGGTCCGCTGCCAACCGCCATGCACGATATCCGACCGCGCCCCGCAGGCCGCGCAAAACCCATGCGTGCGGTGCCATTCCAGCAGCGCCCGCGCCGTCGCCGCCAGTTCCGCATCACGCGGCGACAACTCGGCCATCACCGCCCGCAATTCGTGAAACATCATGTCATCGGGCAAATCCGGATGCCGCTGGACCGAGGTGTCAAAAAACCCCGCCTGCTGCGCCGTCGGATCATGCGGCACCCAGGCCGAGATGTCTTGCGCAAACACCCCCACGCCCTCATCCCGCCCCAAAAACAGCGCCGTTGCGACCTGCCCCGCCAGATCATGCCCAGAGTCCAGAAACGCCAGCCCTTCGCCCTGCACCAAGGGCCTGCCGCGCCACATCAACAGCACCCGCCCCCCGGCCCACAGATCCAACAGCCGCCCCGGCTCCTTGCGACACTCCCCCGCCCGGTCCAGCCCCGATCCGCCGAATGTCACCGTTTCCGCCAGCTTCATGCCCCGCCCCCCGTTTTGCAACTTGATGCCACGCGGCGGCGGCCAAGGCAAACAGTCGCCCCTAGCAACCCCTAGTTGCATATTTGCCCCGCCCCCGCGGTTTTTAGCGGTCGGTCAAGGCGTGATCCCAGTTCCTCGTGGAAGTTCGCCCAGCGCGCCGTATCAATGGCCCGTCATCACAGGAACGGATCGCGTCATGCCGGGACCATCGCCCGTCACAGGGGCAAAGCTGCGAATCCTCGCGACCTCTGACCTGCATGTCCACATCGCGCCCTGGGATTACTATGCCGACCGCGCCAGCGCCGCCGTCGGCCTGGCCCGCACCGCCACACTGATTGCGCAGGCCCGGGCCGAGGTGGGGGCCTGCCTGCTGCTGGACAACGGCGATTTCCTGCACGGCAGCCCGATGGGCGACCTGCTGGCGCGGGATGGTGGCCACGGCCACCCGATGATCGCCGCGATGAATGCGCTGGGCTATGACGCCGCCGCCCTGGGCAACCACGAGTTTTCCAACGGCCTGCCGTTCCTTCTGGCCCAACTGGCGCAGGCCCGCTTTCCCATCATCTGCGCCAACATCGCCCACCGCCTGGGCGCGACCCCGCAACAGGACCAGACCCTGATCCCGCCCACCGTGATCCTGACCCGCGACGTGACCGACAGCGCGGGCCAGACCCACCCCCTGCGCATCGGCCTGATCGGCCTCTTGCCGCCGCAAACCACCCAGTGGGACCGCCAGCAACTGGCCAACGCCCTGATCACCCGCGATATCCTCGAGGCCGCCGCCGCCCACGTCCCCGCCCTGCGCGACGCGGGCGCCGACATCGTCATAGCCCTGTCCCATTCCGGCATCGGCCCCACCACTCCGACCCCGAACATGGAGGATGCCACCGCCGCCCTCGCCGCCTTGCCCGGCATTGATGCGCTGGTGGCGGGCCATACCCACCAGACCTTCCCCTCGGCCCAGTTCGCCGCCGTGCCCGGCATCGACCCCGAACGCGGACTGCTGTGGGGCAAGCCTGCCGTAATGCCGGGCTTTCACGGCTCGCATCTGGGGGTGATCGACCTGGTGCTGGACCGGGGCGAAAAGGGTTGGAGTGTCGCCTCAAGCGCAGTTCACCTGCGCCCCATCGCCCGGCGCACCCGCACGGGCCGCATCGTCGCCCTGACCCAAAGCGCGCCGCAGATTACCACCCTGGCCGCCCCCGCCCACCGCGCCACCCGCCGCTGGTCGCGCCAGACCATCGGCCACAGCACGCACGCCCTGCACAGTTATTTCGCGCTGATCGCGCCCTGCGCGCTGGTCCGCCTGATCGCCCGCGCCCAAGGCACCCACGTCGCCACCCTGCTGCGCGGCAGCCCCCATGCCGACCTGCCGGTCCTGTCCGCCGCCGCCCCCTTTCACTCCGGCGGGCGCGGCGGGCCCGAGAATTACGCCGCCATCCCCGCCGGCCCCCTGCTGATGCGCCAAGCGTTTGACCTTTATCCCCACCCCAACACCATCGCCGCCCTGCTGATCACCGGGGCCGACCTGCATCTGTGGCTGGAACGCAGCTTCAGCTTGTTCCACCAGATCACCCCCGGCGCCCGCGACGCCGCCCTGATCAACCCCGACTTCCCCAGCTTCAACTTTGACCTGATCGAGGGGGTGACCTGGACCGTCGATCTGACCGCCCCCCCCCGCGATGACACCCGCGGCACCGTCACCGCCCCTGCGGCCCGCCGCATCCGCGACCTCAGCCACAGGGGCCGCCCGGTCTACCCTGACGCCCGCTTTGTGCTGGCCACCAACAGCTACCGCGCCGCAGGGTCGGGCGGCTTTGCCGGGGCGTCACCCGACCGCGTGCTGTTTTCCGGCCCCGACAGCGGCCGCGCCATCCTGCTGGCCCATATCGCCACGCACAGCCCGCTGGACGAACCCGCCGCCCCGAACTGGCGCTTTGCCCCGCTGCCCGGCACCACCGCCCTGTTCGACAGCGCCCCCGCCGCCGCCGCCTTTCTGCCCGAGGGGCTGCACGCCGAACCGCTGGACCTGACCCCGCAGGGATTCCGCCGCTTTCGTCTGCACCTGTGATCGGGTATGGGGGGCGGCAAAAGGAACCCTGACCCATGTATGACGCCCTTCTGTTCGACCTTGACGGCACCCTGATCGACACCGAAAGCTTGGCCGTCGCCGCTGGCCTCGTGGCGTTTCAGGCGGCAGGCCATCCGGTCGATCTGGCCTTCATGCACCAGCTTGTCGGGATAGACGGCCCCACCTCGGCCCGCATGATCGCCGCCCACCGCCCCGATCTGCACCTGCCCAGCTTCGATGCCCATTGGCGTCAGGGGTTTCAGGACCGGATGCGCGACAGCCTGACCCTGAAACCCGGCGTGACCGAACTGTTCACCCAGGCCCTGCACCTGCCCCGCGTCCTTGTCACCTCGTCCCGCCGCGTCGATGCCCATGCCAAACTGGCCATGGTCGGGCTGGGCACG
>CAMBWO010000143.1 GCA_945871285.1 Pseudorhodobacter antarcticus | reverse complement strand
TGATCGACGGCAAGGATGTGGCGGATGTGCCGGCGAACCGGCGGCCGACGAACATGGTGTTCCAGTCCTATGCGATTTTCCCGCATCTGACGGTGGCCGAGAATGTGGGATTTGGTCTGCGCAAGGACCCGCGGACAGCGGCGGAAAAGGCCCGCGCGGTTGAGGAGTCCTTGGCGATGGTGGGTCTGGCTGGCTATGGCAAGCGGGCGGCGCATGCGCTGTCGGGCGGGCAGCGGCAGCGGGTCGCCTTGGCGCGGGCGCTGATCCTGAAGCCCAAGGTGTTGCTGCTGGATGAGCCGCTGTCGGCGCTGGACAAGAAGCTTCGCGAGAACATGCAGGTCGAGTTGATCAAGCTGCAACGCCAGGTCGGCATCACCTTCATTCTGGTCACGCATGACCAGGAGGAGGCGCTGGTCATGTCGGACCGGATTGCCGTGATGTTCGAGGGGCAGATTGCACAATTGGCCGATCCGGAAACGCTGTACCGTCTGCCCAAGACGCGGGCGGTGGCGAATTTCATCGGGACGATGAACTTTCTGCCGGGGCAGATCCTGTCGTCGGCCGGGGGGCGGGTCGAGGTTGAGGCGGCGGGCTTTGGCCGGTTCCAGATGGACGAGGCGGGCCAGGTGACCGGTGAGCCGACGGCAACCGGGGCGACCGTGGGCTTTCGCCCAGAGACGCTGACGCTGTTGTTTGACGGCCAACAGGCGACCGACCGTGAATGCATGGCGACGGTCGAGGAGGTCGTCTATTACGGTGACATGACCTATTATGACGTGCGGCTGGACGGTGCGCCCGAGGCGTCACGGCTGTCGATGCGCAATGTCTTTGGCCGCCCGGTGCTGGACATCGGCACCCGGACGCGGGTGGGTTGGAGCCCGGGGGCGATGGTGATGTTTCGGTAGGGTGCGTGATTTCACGCACCTTTCGCCTAAAGGTGCGTGAATCACGCACCCTACCCTGTCAAAGATCGGGCGGCAGCAGGCCCAGGCCGCGCAGATAGATGCCGATCCCGGCCTCGAGCAGGTCTTCGGGGGTGAAGGGCGATTGGGCGCCGGGGGCGCCGCGCATGTAGAGTTCGACCACGCCGTGGCTGAGCGCCCAGATATGGGCAGAAAACATGGATGAGGGCGGGCGTTTGCCTTGGGGCATGTGCTGGCTAAGCTGTTCGGCGGCCTTTTCCAGCACCGAGCGGGCCTTTTGCGCGACAAGGGCCAGGTCGGGATGGGCGTTCAGGTTCAACCCGCTTTCAAACATCGCCTTGTAATGGCCGGGGTATTTGCGGGCAAAGGCCAGGTAGGCGCGGCCGGTCGCCTCGAATGCCGCAAGGGCGGTGGGTTGGCCGTTGTTATAGGCAAACTCCATCAGCGCGGCGAAGATGGCATAGCCTTGGCGGGCGACCTCGGCCATGAGGTCGTCGCGCCCGGCGAAGTGGCGATAGACGGCGGCGGGGGTGACATCGGCGGCCTTGGCGGCCTCGGACAGGGTAAAGCCGGTGGGGCCCAGTTTGGCCGTCAGCACCAGGGCCGCCTCGACCAGAGCCTGGCGCAGATTTCCGTGGTGGTAGCCTTGCTTCACTTGGTCCTCAAACTCGGGTCGCCGCAGATCGCGGGGTCGATCTGTCCGATGGCGGCGACGTCTTTGCCTTTGAAATCAACGGCGTGCAGAACCGTTTGAATGGCGGCGATCCTTGCGCGCATCTTGTCGGTGGACAGGATCATCGTCCAGGGCGCCTCTGGGAAATGGGTTTTGGCCATGGTTTCGTCAATGGCGGCGGTGTAGTCTTTCCACTTGGCCAGACCGTCGATGTCGATTTGTGACAGTTTCCACTGTTTCAGCGGGTCCTCCTCGCGGTCGAGAAAGCGTTTCAGCTGTTCGGCGCGGTCCACCTCGAGCCAGAACTTGAAGAGAAGGATGCCCTCGTCCACCATCATCTTTTCAAAGGCCGGCAGTTGCTGGAAGAACCGGGCGCGCTGGTCGTCGGTGCAAAAGCCGAACACCTTTTCCACGATGGCACGGTTATACCACGAGCGGTCGAAGATGTTGATTTCGCCCAAGAGCGGCAGCCAGTCGATGTAGCGTTGAAAATACCATTCGGCGCGTTCGCGTTCGGTGGGTTTGGCAAGGGCCACGACATTGGCGCCGCGGGGGTTGAAGTTCAGGCGCAGCGCCTCGATCGTGCCGCCTTTGCCGGCGGCGTCGCGGCCCTCGAACACGCAGAGGATGCGTTTACCGGTGGCTTTGACATCGGCCTGCAGGCGGACGAGTTGCAGTTGCAGCTTGTCCATATGCGCCTCGTAGTCCTTTTTGCGCATCTCTTCGCGGTAGGGATAGGAGGGGGACATGATCTTGTCCTTTTCGCGATTCTCGATCGCTTTGCGGACCTCTTTGGGGGCGTCGTTCTTGAAGTATTTGCTGATGGCACCGTCTAATGGCAGGGTCATGGGTGTTCTCCTGTTTTGGGATCACTATGGCCGATGGCGCGGCTAACGCAATGCGGCGCTTGTGGCGGCGCGGTGAATTGCGGCGAGGATGGCCTGGGGGTGGGCGTGGTGCGGCATGTGGCCGGTGCCGGGCAGGGTGGTCAGCTGGGCCTGTGGCAGGATTTTGGACAGAGGGAGGGAGTGGATGGTCAGGGGCACGATGGTGTCGGCATCGCCGTGGACCAGTTCGATGGGCAGGGTCAGGGTGGGATACAGGACCGACTGTTCGACGATTTGGGCGCGCAGCCCGTTAACCTGCGCGGTGTTGGTCAGCAGCGACTGGCGGCGCAGCGAAAGGCCCGCGCCGATATAGTCCAGATATGTGGCAGGGGCCGGGTCGGGGCGGAAAATGTCGGTGATGGCGCTGTCAACGTAGGATTCGGGCACGAAGGCGGCGGCGAGGGGGATGGCGAGGTTTTGACCGGCCCAAGTGTCGGTCAGGCGATACCAGGGGTCCAGCGTGCCGGGCCAGGGCAGCGAGGGGCTGGAGACGAGGACGAGGGCGCGGGGTTTCAAGGGGGCATGGAGCGCCCAGGCGAGGGCGACGGAGCCGCCATAGCTTTGACCCAGCAGGATGGGGTCGGTCAGGCTAAGCTGGGTGGCGGCGGCGGAGAGGTGCAGGGCCTGCTGGCGCAGGCTCGTGCCTTCGGGGATGGGGTCGGACCAGCCAAGGCCGGGGCGATCAAAGGCGGTGACGCGGTAGGTGGGGGCCAAGAGGTCGATCAGCGGCAGCAGGTCGCGCAGGTTGCCCGAGGCGCCGTGGATCAGGATCAGGTCGGGGCCGGTGCCGCGGGTCAGGGCGTGCACGCGGTGGCCGTTCACGGTGAGGATCTGGCCCAAGGGGGGGAAGGCAGCCTCGACCGCCGCTTGGCGACGGGCGGCGACGGCATCGGTGATCAGTGCCAGCGTCACCAGCACCGCCGCAAGGAGGACGAGGCTAGTGACCAATGTTTTCAATGTCATACGGTGTTGTCTGGTAGATCTCGTTGATCCAGTTGCCATAGAGCAGATGGGCATGGCTGCGCCAGCGGTTCATCGGTTTGCGAGATGGGTCGTCATCGGGGTAATAGTTCATCGGCACGTTGATCGGGGTGCCAGCGGCCACGTCGCGGTCATATTCCTGTTTCAGCGTGTCGCTGTCATATTCAAAGTGGTTGAAGATATAGAGGGCGCGGTGGGCGGCATCCTCGATCAGGCAGGGGCCGGTCAGGTCGGACCCGATGAGGGTGCGCAGGCCGGGGGCGGCGTCGACCTCGGCCTGGCGCATTTCGGTCCAGCGGCTGACCGGGATCACGAATTCATCGGAAAAGCCGCGCAGATAGGGTGAGGTGGGGGCGAGGTTGACTTGGGGGAAGCAGCCGAAGGCCTTGGCCGGCAGCATGTGTTTGCGGACACCGTGGAAATGGTTGATCATCGCCATGCCGCCCCAGCAGACGCCAAAGGTAGAGTGCACATGGGTCTGGGTCCAGTCCATCACCTGCTGCAACTCGCGCCAATAGGTCACCTCTTCGAACGGCAGATGTTCGATGGGGGCGCCCGTGATGATCAGGCCGTCGAATTTGGCATCGCTTGCCGCCACCTCGGCGAAGGAGTGGTAGAAGGTTTCCATGTGTTCGGCGGCGGTGTTCTTGGTCTGGTGTTCGGACATGCGGATCAATTGAAGGTCGATCTGCAAGGGCGTCGCGCCGATCAGGCGGGCGAACTGGTTTTCGGTCTGAATCTTTTTGGGCATCAGGTTCAGCAGGGCAATCCGCAGCGGGCGAATTTCCTGCGTGGCGGCGCGTTCGGGGGTCATCACCATGACGCCTTCGTTTGACAAGACGTCAAAGGCGGGCAGATTGGCGGGCAGGGTGATGGGCATTTTATCCTCCGGGCAGGGTAGTTAGGCGGCTTTGGCCCTGCGATCAAGGGCTGCGGCGATCAGATCGTCAAAGGCTGTGGCGTCACGCACGGCGGCGACCTCTTCGGCGGTCACGGTGACGCCCCAGGTGGCCATGGCGGCGTAGCGGGGTTGGCGGGCGTCCAAGAGGCGGCCATAGCCAAAGCGCAGGAAAGCATCGGGGTCGACGATGTCCTGACCGGCGGTGAATTCGGCCCACAGGTTCAGCAGCATCTCGGGGCGGTAATACATCGGTTTGGGCGCCCGGTCGAAGCGGCGGGCGAGTTCGGCCTTGTGCGCGTCGGACCCCTTGATCCAGACCATCAGCAGGTGCTGCGACAGTTCGGTCATCACGGGATCGGTCGGGTCATCGGCATTCACCACCTCGCAGATCGAGCCAGAGGTGTCGCAGACAAAGTTGTCATAGCCGTAAATGTCCTGCGCCCGGTCGATGAAACGGGTGGTGTCCAGCATGGCCGCCACCTCGGCCTGGGCATGCTGGTGCTGGCGTCGCTGGTATTCGGCAAAGGGCAGGCCGCCTTTGGCCGGGTCGCCGGGTTTGCCCAGGTAGGTGGACAGGGGGGCCAGATTGTCGAAGGTGATGTTGGAGGCGATGTAGACAGAATCGCTCATCAGCAGTTCGCGCAGGAGGGGGACTTTCATCGCCTCGCGCTTGAAATTGTCGGCGATGAATTCGTTCATGTAGCGGGTGCCGATGCGGTAATCGACCGAGTAGTGGAACCACCCCCCGGCATCGCGCAGCATGTTGGACAGGGTGGTTTTGCCCAGACCCGACATGCCGAACAGCATCACGCGTTTCTGGCGGGCCGCGCGAAATTCGGCTCCGGTCTGATAGATCATGGGCGGCCCTTTCCTGATTGGTGCGGGCTTAGCCTAACGTCCGGTGGTTTTCACGCGGAAAATGCGCCCGTCGATCACCAGCATGCCAAGGGCCAGCAGGCCAAGGCCAAGGTAGGCGGCGTGGGGCAGCGCTTCGTTATAGGTGACGGCGCCCAGCACGACGGCGACGGGGGCGATCATTAGGGTGACAAGGCTGACATTGCCGGCCCCTGCGGTCAGCAGCACCTTGTAGAACAGAATATAGGCGATGGCCGAGGAGATGATGGAGATATAACCCAGCGCGGCCCAGGTTTGCAGGTGATAGGCCATGGTGGGCACGCCCTCGACCGCGATGGCAAGCGGGATCATCACCAGCGAGGAGACGGTCAGCATCCCGGCCGCGACCACTTCGGGACGCACGCCCGACAGGCGGTGGCGGCTGAAGATGGAGGAGATTGCGTAGCTGAGGGAAGCGCCAAGGATTGCGATCTGGCCCAAGGAGGTCAGGTCAAGGTCGCGCACGACGCCCGGCCCGATGGTCAGGGCGACCCCGGCGACCCCCAGCGCGATGCCGGCCGATTTGCGGGCGGTCAGGCGTTCGTCGCGGAACATCAGGGCGGCAAGGCCGACCGAGAACAGCACATTGCTGGAGTTCAGGATGCCCGCCAGCCCCGAGGGGATATGGGTCTGGCCCCAGACGATCAGGCAGAAGGGCACGATGTTGTTGAACAGGCCCAGAAACAGGCAGGACAGTATCCAGCCCGCCCCCCTTGGCACCGGCAACCCGCGGATCAGGACATAGGCCCAGAGCACGATTGCCGCCAAGGCCACGCGAAAGGCGACGACGGTCAGCACCGGCACCTGTTCCAGGGCGACGCGGATCGACAGGAACGATCCGCCCCAGATCAGCGCCAGCAGGGCCATGGTCAGCCACGAGGCGCGGCTGATGCGGGTTTGGATGGTGTGGGTCATGGGGCCTGATACTGCGAACGGCAGGCAGGCTCCAGCCCGGAACCTGCGCATAAGCCGGGCTGGTGCGGTGTCAGAACATGAAATCGACCGTCAGGCCGACGCCCATCGCGGTGTTGTCGCTGAACTGGGTGCCCGAGCCATCGACGGCATCGCCCAGCATGACATATTCCAGCCCGCCGGTGATCTTGATGTTGTCTTGGGTCCAGGAGCCGCCAAGGCCAATGCTGGTCATCCCGTCGGTGGGCGACAGGCGCGACGCCTCGCCGCCGGTGGGCTTTTCATAGCCGAGGCGGGCAAAGACCGAGAGCGTGTCGTTGATCTTGCGGCCAACGCCCAGCTGATAGGTGATCACGTCGTTGTCGAAACCCGTGACCTCATCATTGATGACCGTGTCGTAAGAGGTGGGACGGACGTGCCATTTCGACCATTCCGACCATTTGACCGAGCCGAACAACAGGGTGTTCGCCGCGATGCCGCTTTGAGAATCCAGCGTGATGCTTTGCGGCAGGATGATTTCGGTGGTGCCGTTTACGGTGGCGCCGCCGCCCAGACCGCCAAAGCTCTCGGCGGTGGCGAAGCTGTGGGTGATGGCGGATTGATAGGTCAGGCTGCCGCGCAGGGCGATGTCGGGAATCTCATACGCCGCGCCGATCAGATAGCCGGTCTGGCCATCTTTTGCAGCATCGGCGGTGTAGGGGCCCACGACGATGGGTGTGACCGGGGGCGACAGCATCTGCACCGGGATGCTGATATTGGCGCGGGACTCGACATAGCGCAGGCCGCCAAAGACCGAGACACCGTCCGTCACATCGAACTTCAACACGGCGGCAAGCTGGGTGCTGGTCCAGTGCGCCTCGAGCCCGGTGTAAAAGCCGCCGGTGTATTTGGCATCGGCACCGTAGGGCTGGTTCGCCATCAGGGCCACGGACATCCGGTCGCTGAGGTCCATCTTGACGGCAAAGCCGAGGCTTACATAGCTTTGCGCCATGTTTTTGGTTGAGGCGCCGAGGGCCGGGGCATAGGCGCCAGACACATTGGGCGTGACGCTGGAAAAGGTCAGGCGGGCGGTGCTGCCCGGCTCGAACAGGATCGAGGTTGGCAGGGCCGAGCGGTCAATGCCGCCGGCTGATGCGACAGTGGTCGACAGCGTCAAGGCAGCCAGGCCCGACAAGATCAGCTTCATGGTCTCTCCCCCATATGTGCACGCGGCCCGCGCCGATCTGGTGCCGGCGGCGGACAAAGCGTCAATCAATGACGCGGCGTCAGGGATGCGTGTTCAGGGCGCGCTGCGCATCTGGGCGCGGATGTTGATCCACAGGCCCGCAAAGATCACTGCACCCCCGGCCAGCACCCAAGGGTCCAGCGGTTCGGCAAAGGCCAGGGCACCGACGACGGCGATCAGCGGCAGGCGCAGGAAATCCACCGGCATGACATAAGAGGCGGGGGCAAGCGACAGGGCAGTGGTCAGGCTGAGATGCGCGCCGACGCCACACAGGCCGATCAGCACCAGCCAGGGCAGGGTTTGCGCGGTGGGCCAGGTGATGTCGCCATCAAACCCGGCGCAGATCAGGCCAAAGAAGAACTGCATCAGCGTCAGCCAGAACAGGATGCCGATCACCGGCACCCCGCGGGTCAGGCGTTTGGTCAGGATCGACACGGTGGCAAAGCAGACCGCCGCCCCCAGACCTGCCAGCACGCCGGGGCTGAGGGCGGTGACATCGGGCCGGGTGGCGATCAGGATGCCGCCAAAGCCCAAGGCCGCCGCCATCAGACGGGGCACCGTCAGACGTTCGCCCAGGAACAGCGGCGACAGCAGGACCACCCAGATGGGCGAGGTGAATTCCAGCGCGAAGAGTTGGGCAAGGGGGATCAGCGTCAGGCCCAGGAACCACAGGTTTTGCCCCGCGAAATGCACGATGTTGCGCAGGAAATGGCCGGACAGGTGCTGTGCCGTGATCTGGCCAAGTTGGCCGGTCAAGGCACCCACCGCCAGCACCACGGCAAAGCCTACGGCAGACCGCACCATCAGCAGTTCAAACGTGTCATGCACCGCCGAGACATGGCGCGCTGCAATCGCCATCAGGGTAAAGGCGACCACGGACCCCAGCATCCACAGTGCCCCGGCCAAGGGCCGGCTGTCATCCATCCTGGCCGTCCAGCCGGTCGGCGCGCCGCAGGTCGGGGAACATCGCAGCCCAGGCACCGGTCACGACCAGCGTGCCGATGCCGCCCAGAACGGCAGCCATCACCGGGCCGACAAAGCGCGAGACGAGGCCGCTTTCAAACTCGCCCAACTCGTTCGAGCCCGAGATGAACAGCCCCGACACCGAGGACACCCGGCCGCGCATGTGGTCGGGTGTCACGATCTGGATCAGGGTCTGGCGGACATAGACCGAGATCATGTCGGCGGCCCCCAGCATGGCCAGGGCCAGCACCGACAGCCACAGGTTGCGCGACAGGCCAAAGACGATGGTCGCAAGGCCAAACCCGGCGACGGCCCAGAACATGCGCACCCCGGCATGGCGTTTCAGCGGCCAGCGGGTCAGGGCGGCGGCCATCAGGGCGGCGCCGATGGCGGGGCTGGAGCGCAGGATGCCAAAGCCGGTTGGCCCCACATCCAGCACGTCACTGGCAAAGGCGGGCAGCAGGGCGGTGGCGCCGCCCAGAAGAACGGCAAACAGGTCCAGCGATATGGCGCCAAAGATGATCTTGTTTTTCCAGACATAGACCAGCCCCTCGCGGATCAGCTCGATCTGGTTGCCGGGTTGGCGTTCGGGGGTGGTGGGTTTGACGATGAAGGCCATGGCCAGAAACCCGGCGGTATAAAGGCCCGCCGTCACGCCATAGGCCGTGGCGGTGGAATGGGCGATCAGCAGGCCGCCCGTGGCAGGCCCCAGGATCACGGCAAGTTCGCTGAGCAGGGAGGACAGCGAGATGGCCTTGGCAATCTCTTCCTTGGGCACCAGCATGGGCATCATCGACCAGGCGGCCGGCCGAAAGAACGCCCGCGCCGCGCCAAAGACCCCGGCGATCACAAAGATCACCGTCAGCGAGGGTTGGTCCTGCATCGCGGTGAAGGTCAGGCCGACGACCCCCAGCGCCTCGACCGCGATGGACACCATCACGATCTTGCGCCGCGACATCCGGTCGGCCAGGGAGCCCGCAAACAGGGTCAGCACGAACATCGGCACGAATTGCACAAGGCCGACCAGGCCGACCAGAAAGGCGGATTCCTTGATCGACATGGTGTCGCGGCTGATCGAATAGACCTGCCAGCCGATCGTCACCGCCTCGATCATCGCGCCGGCTGACATGATGGTCATACCGCCCAGAAACAGCGTGAAATCGCGGTGACGAAAGATCGACGGGGGTTTGGGATCGGTGGTCATGGCCTGACCTAGCGCGATCTGTCGGGGGATGCCAGAGCGGGCGTCAGGGTTGCAAGAGGACTTTGATATCGTCGGGGCGGGCCGGGTTTGCGATGGTCTGCGCTGCCTGGTCCAGCGGGATGACGCGGCTGATCAGCGGGTCCAGCCGGAGGCGGCCCGTGGCGATCAGGGCGGTGGCGCGGCCTTGGGTGAAGGGGTTCAGGAAGGCATGGATCACGGTGATTTCGCGGAACAAAAGGTCAAAGGGTTCGATCGGCACCTTTTGCCCTTTGGGCAGAACGCCCAGGATCACGATGCGCCCCCCGGCGCGGGTCAACAGGGGGGCGTTTTGCCCCAGCGGCAGGGGTCGCAGGTGCCGCAGGGCATGTGGGGTCACAGCAGACGCGGGTGCCGGGGGGCAGGTCGCCCGCGATGACGATGCCCGAAAACTCATGCCCCAGCGTGACGGGCGGGGCTGAGGGGAATTCGCCGGGGTAGAGGTGCCGGTCGGTGCCGCAGATGCCTGCCGCCTCGACTCGGATCGGAACCTCGCCGGGGGCTGCGGTGAGGTGGGGCAGGTCCACCAGACCGATCGACTGGCGGCCAAGCAGTTGGACGGCGCGCATGGGGCTCTCCTTTGGCGCAGCAAAGCCGGGGTCAATGGGGGGTGTTCATGGATGAACGCGGGCTCTGCCGGGATGGGGATTTGCCTGAGGGCTGCTGTGCCCTAAGTGAGGGGAAACCAGAAAGGCCGCCCATGACCCGTATCCCCGATCACCCCGTTGACCCGCAATTCCTGACCCGCTGGTCGCCCCGCGCCTTTGCGCCCGAGGCGATGACCGAGGCCGAGGTCCTGACCGTGCTGGAGGCGGCGCGCTGGGCGCCGTCGGCCAGCAATATGCAACCGTGGCGCTTTGCCTATGGGTTGCGCGGCGATGCGGGGTTTGTGGCGAGTGCGGGGGCCTTGGCGGCCAGCAACCGGGTCTGGGCGGAAAAGGCGGCGGCGCTGATCGTGGTCGCCTCGGCCCAGACGGTGACGAAGGAGGGGGTCGAGGTGCCCAACCGCACCCATGCGTTCGATGCGGGGGCGGCCTGGGGGCATCTGGCGTTGCAGGCGCAACTGTCGGGCCGGGTGGCCCATGCGATGGGCGGGTTTGACCAGTATGCCCTGCGTGCGGCGATTGCGGTGCCCGAGGGCTTTGCGCTGCACTGTGTCGTGGCGCTGGGCCGCCACGGCGACCCGGCCGACCTGCCCGAGGCGCTGCGGGCGCGTGAGGTGTTCAGCCCGCGCCGCCCGATTGCGGA
>CAMBWO010000142.1 GCA_945871285.1 Pseudorhodobacter antarcticus | reverse complement strand
CCGCTGCGCTATTACCGGCTGATCCGGCTGTCCAAGGCGCGGCAGCGGGTGCTGTATTCCAACGACAGCCTGACGGAAATTGCGGCCTCGGTCGGCTATCCGCGGTCGGGGCCGATGGCGCGGGATTATCAGCAGGCCTTTGGCGTGACACCGCAGGGCGAGCGGCGGGCGCTGATGGGGTTGCGGCTGGGCATGGATGGGCAGAATTGACCGCTGTCGACCCCTGGGACAGGACGCGGGCAGGCGAGGCGCAAAGCGGGGGCGTGGCAAGCGGCAGTTTGCGGCTGGACCGGGCCGCTTTGGTGGCCAGGATCCGGGCCGATCCGGCCGAGGTGATCGTGATCGAGGCGCCTGCCGGGATGGGCAAAAGCTGGCTGCTGGCCGATCTGGCGGGGGACGGCCCCATTGCCCGTGACGTTCGGCCGTTGGAGGGGGCGCTGTTTTGGGATGTGCCCCATGTGGCCTTGACGGCTGAGCTTCCGGGGCAGCGGCTGGTTCTGGCCAAGCGGCCCGAAACGGCGGTTCCGGGGCTGGCCCGGGCCGAGGTTTATGGCCGGGTCAGCCGGTATGGCACCGCAGATCTGCTGTTCACCGTGCAGGACGTCGCGGGCCTGCCTGCGGCGGACACGATCATGGCGCGCACGGGGGGGTGGCCTTGTCTGCTTCCGGCGGCCCTGTCTGGCACGGCGTCCTTTGCGGCGCTGAGCAGGTTCTTGCAGGATGATTTGCTTTGCCAGATTGCATCGGCGCGGCTGGTTGCCTTTCAGGCCTATCTGACCGAGCCGGGGGCGGGTCATGATTTTGGCCTGTTGACCGGGCTGCCCTTTGTCGGGGGCAAGGCGCTGCATCCGGCGCTGGCGGCCGTCCGCGACCCCATGCTGGGTGCGATCCGGTCGCTGCTGGCGTTGCGCGTCACCAACCCCCAGGAGGCGCGGGCGATTGCCGTGACGATGGTTGCCCTGGGCCAGACGCCCGAGGCCATTGCGATTTTCCAGAGCATCGGGGCCTGGGAGGCGGCGTTGCAGACGCTTGAAGGGGCGGGGGGGCCGTTCTTCGTTCACCGCTTTGGGCCGGCCGCCTTTGACCGGATGCTGTCGGGGTTCCCGCAAGACATGACCAAAACCGAGGAAACCCTTGTGCTGTGCCGGGCGATCCAGGCGGTCAAACGTGGCGAAGTGCCCCTGACCCGGCGCATTCTGATCGACCGATACGGCCCTGTTGCGGGTGATGCCCATGCCGTGCTGGCAGACCGCACGCACCATTCGCTGGAGTTCCGCTTTTTCCGTCTGCTGCTGCGCACATGGGAAGATTTTGACCTTGATCAGCGGTTTTTGGATGATGCCTATGCGCTGCTGGCCGAACTGCCGGCCGAGGATGACCTGCATCGCGGTTCGTTTTACAACGCCGTGCTGGAGTTCTATATCCGCTCCAGACGGTTTCCCGAGGCCGATCATGCGGCCAGCCGTGCGGCCACCCATTACGCCAGCACCAAGGTGCCGATCCTGTCGTTTTATATCGACCTGCACCGGGCCATCATCCGCCTGTTCATGGGCGAGCCTGCGAGTGCGCAGGTCCACAGTGCGGCCGCCCGGGCCCATCTGCTGGCCGTCCGTCACGAAAGCCCCGGGGATGCGCGGCTTTTGACGCTGTTGGATGCCTGCATCGCCTATGAATCGGGGCAGGCGGATGCGCTGACACGGTTCTTGTCGCTGGAGCTGGATGCTTTTGCCCAGGGGGAAATCTGGCCGTCGCTGGTGGAACTGACGCTGGTTTACGGATCGCAGGCGCTGGGCGAGCATTATTCGACGATGGCGGCGCGGTCGTTTCTGGACCGTTGGCGGGTCACGCAGGAACGGTCGTCGCAGTTTCGCACCCTGATCGACATTCGCGAGGTCACGGTTTTGCAAAACGGCAACCGCTGGACCGAGGCGGCGCAGAAGGCGGCGGAGTTGCGGTCGCGGATCACGCTGGCCTTTGTCCAGGCGGGTGAGGGGTTGGCAGACCTGCATGACCGGGACGAGACGGCGTTGGCGCTGGTCTGGTTGCGGCAGATGGCGCAGGTCACGCCGACGCGGCCCGGTTTGTTGCCGCTGATCGACCGGATGCTGGACAATCCGCATCTGACCGCCCGGCAAAGGGGCGGTGCCGAGATATGGCGCGCCCATGTGATGCGGCGGCAGGGCGATGGGGCAGGGGCGCAGGTTCAACTGTCGCGCACTCTGGCGCAGGCGGCGCAGGCGGGGTCGGTTGCACTGCTGGGCGAGGAGCGGTCGTTCCTGACGGACCTGACCGCCACGCGGCGGATGCGCGACACGTTGGAGCGCAGTGACTCAGTGCGGCGCGTGTTGAAACGGGTGGCCGAGACCGGAGCGGGACGCCAGAACCGCGGGCAGTTGGCGGGACTGACGCGGCAGGAAACGCGGGTGTTGCACGCCCTGTCCGAAGGGGCGGCCAACAAGGCCATCGCGAACATGCTGGGCCTGTCCGAAGCGACGGTGAAATTCCATCTTGCCAACCTGTATCGCAAGCTGGGCTGCACCACGCGCCGGGATGCGATTGCGGCCGCTGTCGCCCTGCGGATCGTTTCCTGACGCGTGACGCCAAAACCTAACCTTATTGGATGAAAACCTAGTCGCCCGATCCATTGCCGCAAGGCAAGGGGGGGGGCATGGTAGGGGCAATAAGGGGCAAAAGCCCCGTCCTTGCTTTTACATTCCCAGGAGGATGACGATGACCAGACGTTTTCTCGCGACCACGGCGACACTGGCGCTTGCCACTGCCCTTGTGGCAGGTGCGGCAGGTGCGCAGAATGTCGTAACCATGAACACCGTGCAGATCTTTGGCACGATTGATCCGGCCAAGATCAGCGATTACACTGATTATATGGCGGCGGTGAATCTGTATGACAGTCTTGTCACCGTGGACAGTTCGGGCAATCTGATCCCGCAGATCGCGGAAAGCTGGGTCGTGTCGCCGGATGCGACCGAGGTGACGTTCAAGCTGCGCGCCGATGCGACCTTCACCGACGGCACGCCGATTCTGGCGTCGGATGTGGTCTATTCGTTCGAGCGGCTGCTGCGGATCAATCAGGGTCCGGCGAACCTGTATGCCGGGGTTGTTGCCTCGGGGGCCGTGACGGCGGTGGATGACACGACGGTCAGCTTCAAGCTGTCCAAGACCTTTGCGCCCTTCATGGCGACGGTTCCGGCGTTAATGATCGTCAATGCCGACACGGTTGAGGCCAACAAGGGTGCCGATGATGGGCAGACCTGGCTTGCCGACAATGTGGCCGGGTCGGGCGCCTATGTGCTGGACAGCTGGGACCGTGGCAGCCAGATGGTGATCAAGCGCCATGCCGATTACTATGGCGGCTTCCTGGACAACCCGATCGACGAGGTGCGCTGGATCATCACGAATGACGAGGCGACCGTAAAGGCGCTGGCGGCATCGGGTGAGCTTACGATGTCGTCGCAGTTCCAGTCGCCCGACACCTACAAGGCGCTGGTCGACATGGGGCGGTTCCGGATGGAGAGCCAGCCGACGACGACGGCGTTTTACCTGAAGCTGAACTCCAAGGCCGCGCCGACGGATGATGTGCATATTCGCCGCGCGATTGCCTATGCGACCGACTATGCCACGATCCGCGAGGTGATCTTTCCGGGCGAGCCGATGACGACGGTTCTGCCGGCAGGCTTTGCTGATTTCTGGAATGCGGATGTGACCGCACCGACCTATGACATGGCCAAGGCGGCCGAGGAGTTGGCGCTGTCGGCCTATGCCGGGCAGGAGATTCCGATCACGCTGTCCTATGTGGCGGGCACATTGTTCGAGGAAGAAATCAGCCTGCTGATGCAATCGAACCTGGAAACCCTGGGCTTCAAGGTGACACAGCAGCCCGAGCCGTGGAACCGCGTGACCGAGATTGCGGCGGATGTGGCGACGACGCCCAACGTGAACCAGATCTTCTTTGGTCCGACCTATCCGAGCCCGGATTCGATGTTCTTCACGCAGTTCCATTCGGCTGCGGCAGGCACATGGGCCTCGATGGAATGGGTGCAGGACCCGGCGATTGACGCGCTGATCGATCAGGCGCGGGCAACGGGTGATGTGGCTGAGCAGGCGCGGCTGTACAAAGAAGTGCAGGCGTTGATGGCCGAGAACGCGGTGGCTGTGCCACTGCTGGCGCAGACGGTGCAACATGCGATGGACAAGTGTTTGCAGGGCTTCAAGGCCGTGCCGATGCAATCGTTCGACTATGACATGGTGCGCTACAGCTGGTCCTGCCCGTGACAGGCTGACGGATCGGGCCGGGGCATGACCCCGGCCTGACTGCCTTACGGATTCAATGAATTTAGTCCCGAGCGGCGGCCATGATGGACGGCGTGCCTTGGTGAAGGAACGGCTGACGTGGAGTTTCTGGGCTTCCTTGCGCGGCGCCTCGCGTGGTCTGTGCTGGTGCTGGTCGGGCTGTCCGTGGTGATCTTTGTGATCGCGCGGGTGGTGCCGGGGGACCCTGCGCGCATGGCGCTGGGACCGCGTGCCAGCCTGGAGCAAGTGACGGAACTGCAAGAAAAGCTGGGTCTGAACCTGCCCTTGTATCAGCAATACGGGCGGTTCGTGGGCGGGCTGGCACGGGGCGAGCTGGGGCAGTCGCTGTTGACCGAGCGGTCGGTCAATCTGGACATCCGCACGACATTTCCGGCGACGCTGGAACTGGTGATCACGACGGTCATCATCGCGTTTCTGTTCGGCGTGCCCCTGGGCGTGGCGGCGGCGCGGTGGAAGGACCGCTGGCCTGACAATCTGGTCCGGGCCTTTGCCATCGTGGCGGCGGTGATGCCGACGTTCTTTATCGCGCTGCTGTTGCAGGTGTTGGCGGGCTATGTGTTGCAGATATTGCCGACGACGGGCCGTTTGCCGACCGGGACCGATTTTCAGGCCGATATCACCGGGCTGTTGATTGTGGACGGCCTGTTGAAGGGCCAGTTCCATGTGGTGTTCGAGGCGATGCGGCATCTGTTGCTGCCCGCCCTTGCGCTGTCGCTGGCCACGATGGGGCAGATGGCGCGGATCACGCGGGCGTCGATGATCGACGTGTCGCGGCAGGATTATATCGAGGCGGCGCGGGCCTTTGGCGTGCCCGACCGGGTGCGGCTGTTCAAGTATCAGTTGCGCCCGGCCTTTGTGCCGCCGCTGACGATCATGGGGCTGGAGTTTGCCTCGCTGATCGGGGGGGCGTTCGTGGTCGAGTTGATCTTTTCCTGGCCGGGCATGGCGGCCTACGGCATCCGCGCGATCACGCAAAAGGACCTGAATGCGATCATGGGGGTGGTGATGGTGTCGGGGCTGTTCTTTGTGCTGGTGAACCTGCTGATCGACGTGCTGGTCGGCTGGGTTGATCCGCGCATCCGCATCCGGGGGCGGCGGGCATGAGCGACCTGGCCGCACTGTCGAACAGCTTTCAAAACTGGTATCGGTTCAGCCGCAACCCGACGGCGGTGATCGGGCTGCTGATCGTGGTGGTGGCAATCCTGGCCGCGCTGCTGGCGCCTCATATCACGCCCTATCCCGACCATGTCGGCGCCATCGTCGATTTTCGCAACCGGCATCAGCCGCCCAGTGCGGCGCATTGGTTTGGCACCGACAATGTCGGGCGGGACATCCTGACGCGGGTGATCTTTGGGCTGCGGGTGTCGTTGATGCTGGCCTTTGTCGTGCTGATCATCGCGGTGCCGTTTGGCACTGTGATGGGCCTGCTGGCGGGGTATTTCGGCGGCTGGACCGAGATTGTGATCATGCGCCTGACCGACATCGCCCTGGCCCTGCCGCCGTTGATCATGGCCCTGGCGGTGGCGGCGGTGCTGGAGCCGTCGTTGATGAACGCGATGCTGGCCATCGCGTCGCTGTGGTGGACCTGGCACACGCGGCTGGTCTATTCGATGGTGCGCCAGATCAGGGCGCTGGAATATGTCGAGGCGGCGGAGACGCTGGGCGCGTCCAAGGTCCACATCCTGTTCCGCGAAATCCTGCCGAATTGCATCTCGGCCATTGCGGTCAAGACATCACTGGATGCGGGATTCGTGATCCTGATCGGGGCGTCGTTGTCGTTCCTGGGGTTGGGGATACAGCCGCCGACGCCCGACTTGGGCACGATGGTGTCGGATGGCGCGTCGTTCCTGCCTGATTACTGGTGGGAATCGCTGCTGCCGGGGTCGGCCATTCTGTTCGTGGCGCTGGGGTTCAACCTGCTGGGCGACGGATTGCGCGACTTGTTCGATGTGGAGGATGTGCGATGAGCGCCCTTCTGTCGGTGCAGGGGCTGTCGGTCAGCTTTACCACCTATGGCCGGACGGCCGAGGTGTTGAAGGGCGTGAGCCTGGAGGTGCCGCAGGGCGCGCAGGTGGCGTTGGTGGGCGAAAGCGGGTCGGGCAAATCGGTGACGATGAAGGCGATCATGGGGCTCTTGCAACAGCCGCCTGCGCGGATTCATGGCGGCAAGATCATGTTTGACGGGCGCGATCTGCTGACCCTGCCCGAGCGTGAGCGGGTGGCGCTGCGCGGCACGGCGATGAGCATGGTGTTTCAGGACCCGATGTCGTCGCTGAACCCGGTCTGGACGATTGAGGATCAGCTGACGACAATCCTGAAATACGCCGACCGGCGGCTGGGCCGCGACCGGGACCGGCGCGGGCGGCGGGCGCGGGTGATCGAGGTGCTGGCGCAGGTGCGGATGCGCGACCCCGAGCGGGTGGCAGGCAGTTATCCCATCATGCTGTCGGGCGGGATGCGGCAGCGCGTGCTGATCGCGATGGCGCTGTTGTCGGAACCGCGTCTGCTGATTGCGGATGAGCCGGGGACCGCGCTGGATGTGACGACGCAGGCGCAGATATTGAAACTGCTGCGCGATCTGGTCGAGGCGCAGGGCTTGGCCTTGTTGATGATCACACACAATCTGGGCGTGGTGCGCGAGACGTCGAATTATGTCTATGTGATGAACAAGGGCGAGATTGTCGAGGAGGGGCCGACGGCTGGCCTGTTTGAGGCGCCGCGCCAGCAATACACCCGCGATCTGATTGCCGCCGTGCCGCGTTTGACCGGGCGGGTGGCGCCATGACGGCCTTGGAAATTCGCGATCTGGTCAAGACCTATCCGGTGCGCAACGCCT
The DNA here is from genome assembly GCA_945871285.1 of Pseudorhodobacter antarcticus. Lineage (GTDB taxonomy): Bacteria > Pseudomonadota > Alphaproteobacteria > Rhodobacterales > Rhodobacteraceae > Stagnihabitans. The sequence goes on along the minus strand of CAMBWO010000142.1, from coordinate 3,747 downwards.
TTGGCCGGGTGTCGGGCGAGGTGCGGGCGGTGGACGGTGTCAGCTTTACGATCCCGGCAGGCGGGGTTTATGGGTTGGCGGGGGAATCCGGTTCGGGCAAATCGACCATTGCCCGGATGATCATGGGTCTGACCGCGCCGGACAGTGGTGATATCCTGATTGATGGGGTGTCCATTCTGGGCCAGCGGGAACGCGCCTTGGTGCAGATGGTGTTCCAGAACCCCGGCGCGTCGCTGAACCCGCGTCGGACGGTGGGGCAGTCGATCCTGGTGCCGCTGGCGGCGCATGGCTTTGCGGGCGACCGCAGGGGCCGCATTGGTGATTTGCTGGACATGGTGCATCTGCCCCGGAATTTTGCGGACCGCTATCCGCATGAGCTGTCGGGCGGGCAAAAGCAGCGGGTGGCGATTGCCCGTGCGCTGGCGGTCAGCCCGCGGCTGTTGGTGCTGGACGAGCCGACCTCGGCGCTGGATGTATCGGTGCAGGCCCGTGTGATTGACCTGCTGGAGGAGTTGGGGCGGCAGTTGGGCCTGACCTATCTGTTCATCAGCCACGACCTGTCGTTGATGCGCAACTTTGCCCAGACGGTGGGGATCCTCTACCTTGGCAAGATCGTCGAGACCGGCCCGGTGGCGCAGGTTTTCCAAGACCCGCAGCATGATTACACGCGGCTGCTGCTCGCCTCGGTGCCGGTGATTTCGGCGGAAGAGGCCGCGATGCGGCCGGTGATCCCCTTGATAAACGGCGAAATGCCGACAGCCGAAGAATTGATGGCCCTGCGTGCGGGGCTGAACGCAAAGGAACCTGCAAGATGATCCGTATCGGAATAGACGTTGGCGGCACGAACACCGATGCCGTGTTGATGGACGGCAAGACCGTGGTGGCGGGCGTCAAGGCGCCCACCTCGCCGGACGTGATGACGGGGGTGGTGCAGGCGCTGCGCGATGTGCTGGCGGCGGCCAAGACGACGGCGGACAAGGTGGATGTCGTGATGATCGGCACCACGCATTTCACCAACGCGGTCGTCCAGCGCCGCGATCTGGCCCCGGTGGCGGCGGTGCGGTTGTGCCTGCCCGCGACGGCCAGCCTGCCGCCGATGGTGGACTGGCCCGAGGATTTGCGCGAGGTTCTGGGCAACCACTGGTATCTGGCGCATGGCGGGAACGAGTTTGACGGGCGGGTGATTTCCCGGCTGGATGAGGCGGAGTTGCTGGGGATTGCCGACGATATCCGCGCCAAGGGGATCAAATCCATCGCGATCACCTCGGTCTTTTCGCCGGTGTCGTCCGAGTTTGAAAAGCAGGCCGGTGAGATTTTCGCCAAGGCGCTGCCCGATACGCATATCACCCTGTCCGCCGATATTGGCCGGATCGGGTTGTTGGAGCGCGAGAATGCGGCCATCATGAATGCCTGTCTGCGCGATCTGTCGCGGCATGTCGTCGAGGCGTTCCGGGGGGCACTGGCCGATGTCGGCTTTACCGGGCGGTTTTATCTGACGCAGAACGACGGCACGTTGATGGATGCGGCCTTTGCCGAACGTTTCCCGGTGCTGACCTTCGCCTCGGGGCCGACCAATTCGATGCGGGGGGCGGCGTTCCTGTCGGGGGTGGCGGATGCCATCGTGGTGGATATCGGCGGGACGACCTCGGACGTGGGGTCCTTGCAAAAGGGCTTTCCCCGGCAGGCGACTGTTGCGGTCGAGGTGGGCGGCGTGCGCACGAACTTCCGGATGCCGGATGTGTTCTCCATCGGGTTGGGCGGCGGGTCGCTGGTGGTGGATGGGCCGGATGGGGTGACGGTCGGGCCACGCTCGGTCGGCTACCGCATCGTGACCGAGGCGCTGGTGTTTGGCGGCACGACCCTGACCACTTCGGATATCATCGTGGCGGACGGCGGGGCTGATCTGGGCGACAAGGCCAAGGTCGCCCATCTGGACCCCGCGCTGATCCGGCGCACGCGGGACCGGATTGCCTTTATGCTGGAGGATTGCGTGGAGCGGGCGCGGATCAGTGCCGAGCCTTTGCCGGTGATCGTGGTGGGCGGCGGGTCGATCCTGGTCGAGGGGCCGATTGCCGGGCTGGAACTGATCCTGCCGAACCATTTTGCCGTGGCGAATGCCGTGGGTGCCGCCATCGCGCAGGTGTCGGGCGAGGTGGACCGGGTTTATGCGCTGGCCGACATGACTCGGGAAGCGGCGCTGGATGACGCCAAGCGGCAGGCGACGGAGGCCGCCGTGGCCGCCGGGGCGCGGCGTGAGACGGTCGAGATCGTGGATGTCGAGGATGTGCCGCTGGCCTATCTGCCGGGCAATGCGACGCGGGTGCGGGTCAAGGCCGTGGGTGAACTTCATGTCGGATGACGGAAGCTGGCCTCTGCTGGAGGCGGACCTGTTGCCCCTGTCGATCGGGGCGGCGCTGCTCGGGACGGGGGGCGGGGGCAACCCCTATGTCGGCATGTTGCGGTCGCGGGAACTGCTGCGCAAGGGGGCGACGGTGCGGGTGTTGCCGCTGGACGCCCTGTCCGACGACGCGCTGATCGGTGAGGTTGGCGGGATTGGTGCCCCGGTGGTGGGCGTCGAGAAGATCGAGGAAGGGGCCGAGTGTTTCCGCGCGATGCGGGCGGTCGAGGAGGTTCTGGGCATCCGCATGGCGGCGCTGATCAGTGCCGAGATTGGCGGGGCCAATTCGATGGAGCCGGTGATCACGGCGGCGCAGGCCGGGCTGCCGGTGATTGACGGCGACGGCATGGGGCGCGCCTTTCCCGAAGTGCAGATGACCACCTTTTTCATCTATGGCGCCAAGCCCTCACCGGCGGCGATTGCGGATGACAAGGGCAATGTCGTGGTGTTCCGCCATGTGCAGGATATGTATTGGCTGGAACGCTTTGCCCGTGACACCTCGGTTGCGATGGGGGCGGCGGCGGGGCTGGCGATTGCGCCAATGCGGATGGATTTCGTGCGCCGCACGGCGGTGCCGGGCACGGTGACGCAGGCCCTGACCATCGGGCGGGCGGTGCTGGATGCGCGGGCCAAGCGGCAAAACGTGGTCGAGCGGGTCTGTGCTGCGACCGGGGCCACGCTGTTCTTTACCGGCAAGATCACCGACATCCACCGCGAATTGAAGGGCGGCTTTTCGCGAGGCGAGGCCAGGATTGTGGGCCTGGGCGATTGGCAAGGGTCCGAGGCGCGCATTGCGATCCAGAACGAAAACCTGGTCCTGTGGGTCGATGGGCAAGCGGTGATCATGGTGCCGGACCTGATCATCAACCTGGACCTTGAGACGGGCGAGCCGATCACGACCGAAATCCTGCGCTATGGCCAGCGGGTCGCGGTGATCGGTCTGCCGGTGCATGACCTGATGAAAACGCCCGAGGCGATGGCGGTCGTGGGACCGCAGGCCTTTGGCTATCCTGAACTGACTTTTGCGCCGCTGGCCTTTGGCCCGATAAGCGCCTGAAAGGACGAGAGAATGAAGATCATCCGCATGGTTGACGTGGACGACATGGAAGATATCGCCATCGGGGGTGCCGTGCTGGGCACCGGGGGCGGCGGCGACCCCTATGTGGGCAAGCTGATGGCGCAGCAGGCGATCCGCAAGCATGGGCCGGTCAAGCTGATGGATGTCATGGACCTGGCCGATGACGCGCTGGTGGTGCCGGTCTGCATGATGGGCGCGCCGACCGTGATGACCGAAAAGCTGCCGCAGGGCGATGAGTTGATGAACGCGTTCCGGGCGTTGGAGGCCGTGC
>CAMBWO010000141.1 GCA_945871285.1 Pseudorhodobacter antarcticus | reverse complement strand
ATCCAAGGCACGTATCCCAGCCTATACCCCGTCTCTCTGCTGAGGACCGTCCAGCGGCGCGTGAAGATCTGGCGTCACGAAATGGCAAAGTCACTGGTCTTGGGCCCGCCCAAATCCACCGCAGGCGAAGAGAGTGCCACTGACGCGCTGCGCCATGTGGGAACTCCGCGCGTCAGCGGCACTCAAACAACGGCCTCGATAGAGGCAAAGCTCGACGCGTCGGGGAACATTTCTGATGAGGCAGAGGAAATCCCACTCAGGAACATTCTTGGATGCGGCAATACGACCGCCAACCGCTCTGGCGCGAAAGACTTGGTCCTTGCTCGATTTCAGCACACGCCTTTGTCGTCAGAAGGGTCTGAATACCTCGCTCGCCTGTGTCCTAAGATCAATGGCGGACAATGGCTCGACCGACAGGGCATGGAACCAATACAATGGTCCACCCCCCCGTCCCAGCGTCGGCATTGCGGTATCACAAAGCAGAAAAAGGGAACGGATACGAACCCAACCAAGGCCTGAAGCCTTCGCCTATGGGATCGATATCGGCAAGAAGGTGGTCCGTGTCGTGGCGGTCATCTGGCCCGAACATGATCCATGTTAGTGTTCGTTGGCGATTTGTCGGTCACCTAGGGGTTGTGCCATCCTGATGCATTCTTCCTGAAAGGAAGTGCCAATGACCGTTTCAACCCCCACACCCGATACTGTTACAGTTTTCAAAGAGGGGAACTTGTCCAGCGTGGTCGTGCGCGGTCAGAGCGATGTTGTTGTTCGGGCAAATCCGGATGACATCCTTACAGTCAATCGAGTGGGTAACGACCCGGTCGTTGATCTGAAAAATGGTGAGGCCTTCAAGATCGATGGCTACTTTGCGAATGAAACCGGCATCGACCTGTTTTTCACAGGTGACGACGGCAAGGAACTGCTCTTGAAGGAAGTGCGGGGCGGCGGGCAATCCCCGCTGCTGCTGCATTTTGAGGACGTAGCGGCAATTGGGGGTGACGGCGTCGGTGCTTTGGGCATTCTCGGTGCCCTTGGCCTCTTAGGCGCCACCGCAGCACTGGCTGGCGGTGATGATGGAGATAGAGATGCGGACGCTGATGCGGATGCTGACGCTGACGCGGATGCTGACGCCGACGCGGATGCTGATGCCGAAGCGGTTGACGATCAGACGTTGGTCGCCTTGGAGGTCACTCCGGTTGTGTCCGAGCAGGGCCAGGTTATTGGATCGACGGGTGGGTTGCTGAACGTGGGCGCGCTTGGCGATACGGTGAATGCCGCGCTTCTGTCTGGCAGCACGGCATTCACCGTGGATGTCGCCACCAACACGACGCAGCAGATCAGCGTGACCGGCGGTGGCGCTGAATTGCTGGGTGTCGATCTGGCGGGCGACTACGATCTGGATCTGTTCGTCTACCGGCAGGAGGCCGGCAGCGACGAGGCCACGCTGGCATTTACCCAGACGGACTGGCTAGCATACACGCCGGGGATTCTGGGCCTGTTAGGGAGTTGGGAGGGGAATGACCTGACACTTCCCGAATTGACAGGCGGGGCAACCTATTTCTTTGTGGTCGGCAATGATGGTGGGCTGGTCGACCTGGGACTGTTGACGAACATCATGGTCGCCACGTCCGCCAACGAACTGACCGACTACCGCTCACCTGCCGAGGTCAGCGGAACGGTTTCCGGCAACGTCATCCTGGGCGATGGGGGTGGCGGCGCAGACACCATCCCGGTTGGATCGGTGGTGTCTACCGTGGACGGAACGCCGGTCCTGGTGGGCGGAACCGTGATCGTGGGCACCTACGGGACGCTGACGATCCAGCCGGATGGCGGCTATGTCTATGTCGCCAACGATACCTTTGCTGGCGAATACGGCGATATCTCCAGCTTCAGCTACACCATCACTGCGCCTGAAGGCCAAACGTCGACCGCGTCCCTTGATATCACCCATGAAATCGAGCCGATCATCCCAGTCGTGCCCGGATTTGCAGCGGCGGCGGAAGGCCCTGGGTTTGGGGAAGGTGCGGACATCCTCAGTTACGATTTCCTGGGTGATGGCAGCGACACCGTGGACAACTTTGACCTGACCCAAGGGGATGCGGTGGACCTGTCAGGTCTGCTTCCCGAGGCGACCGCCGAGACGCTGGACCTGTATGTGTCGGTGACGCAGGTCGAGGGCGACACGCTTATCTCGGTGGATCCCGAGGGCGGGGGTGACTTTGCGCCGTTGGTCACACTGACGGGTGTGATCCATACCTTGGACGAACTTGAAGAGGGAATGCTGGGGACCCCAGTAGTCTGACCTTGGAAGCTATGGTGTCCACAAGGCAACAACAGACCGCAGGCTGTGCCTGCGGTCTGCTGCTGCTTGTCATCCTGATGGGGTGCAGCCCGAAACCACCGCAAGGGCTTGGCGTCATTTCCCCGGATCTGGCGCAGCAGGCCGCGGCGACCGACCCTGCAACCGGGGCCGTCGATGTGGCAACGGCCGCCGGCATGGCCCCGATCGTGGTGGCGACATTGCGCAGCCAATCGGCGATTTCGGGCGCGGCAGACCGTGTGAAATCGCGCCTGGCGACCGTCGCCGAACAACAGGCGCAGTTTCTTCCGCAAATTTCGGCGGGCGTGGTGTCCAACCTTTCAAGCGGCGGCGGGTCCGGCCCGCAATTGGGCGTGACGGCGACGCAGATGCTGTATGACTTTGGCCGCACCGGGCGGGGCGTTTCTCGGCAGGTTTTGTTGGCGCAAAGGGCGCATCTCGATTTTCTGGATGTCGTGGATGAAAACCTGTCCGAAATGCTGCGCCTATTGGCGAACTACAACAGCCAAAGCCGCCAGCTTGACCTCGGGCGCGACCGGCTTGCCAGAATGAGCGAACTGATGGGTCTGGTCGAAAACCGCAGTCTGGCAGGGGCCACCACGGACAACAGCATGATCGAGGCGCAGCGCAGGGTGCAAACCGCGGAAACACTGTTGATCCGGGCGGAACTTGCGCTGGCCAGCAGCCGTCGCGAGATTGAATCCGAATCCGGAATGACCGTCGGCGCAGCGGGACCAGGCGTTTCCCTGAACGGCTTTTCCTGCGGCGCCGCCCCCTTGCAGCCCGACCTTGTGACAGCCGTCAAGATTGCCAGCGTCGATCTGGCCGTGGCCACGCTGGATGTGCAAACCGTGCAGGGCGACCGGCTGCCGACTCTGTCGCTGGAGGCGGCCTATAATCAGGACGTCTCTGGCCAGTCGCCGCCCGGCGCGGCAGAGGTCAACCTTCAAGTCAACATGCCGGTGTTCCGGGGCGGTGCGGCCCGGTCGCGCAGCGATTCCGCCGTGCGCAACAGCGCGGCCGCCAAGGCCGCCCTGGACAGCGCGCGCCAAGAGGCCGGGCGCGCCTATGAACATGCGCTGGACACGGTTCAAAGCGGGCAGGTGCTGGCCAAGGCGATTGGCGCAGAGGTCGAGCTGCTGGACCGGACGCGAGAGCTGTACTTGCAGCAATTTCTGGAGCTGGGGACCAAGACGATCGACGATGTTCTGGATGCCGAAGAGGAGTATCACCAGACCTTGCTGGATTTGGAAGTGTCCCGGCTGGACATGGCGGTCGGACAGATCGACTGCCTGGTTGCCGAAGGCCGGCTGCGGCAGGTCCTGGGGATCGAGACGGCGCTGCTTCACGGCTTGGCGTTGCACCAATGAAACCGCAGCTGGTGACACTGGAACAGGACCTTGCCCAGCAAAAGCCGGCCTCGGAGGGGCTTGAATACTTGCCTGCATTGCAGTCGATCGCCCGCAGCTTCGGGCTGAACTTTTCGGCAGAAGCGATCCGGATTGCCGTGAAGTGGGACGACGACCGGGCACCGGTCCTTGGTTTGGCAGAGATCGCCGAACGCATGGGTCTGGATTTGCGCCCCCTGCGGCCGGACCCTGCGCGCTTGGACGATCTGCACCCGCCGCTATTGCTGGTCACACGGTCGCACGGGGCGTTTGTCGTGGACCGCATCTCCAGGGAAGGTGTTGCGACCACATTGCGCTATGAACGCGACCAATCCTATCGCATCGAAAGGCCGCTGGCGCAGCTGATCGAGGCGGACACCCGCGTCTTTGTCGTGCGCCCCAGACGCCGCCTGTCGGACGCCCGCATCGACGGCTATATCGCGCCCGTCGCCGACCACTGGTTGCGCAAGACCCTGTTCCCAAGGATTGCGCCCTACGGACCTGTCATCATCGCGTCCTTTGTCACCAACATCCTGGCCCTGTCCGGCATCATCTTTTCGATGCAGGTCTATGACCGGGTGATCCCGGCACAATCCTACCCGACGCTGTTTGTGCTGTTCAGTGGCGTCGTGCTGGCCTTCGTTTTCGAGTTTTTCATGAAGCAGTCGCGCATCGTGCTGCTGGACGTTCTGGGCCGCAATGCGGGCTTGCGTCTGGCTGACACCGTGTTCGGCCGTGCGCTGCGGGTGCGCAACGATCATCGCCCCGTGTCCACCGGCAGCTTTATCGCCCTGATCCGCGACATCGACACCATGCGCGAGGTGATGACATCGACATCGGTCGGCGTGCTGATGGACCTGCCGTTCTTCTTGTTGTTTTGCATCATCTTCTGGCTGATTGCGGGCCCCATGGTGTTGATCCCGATTTGCGCCTTGCTGGCGATCCTTCTGCCGGGTCTGTTGCTGCAACCCAAGCTGGCACAGTCCGCTAAAAGCGCGCAGCGCGAGGCGGCACTGCGCAACGCGATCCTGGTCGAGACGATCCAGGGCATCGAAGACATCAAGTCGATGCAGGCCGAGGACCGATTTCAGCGCGTCTGGCAACAGACCTCGGCCACGACAGCGGCGTCACAGTACACCGAGCGCCGGATCGTCGGGGGGCTGACATCCTGGACACAGATCGTCCAGCAAAGCGTCTATGCCGTCACGGTCCTGATCGGCGCCCCCATGGTCATGGCCGGTGATCTGACGACCGGCGCGCTTGTAGGTGCCTCGATCCTTGGTGCGCGCATGATTGCCCCGATGAGCCAGGTTTCGGGCGTTCTGGCCCGCCTGCAACAGGCCCGCATTGGCGCGCAGGGACTGACCAAGATCATGACCCTGCCCATCGACCACCCAGCCGAGGAGGCCCGCGTCAACTCCGCCCGGATTGGCGGGGCCTATGTGTTCGAGGACGCGGTGTTCAAGCACCGGGCCGACCTGACCACGGTCCTGACGGTCCCGACCCTGCGCATCGCGCCGGGGGAAAGGATCGGGCTCGTCGGGCGTAACGGGGCGGGCAAGTCGATCTTGTTGCAGGCGATGTCGGGGCAGTTGTTCCCGGCGGCGGGGCAATTGCGCGTCGATACCCTGTCCATCGACATCATTGATCCCGCCGATTTCCGGCGTGACGTCTCGTATCTGTCGCAAAATGCCCGGCTGTTTTACGGGACATTGCGCGACAACCTGCTGCTGGGCAGCCCCAACGTGCCCGAAACCGATCTGCGGGCAGCGTTGGACATGGCGGGCGGGGACGCCTTTCTCAGCGGTTTTGAACGCGGCTGGGATTATCAGATCATGGAGGGCGGGCTGGGCAAGCTGACGATCGGGCGCACGCTGGTGGTGGCCACGCACCGGCACCGAATCTTGCAACTGGTTGACCGCATCATCGTGTTGGACAAGGGCCGCATCGTTGTGGACGGCCCCCGCGACGAGGTGCTGGCCAAAATGCGCGTGGAGGGGAAATGACGGGGCAAGCCATAGAAACCGCCTACGCCCGCGACGACAACGGCGAGGCGCGTCACCAAAGCCGTATCATCTGGCTGTTCGCGCTGGTCTTTGCGGCGGGAGTGGTCTGGTCCTGTTTTGCGGTGCTGGACGAGGTGACGACGGCCAGCGGCGTTGTCATCCCGATCCGAAACGAACAGGTCATCCAATCGCTGGAAGGGGGGCTGGTGCGAGAGGTCAAGGTGCGGGCCGATCAGGTTGTCGAGGCAAACGAAATTCTTGTCCAACTCGACCCCGCCCGCCTTGAAGCTTCCGTTGACGAAGTCGAGGCCAACCTTTTTGCCAGCGAGGCCCGCATCGCCCGGCTGACCGCCGAGGTTTCCGACATTCCGCTCGATCTTCCTCAGGACTTGCAGTCGCACACTGATCTGGTTGCAGCCGAAACAGCCTTGTTTCAGGCGCGCCGGCAAAGCTTTGTGGGGTCGGCCGCCCTGATCGAGCAGTCGCGTGTCCTGTTGCAAGACGAGCTTGCGACCATGACCCGCCTGTCCGAAATGGGGGCATCATCGCGGATGGAACTGGTTCGGCTGAACCGTCAGATCGTCGATCTGAACATGCGTGAAGACGATGTCCGGCATAACTACTACGTGCTGGCCCGCGAAGACCTCAGCACCGCACAGGCCGAGGCCGAGGCACTGGCGCGCGGGCGGCGGGATCAGTTCGCCCGCCTGACGCTGCGCTCTCCGGTGCGCGGCATCGTCAAGGACATCGCCATTTCGACAATCGGTGGCGTGGTGCCGCCCAATGGCCAGCTGATGACCATTGTCCCCCTGGATGACGAGCTTCTGGTCGAGGCGCGGGTGCAACCGAATGGCATCGCCTTTATCCGACCGGGCATGCGGGCGACGGTCAAGGTCACAGCCTATGATTATTCCGTCTTTGGCATGCTGACGGGCGAGGTTCTGTCCGTATCGCCCGACTCGATCCGCGATGAGATCGACCCGCAGCGGCTGTACTACCGGGTCTTTGTGCGAAGTGACCACTTCGAACTGGTCAATAAGGCCGGGCAGACCTTTCCGATCACCCCCGGCATGGTGACGGCCGTCGACATCCACACCGGGTCCAAGACCGTGATGCAATACCTGGTGAAACCGTTCAACCGCGCAGCGGAGGCCCTACGTGAAAGATGACGGCGCAAGACTGGTGGCGATGCAGATGATCCTGAACCGGCTGACGGCGGCGGTCGTCGCCCTTCCCGCGCCCTATCCCCGGCATGTCGTCTTCGTGTCCTCGACCAATGGCACAGAACGGGCGCGGGTCACGACCGTGGCTGCCAAGGACCTGGACGACCTGGAAACCCGGCTGGCCAGTCCCGGAATGAAACACCACTTTGCGGCGAAATACCTGCGGCTGGATTGGGTCACCCTGGTGCATCCGATCCGGTTTGACGACTATGCAGCGGCCCTCAAGGGGGTAAAGCGCAACTACAGCCGCAAAGGCGTGTCTTTCGATCCGGCCTTCCGGCACGCCGTGACCGAGGCCGAGATCAATGGCAGTGCCCTGCTCTACAAGGGCGGTTCGGTGCCCCATTGCGAGGTCAATGCGACGAACTTCGATGTCTATTGGAAACGCCGTTTCGGCCAGACCTTCCGGATGCCCGCTCCCGCCGCCATGGTCCATCTGTTTTCCAGCGAAGGATTATTCTACGACCGCGTCGATGGGCAGAGCCACGTCCTGCCTCCGACCGGGCCGAATACGGGGCGGCGGATCTGCGATGTGAACGACCTGACCCAGATCGACAGCCTTATTCGCCGCGGCGCGGACTATCTGGCGGGTGAGGTCGGTGCGGATGGCCAGTTCCATTATGGCTGGTATCCCTGCTTTGACCGCCCGATCACCCATAACAACACCCTTCGCCAGGCCAGCAGCACCTATGCGCTGTGCGAGGCCTATGGTCTTTTGAAATCCGAAAACCTAGCTCGGGCGATTGAAAGATCCCTGCATCATCTGACATCCGAACGGATCATCAGCCCGATTTCGGCGGACGGGCCCGCCTATCTGGTCGATCTGGGAAACGAAATCAAACTGGGCGGCAATGCGGTCGCGATCCTGGCGCTGTGCAAACACGCCCAGGCCACCGGGGATCAGCGGTATCTGCCCCTGGCCCGTCGCCTTGGCGAGGGTATCTTGTCGATGGGGGGGGACGACGGCCAATACAATCACGTCCTGCACGCCGACAGCCTGCACCTGAAAGAGCGGCGCAGGACGATCTATTACGATGGCGAGGCCGCCTTTGCCCTGATGCGACTGTATCATGCCACGGGCGAAAAGCGTTGGCTGGACGCAGTGCAACAGGCTGTGCAATCCTATATTGCCCAAGACTACTGGCAGTACAACGATCACTGGCTGGCCTATTGCACGACCGAACTGGCCTTGCATGATCCCGATCCCAGCTACTTTCGGTTCGGCGTCCGGAACGTCAAGGAATATCTGGAATTCATTGCTGGCCGCGTCACCACCTTTCCGACCCTGCTCGAACTGTGCTGCGCCACACGGCTGCTGATCCGCCAAGCCCTCACCGAACCCGCCTTGCGGCACACGCTGGCGGGTCTGGATCTGCCTGCCTTCGTGCGTGCGATGGAGGCCCGCGCGCAGTACCTGGCCAATGGATATTTCTTCCCCGAAGTCGCCATGTATTTTCGTAACCCGGCCAAGATCACCGGCAGCTTTTTCATCCGCCACCACGGGTTCCGCGTGCGCATCGACGATGTCGAACATTATCTTTCCGGGCTGATCGCCTATCGGGCCTATCTGGAGGACCGGGATGCCTTTGCCGACCTGATCGGCCACAATGCCGCCGAACTGACGCAGGGCTGACGCATGGACTGGCGCGTGGCCGACATTGCAGAGCTGATCGACGGCGCGTCATGGCGCGTCCCGCCCGAGGCCGGACTGAGGGTGCTAGGCGCCTCGATCTATGCGCCGACCTTGCGGGCCGACGATATGGTGTTTGTCCGCGACGCGCAGGGCGATTTCGGGATCACCCCGGGAAAACTGTCCGCACAAGGCCGGCTAGCGCTCTTGGCCATCGTCAGCCCAACTGCCGCAGACCTCCCCCAGGCGCGTGCGGTGCTGCAAGTACCTGACCAGCAAAAGGCCCTGTTCGCTTTGGCCAGTGCGGCCCGTGCCCGGCTGGTGGCACCCGTCGTCGGTGTCACCGGCAGTGCCGGTAAGACCAGCGTGACCGCCATGATCGCGCATTGCCTGCAAGGGGCCGGCCCGGTGTACGCGACACGCTTTGGGGCCAACATGGCGCGTGGCATCTCGTGGAATCTGTGCTGTGTGCCCGAGTCCGTTGCCTATTGCGTGCTGGAAATGGCGATCCGGCAAATGCTGTGGAACAGCCGACTGGCGCGACCTGACGTGTCCGTCTTCACCAACATCCATCTGGCCCACCTTGTGTATCACAAGGACCTCAGGACGATTGCCGCACGCAAGTCACAGATTTTCTCTGCCATGTCCCCAGGCGCCGTCGCCGTCGTCAACGCCGACATGCACGAAAGCGCCACCGTCCAGGCCGCCGCCCTGGCGCAGGGTTTGCGGTTGCTGACCTATGGCCAGGCTGCCTGTACCGACATCAGACCAATCCCGGCCACGGGGGCCCCTGGCACGGTCACGCTCGACATCCACGGCCATCGCATGACGGTGCCGACAGTCGGCAGCGGCCCGCATGCGATTGAAAACGCCATGGCAATCGCGGGGGTCCTTTGCGCGTTGAACCAGCCGGTCGACGTTTTGATGGTCCGGCTTGCCAGTTTCGAGGCGCTCGCCGGGCGCGGGATGGTGGTGCAGGTCGCCGTCAAGGGCGGATCGGCGCAGATTCTGGACCATTCCTACAACGCCAATCCCGCGTCAATGCGGGCAGCCCTTGATGAGCTTGGGCGTTTGCCCTGCACCGGACGCCGGATTGCCGTCCTGGGGCAAATGGCTGAACTGGGCGCGCACAGCGCAGAGCAACACGGTTTGCTGGTGCGGGATCTGAAAGACCGTCCCCTCGATCGCATCTACCTGATCGGTGAAGGATATGATTCCTGCTCCCAAGCCGTTTCCAAGGACACGCGCATCGTGAGGATGGAGATGGTGGACCTGCAAAGACAGTTCGAAGCGCTACTAAAGGCTGGCGATGTGGTGATGCTGAAAGGGTCGAACAGCACCGGCCTGTACCGGTTTGCCGACAGATTTCGTCAGAATTGACCGCCGGGCCGGCGACGGGTCGGATTGTTTCGGGGCGTCGAAGCTGTTTGTGCTGTGGCCAAAGGGTGAAACGGCCGTGAGCGGCGGCCATCCGCGCCCGTCGGAAAGGGGCGAGAGCAAATGCGTCCTATTTACTCAATCTGAATAGGGTGGGTTCAACCGGTCAGCGCAACGGCTCGATCAAAGGTATCAGCCGGCGTCAGGAATCCAACTGTTTTCCGCGGCCTCATATTGAGACGAAGGGCAACGAGGTCACTTCGGGTGTAAACGGACAGGTCGGTCCCATTGGGGAAGTATTGGCGCAGCAAACTGTTGGTGTTTTCGTTGCTGCCGCACTGCCAAGGGCTCTTGCGATCACAGAAGTAGACGCTGACATCTGTGGCGATGGCGAACTTGCGATGATAGGCAAGATCAGTCCCCCGGTCCCGGGTCAGCGAGTTCATCACGAACTGCGGCAGGTGCCGCCCCCGGGCAATCAAGGCACTGACGACGCCGTCGCTGTCCTTGCCGCAGACCTTGACCAGCACCACGAAGCGCGAGCTGCGTTCGACGAGTGAGGCGATGTGGCTGTTTCTGGCACCACTTTGTTGATTTTCACCCAGAACTGAGCCGGTTATGGCCTGCTGCCGGTTTTGTGGACAGCGGGTTAAGCTAGCATAGCGCGGGCCTCGAACTCCATGGGGCTGAGATAGGCCAGTTTCGAATGGCGTCGACGCATCCGCCTTGCCGCGGCGCCAGACTGCCATCATGAGGGCATCCATGACCAATGACGCATCGCGGTCGGCCTTCATCGACCATCCCACGATGCGCCGCGAGAACATCCTCCGTGCCAACAAGAGTGAGACATCCGACTGTCTGAAGTTTACACTCGGGGGCGCAGGAGAACGATCTGATGGTAATGCCCGAACGTCTGCCCATGCCCTTGCCTGCCGCGCCTGAGGATGTTGCTCTGCCGGCGCCCGCTGCCCGT
>CAMBWO010000140.1 GCA_945871285.1 Pseudorhodobacter antarcticus | reverse complement strand
CCGTAGTGCTGGATATAGTCGGACAGCAATATCTGGCTGCCGGCATGAAGGCCAAGGCCGGCCCAGACCAGAACGCCGGGAAGGCCTGCGATCAGGGCGGCAAGGACAAGGCTTGCGCCCGCACCGGAGAGGTAGAGGGCGTAAGGGTGCAGGCCGTTGCGCCCGGCGCGCAGGGCGGTTTCGGCGGCGAGGCCCTGTTTGAAGCTGCCGACCCAGGCGCGGGGCAGGTAGCAGTAGAAGCTTTCCTCGACCCGGGCCGTGTTGGGATCCTGGGGGGAGGCGACAAAGCGGTGATGCACTAACCGGTGGGCCGAGGTGTGATGGCCAAAGAGCAGCGCGGTATAGACGGCGAGGCCAAGGCTGAACAACGGGCGGGGGCGGTGGATCAGCTCATGCGCGGCGGGGTGGCCGACCTGGCCGAGCCAGAGGCCGGTGGCGAGGAACAGGGCGAGGCGGTCGGAGGTGGACAGGGGATTGGGGCCGGCGATGGCCCAGGTCATCAGGGGCAGGGTGGCAAGGGCGGCAAGGCCGAGAAGGATGAGCAGGGCATCGGCACCAGGAAACGCGTTGTCGTCCGGTGTGCCAGCGGTGCGGGGGATGAGGAGGTCGAGGGAGACGGCGGCGGCGGACATGTAGAGGACGGCCAGCAGGGGCCACGCCCCGCCGAGGAGGGAGGCAAGTAGGGTTAGGGCCAGCGGGCTGGCCGCGGCGAAGGCAAAGAGGCTGAGGGGCAGGGGGCGCATGGGGGGCAGGTTAGCCGAGTTGCGGTTGGTGGGCCAGAGGGCGGAGGGCGCACGGGCGGCGGGCGGTGATCCAGCGGAGCGGCGTGCCGCCGCGTTGGCTTTGTCTCGCCGGCGCGGCGGGGCCGCTTTGGCTCGGGGTGGGGCTTTGGGGCGATAACGTGTTTGGTCGGGTGTGGGTTGGTGGTTTGGTCATTGGGGCGGGGTCTGGCCCAACCGGCCTGGCCCAATCGGACTGGCCCGGCAGGCCGGACCCAGGGGCTAGTGGGGTCGGGCTGGGATGTCGTTTATGGGGTGGCGCCGGGGGCAGAACCCTTTCCTTATGGCTGCGCATTGACTAGGTGATTGGCAAACCGGGGGACCCCATGTCGTTTTTCAAGAAGCTGCGTGACCGGATGTTCCGGTCTTCGGACAAGATCAGCGAAGGTCTGGAGGCGTTGGTGACGGACGCGCCGCCGGAGGCCGCCAAGCCCACGTTGCTGGGGCGGTTGATCGGTCGGGACGAAAGCCGGCGGGTGGTGGACGATGCGATGTTGGAAAGCCTGGAGGATGTGCTGATCCAGGCGGATCTGGGCGTCGACACGGCGCTGCGGGTGACGGCCAACATCGCCGCAGTCTGGCGCGGCAAGCGGGTGTCGACGGGGGAGTTGCAGGGCGCGCTGGCGGATGAGGTGGCGCGGATCATGGAGCCGGTCGCGCGTCCGATGCCGATCTATCCGCAAAAGCCGCAGGTCGTGCTGGTGGTGGGGGTCAACGGGTCGGGCAAGACCACCACGATTGGCAAGCTGGCCAGCCAGTTCAAGGCGGCGGGCAAGACGGTGGTGATTGCGGCGGGCGACACGTTCCGGGCGGCGGCGGTCGAGCAGTTGCAGATCTGGGGGCAGCGGGCGGGGGTGCCGGTGATGACGGCGCCGGAGGGCAGCGATCCGGCCAGCCTGGCGTTTGACGCGCTGACGCGGGCGCGGGCGGAGGGGGCGGATCTGTTGATGATCGACACGGCGGGGCGATTGCAGAACCGGGCCGATCTGATGGAGGAACTGGCCAAGATCGTGCGGGTGCTGCGCAAGGTGGACCCGACGGCGCCGCACAATACCCTGCTGGTTCTGGATGCGACGACGGGGCAGAACGCGCTGACCCAGGTCGAGATTTTCCGCAAGATTGCCGATGTGTCGGGGCTGGTGATGACCAAGCTGGACGGGACGGCGCGGGGCGGGGTGCTGGTGGCCCTGGCCGACAAGTTTGGCCTGCCGATCCATGCGATCGGGGTGGGTGAGCAGATTGACGACCTTGCCCCCTTTGACCCGCAGGATTTTGCGCGGGCTTTGGTGGGGTTGGACGGGTAGGGGGAGTGTCCGCGTGCGGACACTTTGGAGTAGTATTGTAAATCAATGGCTTGCGGTTTTCTGTTAACCTGGTGGAAACTTTTGGCGGTGTCCTTCGGTGCATCTGGCGATGGCTCAGTTACAGCCGTACGTCCCATGACAGGGCCTGAGGTGTGCAGGACAGGGTGGTGTTGACCATGGCATGCTTGGCAGCGCAGGCAGGGGGCAGGCTCTCAAAGATCGCAAGATGTGGCGCCAGATCAAGGGGATAGAGCGACCACAGCGGGGCCGGCACGGTGGCGCTGTTGGCGACCGTGCCAGCGTCGGTGGTGAAATCAAGGGGGGGGTGGCATGAACTGGCGTTCGCGGAGGCGGGGGGTGATCTGGTAAAGGGTGGCGTTGGGCATGGCGCGGCCTCGACGACGGGCAGGGATCAGGGTGCTGGATCTGGGGCAGGCGTGCAAGGGTTCGGGGTTGACGGCGGGGTTCTTGCTGCTGGATGGCATCTTTGTCGCGCTGGTCACCCGGCGCGGCTGGCGATCAATGGCGCGTGAGCGGGTGTTGCCTTTGCTGGGGCGGGGTGTCATCGGGGCATTTGATGCCTGGTTCAGCTTTGGCCACGCGGATTGACCGGGTGGGCGAGGTGGCGGCGCGGCCTTGATTGACTGGTGGCTTTTGGGCGAGAAGGTGGGGCCGGTTCGGGTGGCCCGGAGGACGGGACCGCGCCATGTGGTCGTAAGGGAGAGTGCGGGATGAGCGACAAGACCTATGACCCCAAGCTGAAGGCGGCGCTGGAATACGGGCCCCTGTTGGCATTCATGGTGGGGTATTGGCTGGTCAAGGACCGGACGTTCAGCGTGGGCGGCGTCGAGTATTCGGGATTTATCGCGATTACGGCGGTGTTTGTGCTGATCTTTGCCGGGTCGATTTTGGCATTGTGGAAGCTGACGGGCAAGTTGTCGGCGATGCAGGTATTTTCGCTGGTGGTGATCTTGTTCATGGGGGGGTTGACCGTCTGGTTCAACGATCCGCATTTCATCAAGATGAAGCCGACGATCATTTATGTGGCCTTTGCGGTGGGGTTGGGGGTGGGGCTGTTGCAGGGCAAATCCTATTTGCGGCTGTTGATGGGCGAGGTTTTGCCGATGCGCGAGGAGGGTTGGATGATCCTGACGCGGCGGATGGCGCTGTTTTTCGTGGTGCTGGCGGTCGCCAATGAGGTGGTCTGGCGCAATTTCAGCGATGGGACCTGGGTGACGTTCAAGGTGGTGGGGCTGACGGTGGCGATGTTTGCGTTTTTGTTCACCCAGGGGCGGCTGTTTGAACGCTATGGGATCGAGCAGCCCAAGAAGGACTAAGCTGCCATAAACCTGCCAGAATGTTGCGCCATGATGGCCCCCGGGTAAATCGGGGTTCCTCATGTTTGATGACATCGCCTTGACGCTGAAGCGGTTTGTCGGGCTGTTCCGGCAGGGCACGCCGTTGCCCTGGACCATCTTGCTGCCGCTGGTGGTGGTGGCGCTGGGCTGGCCGGTCTTGCAGATCTGGCTGAACGATGAGCGCACGGCCTTTATGGCGGCGTTCGTGCTGGCGATGGCGCTGCGGTTGGCGCTGCGGTCGGATGGCACGATCCGCAAGATCCGCAGCCAGATCTCGAACCGGGGGACGGTGATCCTGGCGCTGATCTTTGGGCCGGGGGTGATGGCGGTGCTGGTCTGGGTGGGCGAGCCGGTCTGGTGCCAGCGGTTTTTGAGCCTGTATTTTCTGGTCATGGCGGGGCTTTATCTGTTGGACGTGATCGACGGGCGTCATGCGATGGTGCAGTATTTCCTGACGCCCGAACGCAACCGGGGGGCGGATGCGCTGATGACGCGGGTGATGGCGATCTTCCAGATGGCGCTGCTGCTGCTGAATGAGACGATGATTGCGCAGGGGTCGCTGACGGTGTGGCTGGTCTATTTCGGGCTCTTGCCGATGCTGTCGCAGCGGGTGTTGCTGGCGCTGATGCGGACGGTGGATGAGGCCTATGCGGCGGGATATGGCCGGATGTAGGTAAATTGGGGGATTTCGCATCCCCCCTTCGCCAGTGGTCCTCGGACCGATGCGAACCACTGGCGCGACCCCTGCGGGATATTTCTGCCAATATGAAAGGGTGAGGGCGTTGACCTTGGGCGGTCGGGCGGGTAACCCTGACGCCGTGGCGCTTTGTAACCGGATTGCGGGCCACGTTAAACAAACCGCTAAAAGGGTCTGGGCGAGGCCTCGGAACCTATGGGTTGCGGGGCTTTTTGTTTGGAGACGGCCATGAGCAAGGACTGGAAGACGCGCACGAAGTTGGTGCATGAGGGCAGCCGCCGCAGCCAGTATGGCGAGATGGCGGAGGCGATTTTCCTGACCCAGGGGTTCGTCTATCCGGATGCCGAGACTGCGGAGGCGCGGTTCGTGAAGGCGGGCGAGGACGAGTTCATCTATGCCCGTTACGGCAACCCCACCACGCGGATGTTCGAGGAGCGGATTGCGGGTCTGGAGGGGACGGAGGATGCCTTTGCCACGGCGAGCGGGATGGCGGCGGTGTCGGGGGCGCTGATGGCGCTGTTGCGCGCGGGCGATCATGTGGTGTCGTCGCGGGCGCTGTTCGGGTCGTGTCTGTATGTGCTGGAGGAGGTTCTGGGCAAGTTCGGGGTCAAGGTGACCTTTGTCGATGGGGCCGACCTGGAGGCATGGCGGGCGGCGGTGGTGCCGGGGGTGAAGGCGGTGTTCTTTGAGAGCATGTCGAACCCGACGTTGGAACTGGTCGATATTCGGGCGGTGTCCGAGATTGCCCATGCCGTGGGGGCTCTGGTGATTGCCGACAACGTGTTTGCCACGCCGATCTTTTCGAACGCGGTCGAGCAGGGGGCGGATGTGGTGGTCTATTCCACGACCAAGCATATCGACGGGCAGGGCCGGGCCTTGGGCGGGGTGGTGTGCGGCACGCGGGAGTTTATCCGCAAGGTGCTGGAGCCTTATATGAAGCACACCGGCGGGTCGATGTCGCCGTTCACGGCCTGGATCATGCTGAACGGGATGGCGACGCTGGACCTGCGCTGCCGGGCGATGGCCGAGTCGGCGTTGCAGATTGCGCGGGCGCTTGAGGGGGATGCGCGCTTGTCGCGGGTGGTCTATCCGGGGCTGGCGAGCCATCCGCAGGCCGCACTGGCCGCGGCGCAGATGGGGTCGGGGGGGACGCTGGTCACCTTTGACATCAAGGGCGGCAAGGAGGCGGCGTTCAGGTTCATGAATGCGTTGGACATCATCAAGATTTCCAACAACCTGGGCGATGCCAAGACGATTGCCACCCATCCTGCCACCACGACGCATTCGCGGCTGCCGCAAGAGCAGAAGGACGCGTTGGGCATCACGCCGGGGTTGATCCGGTTGTCGGTGGGGCTGGAGGATGTGGGTGATCTGATTGCCGAATTGCAGCAGGCCCTGGCGGCGGGCTGAGCCCTGAGCGGATTGCTGCCGAGGTGATTGGCGGCGAAGGGTGGCGTCGGCGGGCCGTTCGCGGTGTGCCGGGCCGTGGCGGTGCGGGCGCGCCAGATGGGTCTGGCCCTGGCGGGGGCCGCCTTGGCCCTGGTGTGGCGACGTGGCGGGCGGGGGGGCTTGCGCCAGCAGCGGACGCCATGCCGTTGTTTATGTGGGGAACCGTTGGCCGGAGTCCGGGTGCCAGTGCGGCGAACCGGGTGCGGCGGCGGGTGCCGGGGCCGGTTTTGCGGCGCTGGTGCGGTCGTGCCGCGGGCTGGTGGGGCTGAGGGCCGCGCATCCAAGCCAGGGCGGGACCGGATTTGCCCCCGCGGCAAACTGATCTGATGTCGCCTTTCTGACGTATCAATTCGGTAAGGCTTGGGACGACAGGGCAAATGCCCTATATTGATTTCTTGCGACCACGATAGACGTCTGAGGGACGGGGAGCACTGCCATGAATATCTTTACGCACGACATTGACCGCAAGCCCACATTGGCTGAGGCAGAGGCCGCCCTGACCATGTTGAAGCTGTGGGCCGACCGGGCGACCGAGGCCGATATCGTGGCGCTGGACCCGGCCGTGGGGCTGTTGGTGGGGCAGGGCTATCCGGTGATGAGCCGGGATTACCCGCAGGATTTTGCGGTCACTGACAGCTACAAGGACAGCCTGCCGGACCTGCAAAACGGACCGGCCAGCCTGATCGTGGGGGCTCGTCAGACCATCCAGCATGTCGGGATCTCGAACTTTCGCCTGCCGATCCGGTACAAGACGCGGGACAATGGGGATTTGAGCCTGGAGACCAGCGTGACCGGCACGGTCAGTCTGGAGGCCGAGAAAAAGGGCATCAACATGAGCCGCATCATGCGGTCGTTTTATGTTCATGCCGAGCGGTCGTTCAGCTTTCAGGTGATCGAGCACGCCTTGGATGATTACAAGCGCGATCTGGGGTCGTTTGATGCGCGCATCCAGATGCGGTTTTCGTTCCCGGTCAAGGTGAAGTCGCTGCGCTCAGGCCTGTCAGGCTGGCAGTATTACGACATCGCTCTGGAACTGGTGGACAAGGGCGGGGTGCGCAAGCGGATCGTGCATCTGGATTTTGTCTATTCCAGCACCTGCCCCTGTTCGCTGGAGCTGTCCGAGCATGCCCGCATGACGCGGGGCCAGTTGGCGACGCCGCATTCGCAGCGGTCGGTGGCGCGCATCTCGGTCGAGGTCAAGGGCGACACCTGCCTGTGGTTCGAGGACCTGATCGAACTGGCCCGCGCCGGAGTGCCCACAGAGACTCAGGTGATGGTCAAGCGCGAGGACGAGCAGGCCTTTGCCGAACTCAACGCAGCCAACCCGATTTTCGTCGAGGATGCGGCGCGCAGTTTCTGCGCGGTGCTGCTGGAGGACGGCCGGATCGGCGACTTCCGCATCGTGGCGAGCCATCAGGAAAGCCTGCACAGCCACGATGCGGTGTCGGTGCTGACCGAGGGGCCGACCTTTGCATCCGACAGCCTGGACCCGCGGCTGTTCGCGTCGCTCTATCATGTGGGGTAGGGTGCGTGATGTCACGCACCTTGCCTGACCCAAGGGGTGCGTGACATCACGCACCCTACCCTTACTGGGATCAGTCCCAGCAGCTGACCAGGACGGTCATGCCACGGGCGTTCGCCGTCATGGCATCGGGGGTCAGGGGCGCGGCCCCCGTTGCCGTGGCGGGCGTCAGGCCCTTGGCCGCGAGCAGGCTGGTCAGGGCCGAGGATGAGGCCGCAAAGGCCACGCCTTCGGGCAATTGCCGCGCCGCCCCGGTGTCATGGGGCAACAGCATCCCGATCACCGCACCTGCCGCATCCAGCACCGGTCCGCCGGCATCACCGGGCAGGGCGGACAGGGTCAGCCGGGTCAGGCCGGGTTCGCCGTTCAGGCCCTGCACGTCTTCCAGCGCGCCCAAGGTCAGGACGGGGGCGGGCAGTTTGTCTTCATACGAATAACCCGAGAGCGAGATGCGCGAGCCAAGGCGCGGCGGCTGGTTGGCAAAACCGGCGACGGATTGCGGGGCAAGCGGGGTTTTCGGGGTCAGCACGGCGATGCCGGTGGCGGGGTCGGTGAAGGCGATGGTCGCCTCGGTTGTGCGTTCCAGGACGATGCGGCCACAGCCTTCGACGGCTTGCAGTGTGGTCAGCACGGTGCCCGCGCTGTCGATGAAGAACCCCGAGCGCGACAGGCGCGGATGGCGGACGTCCAGGCCCGACAGCAGGCCGCGTTTGACAGCATCGGACAGCGGCACCATGCCGGGGTCAAGCGCCTTGTCGCCCAAGGAGCGGAAACTGGCCTGGATGGCGGGCAGGATACGGGCCGTGCGGTCGGCATCGGCGCGGTTCCAGCTGATCAGATAGCCCTTGATGTTGCCGCCGACGGCCTGCGCATAGGCCAGCGTTTCGATGGTGTCGTTCTGGCCGCGGATGATGAACGAGGTGTCGTCCAGGCCCCGCTCGCCCGTCATGGGCACCAGTTCCAGGGTTTGCAGGATGTCAAACAGCCCCGCCAGACCGGCCTTGCCGCCGGGTTCGGAGATGAGCAGCACCTTGAGGCCGGAGCCATCCTTTTCGACGAAATGCACGAAGGGCGGGTCGTAGTGGTCAAAGGTGACCAGACCCAGGGGCAGGGTGATCTCGATCCCCGATTCAATCTCGGTCACGGTTTGAAAGCCGAATTCGGCCTGATCGGTGCGGAAGGATCCGGTCAGGGCGGCGCGTTGGGGGGTGGTCAGGATGCCGGTTTCCTCATACCCGTTCGCGACCTGCCAGGCGGCCATCGAGGCGCGAGTGCCACGACCAAAGCTGCCATCAAGGGCGCCCTGGTAAAAGCCATACCATTTGAGCGCCTCTTGCAGGGCCTGACGGTCGGTTTCGGTCAGGGCGGCTTCGCTGGTGCGGGCCTGGGCGGGGGTTTCATCGGGTTCGACGATGGGCGCGGGTTCGGGTTCGGGTAGGGCCGCCACTTCGGGGTCGCTCACCTCGGGCAGGGGGGCGGTTTCGACGGGGTCGACATTCGCGCCCACGGGCCAGAACCGCTGGCCATAGCTTTCGCCGACGGACAGATAGCTGTCGGCGGGGATCAGGTTCTGGCGGCGCAGGTCCAGCAGGCGGGCGGCGGCCAGGTCCTGCTCTTGCGGCCCGAGGGCGATGCCATACCAGCCATTGCCAAGGCGGAAGCCTTCGACATCGGGGAACAGGGCGGCATAGGCGCGGGCGCGATCAAGGGCGGTGTTCAGGTTCGGCTGCGCCTCGATCTGCAACCAGGTGGTCTGAGCGGTGAGGGGAGAGGTCAACACAAGGGCGAACAGCCCGCACACGGCAGCAAGAACTTTCATCAGCACGATACCCTTTTCCCCGCACCGCTGGCCCAGCGGCAGATTTTGGCGGAC
This sequence comes from Pseudorhodobacter antarcticus, assembly GCA_945871285.1. GTDB lineage: Bacteria > Pseudomonadota > Alphaproteobacteria > Rhodobacterales > Rhodobacteraceae > Stagnihabitans. The sequence continues at coordinate 1,969 of CAMBWO010000140.1, read as the reverse complement.
ATTATCAGACCAAACGGCGGATGCACCCCCAATAGTCCTGAAATCTGCGTGACGGGGCGGGGCGGCCACATTGACCCCCGCGCGGCGCCCGCCTATGGAAGGGGCGCATTGTCAAAGGCCTGACCCCCATGTCCGCACCCATGTCCGCACCCGCCACACGACCCGCCCCGCGCAGCTTTCAAGAGGTGATCTTGCGGCTGCAATCCTATTGGGCCGCCCAAGGCTGCGCTGTCTTGCAGCCCTATGACATGGAGGTGGGGGCGGGCACCTTCCACCCGGCGACGACGCTGCGGTCCTTGGGGTCGCGGCCCTGGGCGGCGGCCTATGTCCAGCCGTCGCGTCGCCCGACCGATGGGCGCTATGGCGAGAACCCCAACCGGTTGCAGCATTACTATCAGTATCAGGTCATCATCAAACCCTCGCCCCCGAACCTGCAAGAGTTGTATCTGGGGTCGCTGGCCGAGATTGGCATTGATGCGTCCGTCCATGACATCCGCTTTGTCGAGGATGACTGGGAAAGCCCGACCTTGGGCGCTTGGGGTCTGGGTTGGGAAATCTGGTGTGACGGCATGGAAGTGTCGCAGTTCACCTATTTCCAGCAGGTCGGCGGCCATGATTGCCGCCCCGTATCGGGCGAGTTGACCTATGGGTTGGAGCGTTTGGCGATGTATGTGCTGGGCATCGACCATGTGATGGACATGCCCTTCAACGACCCGCAATCGCCCATTCCGCTGACCTATGGCGACATCTTTCGCCAGACCGAGGAAGAGTATTCGCGCCACAACTTTGACGGCGCGAACACCGAGGCGCTGCTGCGGCATTTCGTCGATGCCGAGGCCGAATGTGCCCGCTTGCTGGCCTTTGAGCCTGAGGACCCGAAATCTGGCAAGCGGATCATCATGGCCCATCCGGCCTATGATCAGGCGATCAAGGCGAGTCACCTGTTCAACCTGCTGGACGCCCGCGGGGTGATTTCGGTGACCGAACGGCAGGCCTATATCGGGCGGGTGCGGACGCTGGCCAAGGCCTGTGCGGACGCCTTCCGCCTTACGCCAGCGGGGGCGGACCTGTGAATGGCAAGATCGTCGGGGGTTCCATCGTGCTGAGCGCGCTTTTGGCGGGCGGCGCCATCTATTACCTGCAGGAATATGCGTTTTATCAAACGGTTGCCTTTACCCCGGGAGACGAGATCGCGTTGACGGCGCTGGTGTCGGGCGAGCCCGAACCCATTCCGGTTGAGGATTTGCAGGGTATCGACGCCACCTCCTCGCCGCTGCGGTTTCGCGCCTGTTTCACCACGCCCATCACCCAGCCCACCCTGACCGAAGGGTTTGTGGTCTATGACAAGGCCGAACCCCTGAACGCCCCCGCGTGGTTTGACTGTTTTGACGCGGCCCGGATCGGCGCGGCACTGCAAACGGGCGAGGCGATTGCCTTCCTTGGTCAGGCCGAGATTGCCCCGCAGATCGACCGCGTGATCGCCGTCTTTGCCGATGGTCGCGCCTATGCCTGGCATCAGGTCAACCCTGACGCTGTAGGAGAGTGATATGGACCTGTTGATCGAACTGTTTTCCGAGGAAATTCCGGCGCGGATGCAGGCCCGCGCGCGGGAGGATCTGAAATCGCTGGTCACGAACGGCCTGGTCGAGGCGGGGTTGACCTATGCCAGTGCCGGGTCCTTTGCCACGCCGCGTCGGTTGGTGCTGTCGGTGGACGGGCTGACGGCGCAAAGCCGGGCGGTGCGCGAGGAGCGCAAGGGGCCGAACACCTCGGCGCCCGCGGCGGCGGTCGAGGGGTTCTTGCGGTCCACCGGCCTGACGCTGGACCAGTTGGAGCGGCGGGCGGACAAGAAGGGCGAGGTGTTCTTTGCCGTGGTCGAAAAGCCGGGGCGGCAGGCCGAGGCGATTGTGGGCGAGGTGTTGGAGGCCGTGATCCGGGCGTTCCCCTGGCCCAAGTCGATGCGCTGGGG
>CAMBWO010000139.1 GCA_945871285.1 Pseudorhodobacter antarcticus | reverse complement strand
AGGCCCGCAGTCTCGAACACGGCATTCAGCAGGGCCAGAACAAGGCACATCCACGGCGGCAGATACAGGGCAGCCACGGCAAAGGGCACGAAGGCCAGCACCAGCCGGTTCACCTCGACCCGGCGACTGGTGTCATATTGAAGCCAAAGCTCGTGTCGCGATTGCGACCTTATGAAGTTTAGCAGCCAGACTGGCATGTGGAATCCCCGTTGCACCGAGCCGCTCTACTTGGGCAGTCATTCCTTGCGTATTGGTCAACTTTGGCCAGAAATTCAACGCACCGTCATGTCAATCTTGTGGTCTTGCCGAAGTTTTCCCGTCATATCAAAGATCAGGATGCGGTCATCGGTCGTGACCACGGCGATCCAGCCGGTGCCCATGGTGACGGCCGCAGCCTTGGCCCCGGCCGGCAGGGTCAAAATGTCGGGCAGGACCGGGGCGGCGACCGGTTTGGGCATACGGGTGACAAGCAGGCCAACCACGGTTATGACACCCACGATCATCGTCACGGTCAGCACCGTGACCAGATGTTTCAGAAATCGCAGCGAGGGCGGCAGCTCTGGCTCTTGCAACGGAGTCTCTGACATGGCCGCCTCCCTTTTGCCCGACGACGATACGGACCCCGAGATGCTGCGCCTGACCATCGGTGCGGACGCCCCTCCCCGACTTGATAAGGCGCTTGCCGCCCTTGTGCCAGAGGGGGCGGCGCTGTCGCGCACCCGGTTGATGCGGATGATCGCCGAAGGGGCCGTCTGGCTGGAGGGCGTGGCTGTCACCGATCCCAAGGCGCGGGTGGTCGAGGGGCAGGTCTATGCCCTGCGGCTGGACCCGGCGGTCGAGGTCGAGACGCTGGCCGAGGATATTCCCCTGACCATCGTCCACGAGGACGCCGACCTGATCGTGATCGACAAGCCGGCGGGGATGGTGGTGCATCCGGCGCCGGGGTCACCGTCGGGCACGCTGGTCAATGCCTTGCTGGCGCATTGTGCCGACACGCTGTCGGGCATTGGGGGTGAGCGGCGGCCGGGCATCGTGCACCGCATCGACAAGGACACGACGGGGCTGCTGGTTGTCGCCAAATCCGACCGGGCGCATCACGGCCTGGCCGCCCAGTTCGAGGATCACTCGGTCAACCGCCGCTATCTGGCAGTGGTGCACGGTGTGCCGCAGGCGGGCGACCCCCGCATCCGCGGCCTGCGCGGCGTCAGTTTTGAGGCGGGCGGCATCCTGAAGATCGCCACCCACCTGGCCCGCCACAAGACCGACCGCCAGCGTCAGGCCGTGGTCTGGGACCAGGGCCGCCATGCCGTGACGCGGGTGCGCCTGGTCGAGACCTTTGGCGACGGCGCAGCGCTGGTCGAATGCTGGCTCGAGACGGGCCGCACCCACCAGATCCGCGTCCACATGGCCTATGTCGGCCATGGCCTGCTGGGCGACCAGACCTATGGCGGCAAGAAACGGCTCAGCCCCAAGCAGTTTGGTGATGCCGCCGATCTGGGCAATGCCTTTCCGCGCCAGGCCCTGCACGCGGCAACCTTGGGCTTTATCCACCCGGTAACGGCCGAGGCGCTGGAGTTCTCGTCCCCGCTTCCGCAGGATCTGGCGGATTTGCTGGCCGCCTTGCGGGGGTGAACGGCGCCCAAGGGGAACTGTTTCCGCTAACGATTGCGTGATCGTAATGTAACGATCCTTCACATTCGGCCAGGCGATATTCATCTGACGTTCATGCTGATGTGTATCATGGGGCTTGAAAGGCCTTTGACCTACACTTACATCGCCCATCCCCGGGGGCGCAATCGCACCGGGCCAAGAGGGAGCGTCTATAATGAGCACCTATGCAAATCTGCCGGCCCCGAGTCCGGAACAGGGGCTGAACCGCTACATGCAGGAAATTCGCAAGTTTCCCCTGCTGGAGCCGGAAGAAGAATACATGCTGGCCAAAAGCTGGGTCGACCACCAGGACAGCAAGGCCGCGCATCGGATGGTGACGTCGCATCTGCGTCTGGCCGCCAAGATCGCCATGGGCTATCGCGGCTACGGCCTGCCGCAGGCCGAAGTGATTTCCGAGGCGAATGTCGGGCTGATGCAGGCCGTCAAGCGGTTCGACCCGGAAAAGGGCTTCCGTCTGGCGACCTATGCCATGTGGTGGATCCGCGCCTCGATTCAGGAATACATCCTGCGGTCGTGGTCGCTGGTAAAGCTGGGCACGACGTCGGCGCAGAAGAAGCTGTTCTTCAACCTGCGCAAGGCCAAAGCCAAGGTCGGCGCGCTGGAGGAGGGCGATCTGCGGCCCGAAAACGTGGCCCGCATCGCCACCGACCTGAATGTCAGCGAAAGCGAAGTCATCGACATGAACCGCCGTCTGTCGGGCGGCGATGCGTCCTTGAACGTGACGGTCGGCGCGGATGGTGAAGGCTCGACCCAATGGCAGGACTGGCTGGAGGACGAGGACAGCGACCAGGCCGGCGACTATGCCGAAAAGGACGAGTTCGACCAGCGGTATGCCCTGCTGACCCAGGCGATGTCGGCGCTGAACGACCGTGAACGCGACGTGTTGGCCAAACGCCGCCTGTCCGAAACGCCCGTCACGCTCGAAGAGTTGTCCGAACGCTATGGCGTCAGCCGCGAACGCATCCGTCAAATCGAGGTGCGGGCGTTTGAAAAGCTGCAAGAGCGGATGCGCGAACTGGCCAAGGGCAAGGGCATGGTCGTGCCGGCCTGACCGACCTTCCCCCCCTCTCCGTGCGGGAGGGGGGATTTGCGCTGGTTGAATTCCCGGTCGCGTGCGCGTAAGACCGGGCTTTGGCAAGACCGGAGTGCCCCTGATGCGCCTGCGCGATACAGTCCTGAAGCCGATGCACCCCGAAGGCTACCGTTTTGTCGGCATCTTTGCCGTGATCACGGTGGCGCTGTTCCTGATCTGGGACCCGCTGGGGTGGGCGGGCGTCGTGCTGACCATCTGGTGCTATTACTTCTTTCGCGACCCCAAGCGGTCGGTGCCCTTGGGCGACAGCCTCGTCGTCAGCCCGGCCGACGGGGTGGTGTCGCTGATCGAACCTGCCGTGCCCCCGGCCGAGTTGGGCATGGGGCCGCAACCGCTGACGCGGGTGTCGGTGTTCATGTCGGTGTTCAACTGCCATGTGAACCGGATGCCCGCAGGCGGCCAGATCGCCGCCATCGCCTATCGTCCCGGCAAATTCGTCAGCGCCTCGTTGGACAAGGCCAGCGTGGACAACGAACGCAATTCGCTGTGCATCGACCTGCCCGACGGGCGCAAGCTGGCCGTCGTGCAGATTGCCGGTCTGGTGGCGCGGCGCATCGTGTGCTGGGGCAAGGTGGGGCAATCGTTGCGCGCCGGTGACCGGTTCGGGCTGATCCGCTTTGGGTCGCGGCTGGATGTCTATCTGCCGCCGGGCGTCGCCCCGATGGTTTCGCTGGGCCAGACCATGATCGCGGGCGAGACGGTGATTGCCGACCTGGCCTCGCCCCATCCCGCCCGTCTGGCGCGCGAGGAATAGGTGACCGATCAGCCCCCCAAACCCCGGTCGGAATTGCAGCTGGTCCAGTTGCTGCCCAACCTGATCACGATTTCGGCGATGTGCGCCGGTCTGACCGGCATCCGGTTTGCGATCAACGGGCAGTTTCAGGCGGCGGTTGCGATGATTCTGGTGGCGGCGGTGCTGGACGGGCTGGATGGCCGCGTCGCCCGCCTGCTGGGCAGCGAAAGCGAGATTGGCGCCGAACTGGATTCGCTGGTCGATTTCGTCAACTTTGGCGTCGCGCCGGGTCTGGTCATCTATATGTGGGGTCTGCACGAATTGCAGGCCGGCGGCTGGGTTGCCACGCTGGTTTACGCGACCTGCTGTCTGTTGCGGCTGGCCCGGTTCAACATCGGCAACCGCAGCACGGACAAAACCGGCGCGGACAAGCCTGCCGCGGCCAGTTTCACCGGCGTGCCCTCGCCCGGCGGGGCGATGCTGGCGATGCTGCCCGCCTATATTGCCTTCATGAACCCGGATCTGCCCAAGGTGCCCCCCGCCCTGGTGGGCATCTACATGGTGCTGATCGGCGGGTTGATGATCAGCCGCTTTCCGACCCCCTCGTTCAAATCGGTGCGGTTTTATGCCGAACATGCCCGCTATGTGATGGTGGGTTTCGTCGCCCTGATTGCCGCCCTTCTCAGCTTTCCGTGGGAGACGATGGTGGTGACTTCGGTGGGCTATGCCGCAATATTGCTGGCAACTCTGTGGCTTGGCCGCAAGACACGCCTGCCAACCGGCAAAGAGTGACGCATCCGCTATTGCCGACCGGTGCCGATCTTCCTAGCCTGCGCTGAACATCGGGGAGGGTTAAGCATGACAGCGATCAAGTGGGGCGTTCTGGGCGCGTCGAAATTCGCACGCGAGCATATGGCACCGGCCATCCACGCGGCCAAGGGGGCCGAATTTTATGCACTGGCCACCTCGTCGCCGGACAAGGCCGCGGGGTTTCAGGAGTTTTGCCCCGGCCTCAAGCTGCACGCCACCTATGAGGCGCTGCTGGCGGACCCGCAAATCGACGCGGTCTATATCCCGCTGCCCAACCATCTGCATGTCGAATGGACGTTGAAGGCGCTGGCGGCGGGCAAGCATGTGCTGACCGAAAAGCCGATTGCGATGCAGGCCAGCGAGATCGACCAGATCATCGCCGCCCGCGACGCCGCAGGCAAACTGGCGGCCGAGGCTTATATGATTGTCTTTCATCCGCAATGGCGCCGCGCCAAGGCGCTGGTGGAACAGGGCGCGATTGGCCGCGTGCTGCATGTGGACGCGGCGTTTTGCTATGACAACCGCGCCGACACCGACAACATCCGCAACCGGCCCGAAACCGGCGGCGGCGGGGTGCGCGACATCGGGGTTTACACCTATGGCTCGGTCCGTTTTGTCACCGGGGCGGAACCGGTGGAGTTGCAGGCCAAGCTGAAGCTGGAGAATGGCGTGGACACCTGGGCCCATGTGACGGCCGAAATGGCCGGGCCGGGCGGGCAGTTCAGCTATTCGGCGCTGACGTCGATGCGGCTGTTCTTGCGGCAAGAGGTGGTGTTTCAAGGCGAAAAGGGCATGATCCGGGTGGCGAACGCGCCGTTCAATGCCGGTGTGCATGATCAGGCCCAGGTGGAGTTGCATCAGCCCGGCCAAAGCGTGACGATCGAACGCTTTCCCGGCGTCAACCACTACGTATTGCAGGTCGAGGCGTTCAGCCACTCGGCCCGCACCGGCGAGGCCTATGCCTGCCCGCTGGAATTTGTGCGCGGCACACAGGTGATGATCGACCAGATCTTTGCCGCGGCCCGCGCCTGATTTGGCGCGGGTTCGCCTGCATCTGCCGTCGCATATGATCGGCGACGACCCGGCTAGGGTGCCCTATTTCTTTCGCCGCCTGATGGCCGGGCTGGAGGGGTTGGGGGCGCGGACCGAGACCTTGCCGCGCAACCATGACGCGCTGGTCCAACCCGCGCCCGAGGGGCATTTCGACTTTGTCCACATGGGCCGGGTGCCGCGTCCCATGGCGCTGAACCTGGGCATCGCCTATCTGGGCGGCTATTTCTATGTCGATCCCAAGGGGGTGAATTTCGAAAGCTCGGTCGCGGACAAGGTCTTTGTCCCCGACCGGGTGCCGCTGGACCGGGCGCAGGCCTTTTTTGATGACTTGCGCAAAACCTGGGTCGAGGGGCGCAAAAGCCGTCAGCCGCAACCCGAGGGGCGGCAGGCCTTTGGTCAGGGCCATCTGGCGGTGTTCTTGCAAGACTGGTCCGACCCGGTCGAACGCGCACAGCTGGTGGACAGCGAAACCATGGTCCGCACCGTGGTTCAGGGGGCCGGGGGCCGCCGTGTCGTGGTCAAACCGCACCCCCGCTACAAGGGGCGCGAGACTCGGGCCATTCTGAAATACCTGCGCGACTGCGGCGCGGATGTGCAGATCACCGATGCCAATGTGCATGACATCCTGCACGGGGCGGCGGCGACGGTGTCGATCTCGTCCTCGCTGGCACTAGAGGGGATGCTGCACCGGGTGCCCGCGATCCTGTTTGGCCGAATGGACTTGCACCACTGCGCCACAACGGTGGCCCGGCCTGCGGATTGGCCCGCTGCGCTGACGGCGGCGCTGGGCACCGACTGGCCCTATGAACGCTATCTTCTGTGGTTCCTGCGCTGGCAGAATGTCGATGCCAGCCGGCCCTTCTTGCCCCGCGTGCTGGAACGGATGCAGGCGCAGGGGGCGGACCTTGCCGCGCTGGGCATTGCGACCGATTGAACTGAGGGCGTCAAAGCCGCTATGATGGCAGCCTTGACTGGAGGGATTGCATCATGGCCAACCTGAATACCCCGCACCATGGCGACGACGGCGCCCCTGAAAGCCTGTGGCTGCGGCTGCTGTGGATGATCCTGATCGCGCTGATGCTGGGGGTGGTGCAGAGCGTTTTGCAACTGACGGCGCTGGTTCAGTTCATCTTGATGGTCACGCGGGGTGGGCGGCCCAACGTCGAAATCGCGTGGTTCGGCAAACGGATAGGGGACTGGTCCGCCAAGGCGATCCGCTATCAGACTGCGGCGGATGACGAAAAGCCGTGGCCCTGGACCCCGCTTGATTGAAGGTTGCGCCAGATCAATCCGCCCGCGCGGCTGGTCTGTTACACCGAGTCACATGAAACGCGAGGACAGCATGAAACCAATCATCACACTCTACCTGCTCGTCAATGACGAGGACTACCGTCTGGTCCACACCCATGGGGACGGTCTGGCCGAAGTCACCCACTCCAAGGCCCAGTTGACGGCCGCAGGCGTGACCCATGTGCAGGGCCATAGCCCCAAAGAGGGTGCCATGCGAACCCATCTGGCCAAGCTGGCGGCGATTATGCTCGAGGCGGAATGGTCCAAGGGCATCTATGACCAGATCGTCGTGTCGGCGGGCCCCAAGATGCTGGGCGAAATCCGCACCAGCCTGTCCAAGGGTCTGCATGACCATATCGTGACCGAGTTGCACAAGGATCTGGTCAAGATCCCGCTGCACGACCTGGCCAGCCACTTCAAAGGCGCTGTCTCAGCCGTCTGACAGCCCTGCGCCCGGGTCTCCCGGGCGCAGGCCCTTGCCTCAGCCCTCCATCGCCTCCAACTCGTCGATGAAGCCCGCAATCATCGACAGGCCCTTGTCCCAGAATTTCGGGTCCGAGGCGTCAAGTCCGAAGGGGGCCAGCAACTCCTTGTGGTGCTTGGACCCTCCGGCCTTCAACATGTCGAAATACTTCTCCTCGAACCCCGGCAGCCCTTCGGCGTAAACCGCATAAAGGGCGTTCACCAGACCGTCGCCAAAGGCATAGGCATAGACGTAGAACGGCGAATGGACGAAGTGGGGGATATAGGCCCAGAAGGTTTCATATCCGTCCATGAAATCAAACGCATCGCCCAGCGATTGCGCCTGGATCGACATCCACAGCGCGTTGATGTCATCGGGGGTCAATTCGCCCTTGGCGCGGGCGGCGTGCAGTTTGCATTCGAAATCATAGAACGCGATCTGGCGGACTACGGTGTTGATCATGTCCTCGACCTTGCCCGCCAGCAGGGTCTTGCGTTCGGCCGGGGTCTTGGCCCCGTCCAGCAGTTTGCGGAAGGTCAGCATCTCGCCAAAGACGCTGGCCGTTTCGGCCAGGGTCAGTGGGGTCGATGACAACAATTCACCCTGACCCGCCGCCAGAACCTGATGCACGCCGTGGCCCAGCTCATGCGCCAGCGTCATCACATCCCGCGGTTTGCCCAGATAGTTCAGCATGACATAGGGGTGAACCGTGGTCACGGTGGGGTGGGCAAAGGCGCCGGGGGCCTTGCCCGGTTTGACGCCCGCATCAATCCAACCCTTGGTAAAGAAGGGTTCCGAAAGATCGGCCATGCGCGGGTCAAAGGCGGCATAGGCCGATTGCACCGTTTCGCGCGCCTCGTCCCAGCCCACCAGACGCGGGGTTTCAATCGGCAGGGGCGCGTTGCGGTCCCAGACCTGCAAGCGGTCCAACCCCATCCATTTTGCCTTCAGCCGGTAATAGCGGTGGCTGAGCTTGGGATAGGCGGCCACTACCGCATTGCGCAGCGCCTCGACCACCTCGGGTTCCACATGGTTCGACAAGTGCCGCCCGGTTTGCGGCGTGGGCATCTTGCGCCAGCGGTCGTGGATTTCCTTTTCCTTGGCCAGCGTGTTGTGAACGCGGGCGAACAATTTGATATTCTTGTCAAACACCACCGCCAAAGCCCGCGCAGCCGCTTCGCGCTTGCTGCGGTCACTGTCGGTCAGCAGGTTCAGCGTGGCTTCAAGGTTCAGGTCATCGTCCTGACCCTCGACCTTGAACATCAGCCCGGCCATCGTCTCGTCAAACAACCGGTTCCAGGCACTGGCCCCCACGACGCTTTCGTCATGCAGGAACCGTTCCAGTTCATCCGACAGCTGATAAGGGCGCATGGCGCGCATCCGGTCGAATACGGGCTTGTAGCGGGCAAGGTCGGCATTCGCGGCGATCAGGGCCGACAGGTGGCCCTCATCCAGGCGGTTGAATTCCAGCGTGAAGAACACCAGCGATGTCGTGAAATCCGTCACCTGATCCTGCGCATCGGCCATGAACTTGGCGCGGTCGCTGTCCATCGTGTTCTGGTAATAGCGCAGGCCCGCATAGGACATGATGCGCCCGGCCACCGTGTCGATCTGCTCATAAGACCGCACGCAATCCAGCATGGCAGCGGCATCCAGGCTCGCCAGCTTGCCCTCGTAACTGGCCGCAAACCCGGCGCAGGACTGTTTCAGCCGTGCCAGATCGGTCGAATATTCCGGGCTGTCGGGGGCAGGATACAGGTCGGTCAGGTCCCATTCCGGCAGATCGCCATAGGAGGCAGAACCGGCATTGGCATCAAACAGCGGGCGGGGCAGGGGCAATGGCATGGGAAAACCTTTCCTTGGGTTGCCGCTATCTAGGGGCGAAGGGGGCGTGGGTTCAAGTCCCGCGCGGTCAGTCGATCTGCCCTGCGGCGGAAAGCCGGGCGTAATCGGCATCCCCCAGGGGCGGCAACAGGAACACCCGGTCGTCGCCAGAGGTGCCCGACAGGGTGATGAAATCGCGCTCCCCTTCAAAACTGATGCCACGCGGCGCGACCGACAGGCGCAGCGCGCCGTTCCTGGCCCCGGTCAGACTGAACCGCCCGGCATCCCCCTCCATCAGGCAATCCAACCCCTCGCCATCCTGATCGCAATAGGCCGACCCCATGGCGCGAACCTGTCCGGGCCGGACCGTGACATACAGGGTCGCAAGCGTCTGGTCGCCGTCGGGATACAGGATCAGGCCCAGCGCGCTGACCTTTTGCTGCGGGTGGCTTTGCAGATGGTCGGCGGTATAGCGGCGCAGATAGCAGACACCGCCTGGGTCGATCAGGCGGGATTGGCTTTGCTCGGGCAGAGTCTCGGCCAGTTTGGTCAGGGTGTCGGGCGGGGCTTGGCCACCGGCAGCCAGAAACACCTCCTCGACCAGCGAGGAGTTTTCCCACGGCACCTGCACCGATCCCGTGGTCGCCACCACATCGGCGCGCACCCGGCGCATCATGGCATGGATGTCACTCTCGGGGTCGCCTATATGGGCCAGCAGTGCGGCGGTGAACGGGCTGTTGCGGCCCGTACCGTCCAGCGCCACGTTTTCAGGCTGGGTGGAAAAGGCGATATAGCTGCCTACCCCCGCCTCGACCCGTGCCAGCCCTTTGGGCACCTCGCCCACCCCGCGTGAGGCCAGCTTTTCGACAAAGGGGTTGTTGCGGCAGGCGTCCAGAATCACGATCCGGCGGTCGGCGCGCAACTCCATCGTGCGCAGGATGGTTTGCAGCTTGACCGAGGCGGCGGTCAGCGTGAGCTCATCCGTCGCCACGGCATCGACGGGGATGATGTAATTCTCGGCCCCAATCTGCACCCCATGCCCGGCATAAAAGAACAACGCCAGATCATCGGGGCTCAGCGCATCCGAAAACTGGTCCAGCAGCGCCAGCATCTGCGCCCGCGTCAGGTTCTGCCCGGCAAAGACCTCAAACCCCAGGCCCGTCAGCCGATCCGCCATGTCGGCGGCATCGTTGCCCGCATTCGCCAGCCGCCCTGCACTGGCATAATCGCCATTGCCAATCACCAGCGCAACCCGCCCGGCCAGGGCGGGGGCGGCAAAGGTCAGCGCAAACAGCAGGGTCAGGACTCGCAGCATCGGCTCAATGTGGCACGGCGCGGCCCGCCGCTAAAGCCCATTTTGCGCGGCAAGGGCGTCCAGAACCGTCAGCGCATCGGCCTGCGCGTCGGGCAGCCACTCCACGATTTGCGCCCCTTGCAGCTTATACCCGCTCTTGCGCCTGGCGTTGCGGCTCAGCCCCTCGAACGCGACGCGAAACACCTGAACCGGGGGCACCTGCCGCACTGGGCCAAAGCGCCCGGTGACATTGGCGCGGATCCAGGCCAGCATCTGCGGCGTATGCGCCAAGGTCAGGGGCAGGCGGGCGATGGGGATGGGCGTGGTGCCCTGCCACAGCGCGAGGGTGATCTCGGGGCTGCCCGCCTGCGCCAGAATCATCACCGCCAGCACCGACCCACTGGGGCCCGAAGGGGGAGGGGGGGCGCTGGGAAAGGTGATGCGAAAGGTGCCGCTGGCCAGCCGGTTGACCGTGTGGTTCGCCAGCGGCGGCAAGCGCGACCACAGCGACAAAAGGGTGGCATGGGCGGTGATCGGCGTGGCGCGGGATAGCGCCGCCACCACTTCGGCCAAACCCGGCAAGGGGCCGCTCGGTGGCGGCATCAACAAGGCGGCGGTTTCGGCGCGGTCGCCACTGGCCGCCAGGGACGCCGCCGCCAACCAGTCCGGCACCCCCGCCACCTCGGCCGCCCAAGTGAGCAGCGTGTCCAACCCGGCAAGACGGCGCGGGCGCTGACCCGACAACAGGGCATGGGCGGCGGCGCGGTCAGCCTCGGAGG
>CAMBWO010000138.1 GCA_945871285.1 Pseudorhodobacter antarcticus | reverse complement strand
AAGATGGAGCGGGTGAAGGGAATCGAACCCTCGTCATCAGCTTGGGAAGCTGCTTCTCTACCATTGAGATACACCCGCGACGCAGAGACAGGTAATCGCGGCGGCCCGCCCCGTCAAGGCTGAAAGAAAGTTTTGGCGCGGGCCATGGCGGTGGTATCGGCGGTCACCTCGCCCGGGCGGTTGGCGTCGCCCAGCAGCGCCCCGGCCCAGGTCATGTCCAGGTATTGCGCGGACAGGCGCAGGGGGGTGATGGCGGGGGCAATCTCTTCGGGCGAGGAGGAGGCGTGGGCCATGACAAGCCAGAGCCGTTTGCCCTGCATGGCGGGTTTGAAGCCCAGGGGCACATAGCGCATCCAGTGCGACCAGTGGTCGAGGTAGAGTTTGGCGGGCGCGGGCAGGCTGTACCAGTACAGGGGGGCGACGATCACGATGTCGCTGGCCGCCATGGTCGCGGTGGCCAGGGTGGCGGCGGTGCCGGTCGGGGCGCCATAGTCGGTGTCGTGGCGCAGGTCCTGAAACGGCGGCAGGTTGGCGGTCGAAAGGTCGAGCCAGACCTGGGACGCGGCAGGCAGGGGTGCTGCGGCGGCGCGGGCCAGGGTGACGGAATTGCCATTCGGGCGGGCCGAGGCGGTGAGGAACAGAAAGCGGCGGTTTGGCATGGGCACCCTCGGGTTTTCCTGGGGCAGGGTGGACCGGGGCATCCGGGGCGTCAACCCATGCAAAGGACCCCCGGCATGGTGCCGGGGGTCCACTGCCCCAGATCAGGGCAATCGCGCGGGGACGTTCGGGAGCCCCTGACCCAGGGAAGTGGCCTGCCGTCAGGCAGGATCACATCTTGGGCAGCAGGACTGTGTCGATCACATGGATCACGCCATTGGACTGTTTGACATCGGCGATGGTGACGGTCGCCATGTTGCCCATCTCGTCCTCGATCATCACCATGCCGTCCTTGGAGGACAGGGTGACCTTGCAGCCGCCGACCGTTTCGACGACATGTTTGCCGCCGTCGGCGTCAATCATGCCCATGATGTCGCCCGACATCGCATTGGCGGCGATGACGTGGCAGGTCAGGATCTTGACCAGGGTGTCCTTGTTTTCCGGCTTCAGCAGGGTTTCCACGGTGCCGGCAGGCAGTTTGGCAAAGGCGTCGTTGGTGGGGGCGAACACGGTGAAGGGACCGGCACCCGACAGGGTTTCCGCCAGACCGGCGGCCTGGACGGCAGCGACAAGCGTGGTGTGATCGGCCGAGTTCACGGCGTTTTCGACGATGTTCTTGGTCTCAAACATCGCGGCGCCGCCGACCATCGGGTTTTCGGCAAAGGCGAAGCCCGCCGACAGGGCAAGGGCGGCGGCGGAGAGGAAGAGTGACTTCATGGTAAGCTCCCAGAGGCAATCGGAGCGGGCCAATCCCGCCTCACACCAGAAGCTACGGAAGGTCGGCGGGCGAAGTTTCGGCGATCACGCAGACGTTATGTCAGGCCGCGTTCAGCACGCCGGTCACGAGGATCGGGCCGTTGGGCCTGCCATCGGGCGAGCCGCCGGGTTGTTCCTGGGACACGGCCAGCACGGCGCCGGGGGCGACGCCGGGCAGGGATATGGTTTCGCGCACCTCGTCGATCAGGCCGAGCGAGATGGGGGGGGTATCGCCGACGATCAGCCACAATTCATGCGCAAAGGTGGCGTCGGCAGGCGCGCCGGCGGTGCGGGTCAGGATCAGGCGGCCGTTGGTCAGGACGGCTTCGAACCGCAGGGGGGCGGTGTCGGCGGCCAGGGTCGCGATCAGGCTGGGGGTGGCGGGGGTCAGGGCAAGATAGGCGACCACCGCCACGGCGGCGGCGGCCGAGGTGCCCCAGGCCCAAAGCGACCCCAGGCGGCTGCGCCGGACGGGGGTGGGGAAAAGGCGGGCCTCGATCTGCGGGAGCAGGTTGGGGGCGGGGGCTTCGGCGCAGTCGTCATTGAGGCCGGACAGGCGTTGTTCCCAAGCGGTCACGCGGGCGGCAAAGACTGCATCGTTGCGCAGGCGGGTCTGGGTGGCGAGGCGTTCGGGCAGGGCGAGCACGCCCAGAACATATTCGGCGGCCAGAAGGTCGTCTTGGTCGCGGGGCGGGATCATAGGGTCGGTCATGATCCCATGCACTCCTTGAGGCTGAGGAGGCCGCGCCGGAGCCAGGTGCGCATCGTGTTGAGGTTGACACCGTGGCGCAGGGCGAGGTCAGTGTAGGAGAGGCCGGCAAGATAGGCCCCACGCAGGGCCTGGGCGCGGTCGGGTTCGAGGGTGTCAAAGCAATCGTTGATCCGCCGCGCCTCGCCCGTGGCGATGAGGCGGGTTTCGGCACGGGCGGCGGGGTCGGGAACGGCGGCCATGGCATCATCGTCGTTCACATCGGTCGAGCGTTGGCGCAGGCGGTCGATGGCGAGGTTGCGCGACAAGGCGATGAGCCAGGTCATGCCCCGGCCCTTGGTCGCGTCAAAGCGGCCTGCCTTGAGCCAGACCCGGGTATAAACTTCTTGCAACGCATCCTCTGATTCCGAGCGGTTGGTGAGGATACGCAGCAGCACGCCCATAAGTTTCCCAGAGCTGAGCGCGTAAAGCTCGCGGAAGGCGGCGCGGTCTTGCGCGGCGATGCGGATCAGCAGGGCGGCGATGGGGTCATCCATGGGGGGAGGGTAGAGCGTGGGCGGTGGGGGTCAAGGGGTTTGGCAGGCGGTGGAGCGGGGGTTTCACACCCCCGCGCAGCTTTGCCCTGCGGCAAAGCTGCTGCCCCCGTGGGATATTTGAGCCAATATGAAAGGACGGGCGATCAGCGGCGGCGGCGGCGGGTGCCGTCGGGGCCGGAGTTGGCGTTGAAGTTGTTTTCGGGCAGGGTGGCCACGCCGATCAGATGGGGAAAGAGGTCGGTGGCGTGGGGGATGGCGGTGGCGTTGACGAAGTGTTCCTGAAAGCGCGGCTCGATCGCGGTTTCGACCTTGTGGATGTGGTGGACGGTTTCCTCGATCTGGTTGCGGGCGGCGACGTTGCACAGCGCGATGCGGGCGCCGGTGCCGGCGGCGTTGCCGGCGGAGGTGACATGGGTCAGGGGGGCGTCGGGGATCATGCCGAGGACCATGGCGTGTTTGGGCGAGATATGCGCGCCAAAGGCCCCGGCTAGGGTAATACGGTCGACCGTGTCGATGCCCATTTCGTCCATCAACAGGCGGGCGCCGGCATAGAGGGCGGCCTTGGCCAGTTGGATAGCGCGGATGTCGCCTTGGGTGACCAATATGCGAGGGCCGCCTTGGTCGGTGGCGTCGTGCAGCAGGTAAGAGTGCGTGCGGCCTTCGGGGATGGCGCGCAGGGTGCCGGTCTGGTCGGGTGAGCCGATCAGACCCTGTTGGTCGACAAGGCCCGCCATGCGCATTTCGGCGACGGCCTCGATGATGCCCGAGCCGCAGATGCCGGTAATGCCGGAGGAGGCGGTGGCGGCGGCGAAGCCTGGGTCGGTTGACCACAGGTCAGAGCCGATGACCTTGAAGCGGGGTTCCTTGGTGGTGGGGTCGATTTCGACGCGTTCGATGGCACCGGGGGCGGCGCGTTGGCCGGAGGAGATTTGAGCGCCCTCGAAGGCGGGGCCGGTGGGGGAGGAGCAGGCGAGGACGCGGGTTTCGTTGCCGAGCAGCAGTTCGGCATTGGTGCCGACATCGACGATCAGGACCATGTCCTTGGATTTGTTGGGTTCTTCGGACAGGGCGACGGCGGCGCAGTCGGCCCCGACATGGCCTGCGATGCAGGGCAGGATATAGACGCGGGCGGCGTGGTTGACGGCGGCGAGGTTCAGGTCGCGGGCGTCAAGGCTGAGGCTGGAGGAGGTGGCAAGCGCAAAGGGGGCCTGGCCGAGTTCGACGGGGTCGATGCCGAGGAGGAGGTGGTGCATGACCGGGTTGCAGACGAAGACGAGTTCATAGATCGACTTGGGGTCAACCTTGGCTTCGGTGCAGATGCTTTGGATCAACCCGTTGATTGCGGTGCGGACGGCGGAGGTCATTTCGACATCGCCGCCGGGGTTCATCATGGCATAGGAGACGCGGGACATCAGATCCTCGCCAAAGCGGATCTGGGGGTTCATCACGCCTGCCGAGGCGAGGACCGCGCCATCGGCGAGGTCGCAAAGGTGGGCGGCGATGGTGGTGGAGCCGAGGTCGATGGCGAGGCCGAGGAGGCGGCCCTCGTGATAGCCGGGCCAGATGTCGAGGATGCGGTAGCGGGCGTCGTGGTTGCCCTTGTGCAGGGCGACGGTGACTTTCCAGTCGCCTTTGCGGAGCGCGGGTTGCAGGCGGCGCATCAGGGAGAGTTCGGCGGCGACGCCCTCGACCTGCCATTGATCCTTGAGGGCCTGCCCGAGGCGTTCGAAATCGCCGGTGGGTTCGTGCATGTCGGGCTCAGACACCTCGACGTAAAGCAGGCGGGTGGCGGGGTCCATGACGATGTCGCGCATGGTGGCGGATTTGCGGATGACCTGTTTGTGGACCTGGGATTCGGGGGGCACGTCGATGACGACATCGCCCTGAACCTTGGCTTGGCAGCCGAGGCGGCGGCCATCGACGAGGCCGCGGATGCGTTTGTAGCGGGCCTCGACCTCGTTCCATTCGGACAGGGCGCCGTCTTCGACGGTCAGGCCGTGCTTGGCGAATTCGCCGTAGCCGGGGGTGATCTGGCATTTGGAGCAGATGCCGCGACCGCCGCAAACGCTGTCAAGATCAACGCCCAATTGGCGGGCGGCGGTCAGCACCGGGGTGCCAAGGGCGAAGCGGCCGCGCTTGCCGGAGGGGGTGAAGATGACGAGGGCGTCTGGGGTCATGTCGTTGGGCATGGGGAGGCTCCTGCTTTTGATGTCTTTCTAGGGGGGAAAGGGGGTGTTGCAAGGGCGGAATGCGGCGGGTTCTTGTGCGCCTGCGGCAGGGCGGTGGATTTACGGGGGCGGATTGATCCGTTAGGGCTGTCGGGATGGATATGCAGGTGACAGATCTGGCGGTGGCGCGGGGCGGGGTGACGGTGCTGGAGGGCGTGGCGTTCACGCTGTCGGGCGGTCAGGTTCTGGTGCTGCGGGGGCCGAACGGGATTGGCAAGACGACGCTGTTGCGGACGCTGGCGGGGTTGCAACCTGCGGTGGCGGGCCGGGTGGTGGCGGGCGAGGTGGCCTATGCGGGCCATGCGGATGGCGTGAAGGCGATGCTGACGGTGGCCGAGAATCTGGGGTTTTGGGCGGCGGTGAATGGGGTGGGCGGGGTTGAGGCGGCGTTAGAGGCGATGAACCTGGGGGCGTTGCGGCACCGGCGTGGGGCTGATGGGTCGGCAGGGCAGCGGCGGCGGTTGGGGCTGGCGCGGTTGCTGGTGACGGGGCGGAAGGTTTGGTTGCTGGACGAGCCGACGGTGTCGCTGGACGTGGCGTCCGTGGCGCTGTTCGGGGCGGTGTTGCGGGGGCATCTGGGGCAGGGCGGGGCGGCGTTGATTGCGACGCATATCGACCTGGGACTGCCCGAGGCGCGGGATCTGGACCTGACGCCCTATAAGGCGGTGCAGCCCGCGCTGGATGAGGTGTTCGGGTGATTGCCCTTTTGCTGCGGGATTTGCGGTTGGCGATGCGGGCTGGGGGCGGGTTTGGCCTGGGGCTGGCGTTTTTCTTGATGGTGACGGTGTTGGTGCCTTTGGGCGTGGGGCCGGAGTTTGAGGTGTTGCGGCGGATTGCGCCGGGGATTTTGTGGGTGGGCGCGCTGCTGGCCTGCCTGTTGACGCTGGACAGGCTGTTTGCGCTGGATTTCGAAGATGGCTCGCTGGAAGTTCTGGCGACCGCGCCGATCCCGATGGAGGGGGTGGTGGCGGTCAAGTCGCTGGCGCATTGGGTGGTGACGGGGTTGCCGTTGACGCTGATCGCGCCGGGGTTGGGGGTGCTGATGAGCCTGGCGCCGGAGGGATACCTGTGGCTGGTGGTGGCTTTGGCGGTGGGGACACCGGCGCTGTCGGTGATTGGGGCGTTTGGCGCGGCGTTGACGGTGGGATTGAAGCGGGGGGGCCTCTTGCTCAGCCTGCTGGTGCTGCCGATGTATGTGCCGACGTTGATTTTTGGCACCGATGTCGTGACGCGGGGGGCGAGGGGGCTGGACCCCGGCACGCCGTTGCTGTTTCTGGCGGGCATCACGCTGGGGGCGGTGGCGCTGTTACCCTTTGCCGCGGCTGCGGCAATTCGCGCCAACTTGAAGTGACGATCTGACGTTAGTGTGACTTGAAATTGACTGGGCCAAAGGGATAGCCAAGCGCGATGTCGATCTGGGAATATGCCAATCCGAAAAAGTTCATGCAGACCTCGGCCTGGGCTTTGCCCTGGGTGACGGGGTTGGCGGTCGTGCTGTTGGCGGGGGGGCTGATCTGGGGGTTTTTCCTGACGCCTGATGATTTCAAGCAGGGATCGACGGTCAAGATCATCTATCTGCATGTGCCAAGTGCGATGATGGCGGTGACGGCCTGGTTCATGATGCTGGCGGGGTCGCTGATCTGGTTGATCCGGCGGCACCATGTCAGCGCCCTGACCGCCAAGGCGGCGGGGCCGGTGGGGTTGACGTTCACGCTGATTGGCCTCGTCACGGGGGCGATCTGGGGGCAGCCGATGTGGGGGACGTGGTGGGCCTGGGACCCGCGGTTGACGTCGTTCCTGATCTTGGGGCTGTTCTATCTGGGGTATATCGCCCTGTGGGAGGCGATCGAGGACCCGGACACGGCGGCGGATTTGACGAGCGTGCTGTGCATCGTGGGGTCGGTCTTTGCCTTCATGTCGCGCTATGCGGTGATGTTCTGGAATCAGGGGCTGCATCAGGGCGCGTCGCTGAGCATCGACAAGGAAGAGCATGTGTCGAATGTCTATGCCTTTCCCTTGTGGACCTGCATCGCGGGGTTTGTGTTGTTGTTCGTGACGTTGGTGTTGCTGCGGACGCGGACGGAAATTCGGGCGCGGCGGATGAAGTCGCTGTTGGCGCGGGAGCGGGTGGCATGATGCCTGACTTGGGGAAGTATGCGGGCACGGTGCTGGGCGCTTATGGTGCGGCACTGGCCTTGTTGATCGCGCTGGTCTTGCTGACGCTGTGGCAGGGCGCGCGGGTCAAGCGGGCGCTGGAAGAGGTTGAGGCGAGGGCGAAAACCGATGGTTAAGCCGCTGTTCCTGATCCCTTTGTTCGTGGTGGGCGGGTTGCTGGCGGCCAGTCTGGTCAAGCTGCAGACCGGCGAGGCCAATCTGCCCTCGACCATGGAGGGGCGGCAGGCGCCTGTGGTCACGGTCGCACCACTGGGCGGCGGCGAGGTGGTCACGCAAGCCGATCTGATGGCGACGGGGGTCAAGCTGGTGAACTTTTGGGCCAGTTGGTGCCAGCCCTGCCGGGTCGAGCATCCGATGCTGGAAAAGCTGGCGGCGGAAGGTGTCGTGATTTACGGCATCAATTACAAGGACAAGCCGGACGATGCGATGGGGTTCCTGACCGAAATGGGCAATCCCTTTGCCAAGATGGGGGCAGATTCAGGGCGGATGGCGCTGGATTGGGGGGTTTACGGGGTGCCCGAGACCTATGTCATTGACGCAAGCGGCGTGGTGGTGTTGCGTTGGGCCGGGCCCATCACCGAAGATGTGCTGGCAAACACCCTGCGTCCTGCCTTGGCCAAGGCGGCAGGCAACTGACGCATCGGATGGAGACGAGATGGCGACCGCGACCCCCAACAGCGTTCAGACGCTGCCGACCGCACGAATTTTGCACAACTGCATTCGGGAAAACCGCGACCATGGCTTTATCTATCTGAACAACCCCAAGGTGGGCTGTTCGACGGTGAAATCGGCTTTGTGGCAGGCGGTCACGGGCGAGAAACCGGCCCGTGGCGCGGGGGTGCATGCGGTGGCAGGATCCCCCTTCAACGCCAAGCCGGTGGATGCGGCATTTGCCGAGCGGGCCTATATCTTTACCTTTGTGCGCAACCCCTATCAGCGGGTGGTGTCGGCTTATCTGAACAAGGTGATCGCCCGGCGCAATCCGGCGTGGAAGGCCTTTGCCCAGCGGCATGACGTCGACGGCACGGGATTGGTGACGTTTGACAGCTTTGTCGAGGCCCTGGCGGCGGTGCCGCCGGAATTGCACGATCCGCATTGGCGGCCACAGCATCTGAATACGCTGTATCCCTTTGTGAAGCCCAACTTGATTGCCGATCTGGAGTCGCTGGACAGCCTGCTGCCGGAAATTCTGGGAAGGTTGTTTCCGGGGCAGCCCATGCCGGCGGCGGTGAAGCGCAAGCGCAACACCGCGACGCGGGCGCGGGCGATCTGGCGCAGCCAGTTGTCGGATGCGGGCACGCGCAAGCGGGTGCTGGATGTCTTTGGCGCGGATTTCGAGGCCTTTGGCTATCGCACCGATGTGGACGCAGAGCCGGAACCGACACGCGGGCCGCAGATTTCGGAGCATCAGCACAAGGGGTTGGCCAAGCTGGTCGCGTATCTGGCGGCGGATGGTCAGGGCAAGGCCCCGGCGCTGCGCGCACTGGAGCGCGAGGAGGGCGCGGAGTCGCTGGTGGATTGGGTTCTGGCGCAGCGGCTGCGGCTGATCGCCAGCAACCGCGAACGGGTCGGCCAGATGCTGGAGAGCCATGCCGCGCAGATTGCCGCCGGGCCGACCTATCTGAAGCAGATTGCCGAACAGGTTCGGCTGGGTCCGGCCGTCAAGGGGCAGGACGCCGAGGAATGACGGGCGGGGTTTGACCCCGCCCGGTCGGTGTTACCCGCGCGCCTTGCGACCGCCGCGGCGGCCCGATGTGGCGGCCGAGGCAGCGGCAGAGGCTTCGGCAAAGGTCGCCCCGGCCGTGACAGCCTCGATCACCTTGGCAAAGCGGATCCATTCGCCGCCGTTCGCATCATGATCCATCAGGAAGTTGGCGGCGCGGATTGCCTCCATCTCCACTTGGCGGACCGGGTTCATGATGGCCGATGTCATGCCCGCGCCGATGGCCATGGGCAGGAAGGCCGCGTTGATGCCGTGGCGGTGCGGCAAGCCGAACGAGATGTTGGAGGCACCGCAAGTGGTGTTGACGCCCAACTCCTCACGCAAGCGCCGCACGAGGGTGTAGACTTGGCGGGCGGCTGACCCAAGGGCGCCGACCGGCATGACCAAGGGATCGACCACGATGTCATGCGCCGGGATGCCGAAATCGTCGGCGCGTTCGACGATTTTCTTGGCCACGGCAAAACGCACATCGGGGTCTTGGGAAATGCCGGTGTCGTCGTTGGAGATGGCGACGACGGGGACGTTGTATTTCTTGACCAGCGGCAGGATGCGTTCCAGACGCTCCTCCTCACCCGTGACCGAGTTCAGCAGGGGGCGGCCCTCGCAGGCGAGTAGACCCGCCTCGAGCGCGCCGGGGACGGAGCTGTCAATGCAAAGGGGCACGTCAACCGTTTGCTGGATGATCTGGATCAGCGCCTTCATCAACGGTGGTTCCGTGAAATTGTTGTCGGCATAGCGCGGGTCGGCGGCCATGCGGTTGGTGAACACGGCGCCCGAGTTCACGTCCAGCACGGTCGCGCCACAAGCGACCTGTTCCAGCGCGTCGCGGATGACGGTGTCGAAGTTGTCCATCTCCAACTCGGCCGCCAGTTTCTTGCGGCCGGTTGGGTTGATGCGTTCGCCGATCACGCAGAACGGCTCGTCAAAGCCGATGATGACGGTCTTGGTCTTTGATTCGATGACGGTGCGGGTCATGGTTTATCCTTGTGCATTGGCCGGAACGCCCGCGGCGCCGCCGTTTTCGGTGACCCAGGCGGCATTGGTCTTGATACCGCCCAGAGGGAAGAAATGCACCTGTTCGATGCCAAAATTCGGGTTTTTGGCGGCATGCGCGGCCAGTTCGCTGACGAATTCGGTGGGCTCATAGGGCAAGAGCAGTTTGGTGACGTCCATCGCCCGTTTTTGCAGGACGCGCAGGGAGGCGCCCACGCCGCAGGAGATGGCGAATTTGATCAGTGTTTGCAGTTTGGCGGGACCGGCGACACCGATGTGGATGGGCAGGGTGATGCCCTCGGCGGCCAGACGGTCGGCCCAGGCGATGACGGGGCCGGCCTCGAAGCAGAACTGGGTGGCGATGGCCATCTTGGCGTCGGTGCGCGACTGGAAATCATTCTTCCATTTCAGCGCCTGCAGGACGATGCGGTCGCCGCCGTCGCGGTCGATGTCCTTGTTGCCCTCGGGGTGGCCCGCGACGTGCAGGCGTTCAAAGCCGTCGAACAGGCCGGTTTCCAGAAGCTGCATCGAGTTGTCGAAATCGCCCGCCGGGGTGTTGACGCCGCCACCCAGCAGAAGGGCCTGCTTCACGCCCGCCTCGCCCTTGTAGCGGGCGATCCAGTCGGCAAGGGTGGCCTTGTCATGGATGATGCGGGCGGGGAAGTGGGGCATCACGTCAAAGCCCTCGCCGGCGATGCGGCGGGCAGTGGCGACCATATCCTCGATCGGGGTGCCTTCGATATGGGCGATGTAGACGCGGGTGCCGCGGGGCAGCAGGGCGCGGAAATCCTCGACCTTTTCGGCGGTGCGGGGCATCACCTCGATTGAATAGCCTTGCAGGAAGGCCTCGTTCAGGGCGGGGGCCTCGGACGATTGCGGGGCGGCGCGGCGGAAATTGAAGAGGGCCATGGGGGGTTCCTTACTCGGGCTTTGCCCAGCCGTCGGCGTTGATCAGGGTTTTCAGGCGTTCGGTGTCATAGGTGGCCTCGATCCTCGCGGCTTCGGCGGCAGCCACGGCATCGGGTTCGCCCTCGACCGTATAGGACGGTGCCTTGCGCCATTCTGCAAGGTAGGCATCGGCATCCTTGGCGCCGATCTTCATGGCGCAGCGGTCGATGGCCTGTTCAAAGCGTTCGGTCAGCTTGACCTTGGAGCCGGTCCGCCCCTTGCCCACGATGATTTGCGCGGGGATGTCGCGCCAGTAGACGATGGTGACTTCGGGCATGATGATTCCTGATTGCAGGGTGTGCGGCAAGATAGGGGCAGAACGGTCTGCGGGCCCAAGGTCTTTGCGACAGGTCATGTCACGACTGCGACGCGGGTCCGTCGCGATTG
>CAMBWO010000137.1 GCA_945871285.1 Pseudorhodobacter antarcticus | reverse complement strand
GGCGGCAAGCCCAGAACCTCGGCATCGGCCAAGAGCCGGGCGGTGGTCGTCTTGATCGACTGGCACTGTTGCAGCACGCGCGACGGCGCGTAACCCGGCCCTTCCATCGCCACGTCGATCAGACCCCCGGCATTGGCAATGTAGTCGGGAACATAAAGGATCCGGCGGTTGTGCAGGGCCAGCCCGTGCCGGCGGGCGCGCAGCTGGTTGTTGGCCCCGCCCACAATGACCGGGGCGCGCAGATGGGGCAGGACCGCATCGCACAGCACATCGCCAAACGCGTTGGGTGACAGGACATCCGCATCAACCGACAGAATTTGGTCGGGCGGAACCACGGTCGCGCCAAAATTGCGGGCGGCTTGTGCGGTCAGATCGGCGCGCAGGTCGGCCACGATGAGCAGCGCCCCTGCCTCGGCCAGATAGGCGCACAGCTGCATCCCCAGGCTGCCCAGGCCCTGCACGGCAACCCGCACCCCGCCCAGGTTGGGGCGGCCCCAGCGGTGGGCCACTGCCGCCTCGATCGCCAGAAAGGTCCCGTAGGCCGCCGCCGGGCAAGCCTCGCCCGAGGGCAGCGGCAGGCCACGGGCATAGGGCGTCACACCGCGGATCACCTCCATGTCAAGGACAGTGGTGCCGGAATCGTCGGCGGTCAGATAGCTGCCGCCCAGCCGGTGGATGCCCTCGCCCAAGGCGAGCATCATCGCGTCGGTCTTGGTGGCCGGGTCGGCCATGACCACGCATTTGCCGCCACCAAACGGCAGGTCGGCCAAAGCCGCCTTGCGCGACATCGCCTGAGACAGGCGCAACGCGTCGCGCAGGGCGGCGTATTTCGACGGATAGGCGCGCATCCGGCAGCCGCCAAAGGCGGGTCCGCGCGCCGTGCTGTGGATCGCGATGATGGCGTCAAGCTGTGTCGCGGCATCCGTTACCCGGACGACCCGTTCGTGGCGGGATCGCATCATCGGGCCGAGTTCGGTCAGCGTGACCATGGGGAAACCTCCTGCGGTTCTGCCGGAATTGGCATTGGCGCGGTCAGGCTAGGCCGTGGCACCGGGGGGCGCTGTTCCAGAGGAAACAGGGGAATGCGCAAGGCCGCGGAGCGGTGCGTGCCCGGTTGTTTCCGGCGGAACAGCGTCTGGGTTGGAAAACCCGCAGGCTGCGGTCAGTCGCCCTGCCGTCCCGCCAACCCTGGTTGACGCAGCATTGAAGGAAGCCTCGAATGATCAGCCGTTCCAGGACCACCCTGCCAAGCGCCGTCACGGGGATCGGATTGGTGATGGTTGCCGCAGCGTTATGGGCCACTGTCGGCGTCGCTGTGCAGATCACCCCGGACGGGGGCCGTATCCCCGAGGTTCTGCTGGCCACCGCACGGACGGGCATTGCCGGTCCCATGTTGCTGGCGGTCTGGGCGTTGGGGGTGGGCGGTGGAAGGATGGCGACCCTGCGCCGGTTGGCGCCGGGGCCGTTGGCGGTGTTTGCCTTGGCGTCGGCCATCTTTCAGATTTGTCTTTTTCGGTGTTTTGCGCAGCTTGGCGTGACGGCTGCGGTGTTCCTGACCGTTTGTCTGCCCCCCGTTCTGGCCTGCGTCTGGTCGGTTTTGCGCGGGGTGGCGGGCCTGTCCGGCCAATCTGCCGCGGCCTTGGTGCTTGCGCTTGGGGGAATGGTGCTGGTGACGCTGGGTGGTCGTGACGGCGCGGCGCCGGAGGCCGTGCAGGGTTTGGTCAACGGGGTGATCGCCTCGGTCGCCTTCGTCGCCATGTCGTTTGCCGCCGCGACATTGGCCAGCACCTCGCGACCGATCCTGTTCACCGGGGCAGGGTTGACGCTGTCGGCTTTGATCCTTGGCGGTCTGGCCGTTGGCGCTGGGCAGGTCGGAGCCGTTGATGCGATGCCGGGGAACCTGGGAATGGGGCCGGTGCTGTTGGTCCTTTACCTGGGACTGTTGCCGACGGCCCTGGCCTATCTGTGTTATTGCACGGGTTTGGCGCGGTGCCGGGCGCCCGCTGTGGGGCTGGTCGCCTCGATGATCGAACCGCTGCTGGCCGCGCTGTTCGCAGGGTTCCTGCTGGGGGAGCACCTGTCTGGGGCGATGATGTCCGGATGCGTGTTGCTGATCGTGGCGATGGTGCTGCTGTGGCGGGCGGAGCGGGACTAGCAGGCCGCTTGACGATGCCAAGGTTTCAAGCCGCACGTTGCAGCCAAGCCGCAGCATCAGCCGTGATCCGGGTGCGGCGGACAGGCGCGGCGCGTTGAAACAAATGAAACTTGATTTCGCCGGTCTGAAATATGCGTGAAACAACCGTCGGGCAATTTCCCCTCATGAGCGGCACCTTGGGTGCCTGCCGCAGAGAGGGGAGACGCGACATGCCTGCCTATACCGGAACCGATGGTGACGACACCTACTTTGGCCATGAAACCGAAGCGGACTATGTCTGGGTCGGCGATGGCAATGACTCGATCTATACCAAGGGCGGCAATGACAAGGTCGTCTCGACCGGGGGGGTCAGCTTTTTCCATCTGGGCGACTGGAACGACACCCTGTTGTCTGGCGCGGGCAACACGCTGGTCTTTGGCGGGTCTGGCGATGACTATATCGTTGACGATGGCGGGGCCATCTATGCGGATCAGCGGATCTATCTTGGCGCGGGCAACGACGAGGTCGTGCTTCGCGGCAGAAGCGAAACCGATATTTACGGCGGGACCGGCGACGACACCTATGTCCTGGTGCGCCATAACGACGTCCGCGCCATCACCATGGGCACGGCGGATGCCATCATCTATGAGGATGCCGGCGCGGCGGGGGGCATCGACACGATCGAGCTTTCGACCGGTTGGTCGGGATTTGTCATGGCAGCCAATGTCGAGAACCTGATCGCCAACAACACCAACGCCGCAAATGACCGCATCACCTGGGACAACAAGATCGACGACACGGTTCTGGGCGTTGAGGTGACGGGGAATGCCGCACACAACGCCATGCTGGGGTCGATTGTCCGCGATGTGTTGCGGGGGATGGCGGACAACGACACGCTGGACGCCTATTACGGCGAAGGCGATGCGCTGTATGGGGGCGAGGGGGGTGACACCTTGATCCTGAACTTTGCCCGCGCGGCCAAGATGTATGGCGGGACCGGGGACGACACCTATGTCCTGCGTTCGTGGACGACGGATGCGGCCAATTCCGTCGTGGAATACTCGAACTCGGGCACCGACACGCTGGACCTGCGCTATAGCAATGTCGACATGACCCGGTCGAACCTGTACGCGATCGAGAACCTGACCCTGTCGGCCGACAGCACGGGTGCGGCCCGCACTGTCACCGGCAACGGCCTGTCCAATGTGATCTTGACCAATGTCGCCAATGACACTGTCACCGGGGGCGTTGGGGCCGACGAGATCCGCACCGGGGGCGGCATCGACTGGCTGGAGGGCGGGATCGACAACGACACGCTGGACGGTGGCAACGACGCCGACCGGCTGTATGGCGGCACGGGCCGTGACAACCTGCTGGCGGGGGCCGGTGACGACTGGTCTTATGGTGGTGACGGCGACGACATCATAGATGCGGGGATCGGCGTCGATTTCACCTATGGCGTGGCGGGCAACGACAGCATCATGGGCCGCACCGGGGATGATTTCATCTATAGCGAGGCGGGGCATGACATGCTGTCGGGTGACGGCGAAAACGACCGGGTCTGGGGCGGTGAGGGCAATGACAAGGTCTATGGCGGGGCAGGCAATGACCAGTTGCGTGGCGATGCCGGGATCGACCTGCTGTATGGCGGCGACGGGGCTGACCGGTTCATCTTTACCGCGCTGGCCGATGCGCCGATGTCGGGTCTGGACCGGGTGATGGATTTCGTCAAGGGCGCCGACAAGATCGACCTGTCGGTCCTGGATGCCGACAGCACGCTGGCCGGCAACCAAGCGTTTCACCTGAACGCCACACGGCCGTTCTTTGCCTCGGCGGGCGATCTGAACATCTTGACCAACATCCTGGGGAGCGTGGTTGAAGGTGATGTGAACGGCGACGGTTTCAGCGATTTCCGGATCCTGGTCGTGTCGAACTATGCGATGCAGGCCAGTGACTTCTTGCTGTAGGGCGGACGGGTTGACTGGGTTCCGCCTGGTCGTCGCACCGGGACGGCGCCCCCCCCCGGTGAGCCGGCTGCAAAAGCCAAGGTCGCCCGTTGCAGGCGGACCAACCGGCGTGGTCGGGGCGATGAGGGGTGATCTTGGCGGCGGTATTGTATGCAAATGCAACGCATGATTGAATGCGGTTAGCCTTGCAAGGACCGGCCCGGATGGAGTTTGATTTCACAACCCTGCCCGCAAATGACCGATATCGGCTGCTGACCGGTTTTGTGGCGCCCCGGCCCATTGCGCTTGTCACCACGCGGGCCATCCTGGGGCACAGCAACGCCGCGCCATGAGCTTTTTCAACGTCTTTGCCCAAGAGCCGCCGATTCTGATTCTGGGAATTCAGGGCCGGGCGGGTGGGCTGGAAAAAGACACCACGGCCAATTTGCGCCGGACCGGGGCGTTCGTGGTCAACATGGTGGACATGGCCATTGTCGAGCGGATGATCGTTTGCGGCACGGGCGTGGGGCCCGAGGTCGATGAAGTGCAGCTGGCGGGATTGACGGCGGTGCCGTCGGTTCAGGTGGACGCCGTTCGGGTCGCAGTGAGCCCCTGCGCGATGGAATGCCGGGTGGAGCAGATCATCGACTATCCCGGCTGCGCCATTGTGCTGGGGCGGGTCGTCCAGATGCATGTGCGCGATGACTGTCTGGACGACGCCGGGCGCTATGTCCGGCCCGAGGTCTATCAGCCGATCGCGCGATTGCATGCCGACAGTTACATCACCTCGGACCGGCAGTTCGTGCTGAAGAAATCCGATGAACTGGCCAAGGTTGAAGCCGATTTTCTGGCGGGGTTGCCGAAGTGAGCCGGAACCGGGCCGGTTTGCGGGGCCGCAGCCGTGCAGGACCGCCGAAACGACAGCGCGGTGCTTTGTCATGGTGGCGCAGATTGGCTAGGGCCATGCCCGTGACCAGGAATGGCAGCCTTGGACGCGATCAGTGCCGATTGCCGTTTGTGACCCGGCGGTGCAGGAATTGCGTGACAATATCTGGACCAAGTTGAAAGGCTGAACGCCGTGCCGTCCTGTGCGGGGCTGCACCATTCTGGGGGGAAGATGCTGTACACGAATTTGCGCGATGCGGCGGGGGCCACGGTGGCCGTCCGCTGTGAAGAGGGCAGGATTGCCGACATCGGCGATCTGAGCGGCCAGGGGTTGGGGGGGCAGGTCCAGGATGGTGGGGGGCGTCTGCTGATGCCGGCCTTTGTCGAGCCGCATGTCCATCTGGACAAGACGCTGTATGGCGAGCCGTGGCGGGCCTGCACGGCGGGACCGACGCTTCGTGATTACATCGACAACGAACGCCGCGTTCTGGCGGCGCAGACCACCCCCATAGCCGTGCGCGCGGGGCGTTTGGTGGAACGTCTGCTGTGTTATGGCACCACCGCGATCCGGTCGCATGTCGACGTGGCGCCGGATATAGGGCTGGCCCATGTCGAGGCGCTGCTGGCGCTGCGCGAGACCTGGCGCGATTTAATTGACATGCAGTTCGTGGCCTTTCCGCAGACCGGCCTGCTGTGCCGCCCCGGCACGACGGACCTAATGCGCGAGGCCATGCGGATGGGCGTGGAAACCGTCGGCGGGCTGGACCCGGCGGGCATAGACGGCGATCCGGACGGGCAGTTGCGCTTTATCTTTGCGCTGGCCGAGGAGTTTGGCGCAGGGCTGGACATTCATCTGCACGACAAGGGCGAGTTGGGGGCCTGTCAGGTCGAGCGGATCGCCGACTATACCCAGGGTGCCGGGTTGGGGGGTCGGGTGATGATCAGTCACGCCTATTGCCTGGGGATGGTGTCGCAGGCCCGTTTGGCCGGGATCGGGCGCAGGCTGGCCGATCTGGGGATTTCCCTGATGACCTCTGCGCCAGCGGAAACCCCGATCCCGCCGGTCGAGGCGCTGACCAAGATGGGTGTGACTGTGTGCTGCGGGTCGGATGGCATCCGCGATGCGTGGTCGCCGGTGGGCAATGGCGACATGCTGGAACGGGCCTACTTGACCGCCTATAAATACGACTGGTGTCGGGAGGCCGAATTCGCACTGGCGTTGGACTGCGCCACGGGACAGGCGGCCAGGGCGATTGGTTTGGCCGACTATGGGTTGCACGTTGGTGCGCGGGCGGATTTTCTGATGGTCGATGCCGAAACCCCCGGCGATGCCCTGTGCCGCCGCCCCGCCCAGCGCCGGGTGGTCCGGGCAGGCCGGGTGGTGGCCGAGGACGGGCGGATGCTGTGACGCGCCCTTTCTTTGGCGGCAGAGTGGGCGGCGGGCCAGGTCAGAGTTTGCGTAATTCTTGCAGCACCACCGCCGCCAGAGTTCGGCGGGTATAGGGTTTGCGCAGGACCGGGAAGTGCCGGTTCCGCTCCTCGGTCAGGACGGCGCTTGGGTCGTAGCCTGTGGTGATGATGACCGGGAGGCTGGGCGAGCGTCGTCGCACGGCCGTGGCAAGCTCCAGTCCGGACATGCCACCGGGAAGGACAAGATCTGTCAGCAAGATGTCGGCGTGACCGCCTTTCTTGAGCCACTCCAGCGCGGTGTTGGCCGTTCTGAACGCCACCGGATTGCATCCGATCAGACGGAGTATCCTTTTGGTTTGTTGCCGGACGGTTTCGTTGTCTTCGACGTAAAGCACGGTTTCGCCGTTGGCGCGGCCTTCGGTCTGTGGCCGGTCCCCGTCGGACGCGGCAGGGTCGGTTTGTTGAAAGCAGAGTTCGAACACCGCGCCGTGCCCCGCAGACGACACCAGCCCCAGCGTTCCGCCCAGGTCATCCATCAAGCGCCGCACGATGGACAGCCCAAGGCCGGACCCTGTGCCCACCTCTTTGGTGGTAAAGAAGGGTTCAAAGACCTTGTCCTGTATTTCGAGCGGTATTCCGGTTCCGTTGTCGCTGACACGCAGTCCGACGACCCGCGGGGCGTTGCGGGCCTTGGCTGGGTCCGGCAGGAACGTTTCCAGGGCGAAGGTCCCGCCGTCCGGCATCGCCTGGCGCGCATTGGTCACAAGGTTCAGGATGGCCGTGGTCAGTTGCGCCGGATCGGCCATGCAGGACGGCAGCCCGGTTTCGCAGGTGATGGTCAGCTGGTTGATTTCCCCCAGGGCCGAGGCGATCAGCGGTCGGATTTCGTCCAGAAAGTCGTTCAGGTCCACTGGTCGGGCGGCCAGCGGCTGTTGGCGGGCGTAGGTCAGCAGTTGATTGGTCAGCCCGCTGGCGCGTTCGGCCGCGACCATGGCATTCAGGGCCAACTGGCGTTCCTTGCTGCCCGGTGGCAGGGCGTCGGCCAGAAATTCGGTGCTGCCGATCACGATGGTCATCAGGTTGTTGGTGTCATGCGCCAGCGATCCGGCAAGGTTCGCGACAGTCTCAAGCCGAACCTGTTCGGTTTGTTGCCGTTCGGTTTCCTGACGATGAGAGATGTCGCGGATGATGGTCAGACATCGGGTCTGACCTTTGTGAAATTCGAGAAGTTTTGAACTGAGTTCCACGGGGATGTTGATCCCGTCCTTGCCACGCAGGACAAGCTGTTCTGTCACCTTTTGCTCTCGGCCGCGTGTCTCCAAAGCAGCCGCCATGGCGCCTTCTTGCGCGAGGAAAACGGCGTCGCGGCTCATCCCGATCAACTCGTCGGCGGAGTAGCCCAGAAGGTCGCAGATCTGGGGGTTGACGGCGATGATGACCTCATCATCCGCAGGGGAGCCGCCTGTTGCGCAATAGGCCACCCCATCCTGGATGTTGTTGAACAGGAACCGGTAGAGCAACTCCTGCTCGGCGATCTGTTCGCGCATCTGGCCAATTTCGCGCCGGCGCCGTTGTGCGGCGTGCAATGCGGCATGAACGCGGGAAAAGATGGCTTCGGCAAAGGGCAGCGCGCTGGAGTGCAGAGGAACAAGAACGCTGGGCGCAATGACCAGCGCACTGCAAGGCTCGCCGTCAAGGTTGAAAAAGGGGATGCAAAGGACCGGTTCGGTGTCGGACAGGGTCGCCTCGACACCGACAGACCCGCGGCGCAGGGCACGCGCCGCGAGGGGGCGCATGGAGCGAACGAACTCCTGACTTGCCCGCACGGACCAGATCTCGCCATCCGGCGCCCCGGTTTCCGAGGCCACCGAGTAGAGGACCGCCGTTGCACAGTCCATTTCGTTGGTGGCCACCACATCCAGCAGGGTTCGCATCAGGCTGTCGAACGGAACATCGGCGTCCGTTACGGCGTCGATGCTGGACAATTTCTGGCGTCGGCGCAAAATGACCTCGGAAGTGCGTTCGGCGACGACGGACAGGATGCCGATGATGGTGTCGTTCGGGCCGCGGATCGGACTGTAGGAAAAGTCGAAGTAGCATTCCTCGGGGAGAGAGGACCTTGCCAGGGGCAAAAGGGCCTCGCCGAGCCAGAGCGTTTCGCCGGTTGCCATCACCTTATCCATCGCGGGCCCCAGGAACCCCCACACCTCGGACCAGCTTTCGCGGGCTGGCGCGCCAAAGGAGGCCGGATGCTTGGCCCCGTAGATCTGGTTGTAGGCGTCGTTGTAGATCTGGATGTGCTGATCGCCCCAGACGGTGCACATCGGAAATTCCGACGTCATCATGAGGCTGAGCGCCGCGGTCATTTCCAGGGGCCAGGTGCTGCGGTCCCCGAAGGCGGATTTGGCCCAGTCGAACTCTTGTAGCTGACGTTGGTTGGCGATCTGCACGATGTCGTTCCCTCATGGGCGGCGGGCACCTGCCGCCTTTGGGGATCAGGTCCGGGGGGCGCCATGCTGGCGGCCGATCTGCCCCAGCGCGTCCCACAGTCGGGATGGGGCCCATGGATTTTGATAGACGCCCGCTGCCATCCCGGCAAGCGGCCCGACCGCGGGCGGGCTTATTGTCCGATGGGTCGGCGCGCTTTGGCCGGTGGACTGGAGCGGGGCCCGTGTCGGGGGGCGTTTTGTCAGTCGGGATCGGTGGCGCGGTAGGTGGCGTTTTCCAGGAAGCGGGGGTTGACCTCGATGCCCCAGCCGGGCTGGCCGGACACCTCGACCATGCCGTCGCGCACCTCGTAGGGCCTTTCGACAAAAATGTCGTCGGCCCATTGCTGGCTGTAGGGCCCCTCGATCGAGTATTCCAGATATTTGCCCGCGTTCGGAATGGCGCGCAGCAGGTGCATCGAACAGAGGGTGACCAGGCCGTGATTGGCGGAATGTGGCGTGCAGGTCAGGCCGGCGTCGGCGGCCATGCGCGCCACCTGCAAGGTTCGGCAGATGCCGCCCAGATAGAGCACATCCGGCTGGACCACATCCACCGCCCGGCTGCCGATGATCGTGCGCCAGGCGGAAATTTCGCAGTCCTGCTCGCCGCCGGTGACGTCAATCTCCAGTGCCTCGGTTACCTGGCGGGTCCAGTCGTATTCCCAATAGGGGCAGGGCTCTTCGAAATGGCTGATGCCATGGTCCTGCGCCAGATGGCCGATTTCAATGGCGCGGGCGGGGGAGAAGCCGGAGTTGGCGTCGATCAACTTGGCCACGCCATCGCCCAGCGCGCGGGCCACATGGGGAATGATCGCCTCGCTGCGCCCCGGCCATTTGTCAACGTCACGCCCTGCCTCGGCACCCACCCGCCATTTGAAGGCGGTAAAACCGTGATCGTCGCGCAGGCGGCACAGGCGGTCGGCCTCATCCTGCGGAGTGATGTCGCGGCGCATCGAACTGCCATAGGCGCGCAGCTTACCAGGACTGCCGCCGATCAGCGAGGTCACGGGTTTGCCCGCAACGCGACCCTTCAGGTCCCACAGGGCCGTGTCCAGCCCCCCCATCGCCCGCCGCAGATAAGCGCCGGGGAATTTCAGCTCGCGGTCGGAAATCAGGTCCAGGGTCGCGGCAAAGTCCAGCGCATCGGTGCCCAGGGCATGGCGGGCGACGTGGCGGTGAAACACCTCGCAGGTGATGTCGGCATCATAGGTTGAAACCTGGCCCCAGCCCTGTTCGCCGCTGTCGGTGGTGACCCGGACAAAGCCGATCAGCGGGGTGGTGAACGTCTCAAGCTTGGCGATTTTCATGGGATATCCATTGCATAAAGGTTCTGACGGATGTGGCGGGCGACGGGGCGGCCACTGGCCAGCAGCCATTCGTCGGTTTCAAAAAAATGCTTGCCCCGCGCCTCCCAGGCTCGCGTGATCCGCGCCGAGGTCCTGTAGCGGGCGCCCACGGGTGCGGGGGCCAGGTTATGCACCGTCAGCCCGGCAAAGATCACCGGCATCGGCAGGGTCAGGTTGCCCAGCGCATCGCCCATCGTCTTGCGGATCAGGCAGCCCGAATGGATGAGGCCGTGGTCCGCGTATATCGTTTCCGTCTCGTGAAACTCGGCCAGGGACTGGGCCACATGCGGCTGGTCCAGAATCGTCTCTGCCGCGCCCAGGTGCAGGCCCACCGGCACCGCGCCTGCCGCCAGAACCAGACGCGGGTCCAGCGTGGCCAGCAGCGGCAGGGCAGGGGGTGCGGCAGGCTCTGCCAAGCCGAAGCTGCCGTCCAGCACCACCTCGTCCGTGGCCGTGTTGCGCACCGTCACCGGGCGGTCGGGGCCGGTCGCCGCGCACTCGACCCGCAGCGGATCGCCGGCATAGACGGGGCGGCGAAAGCGGACCTGTGCCGTGCCGCGGGACAGCCAGTCCAGCCCCCATTCCCGCACCGCCAGCCGCATCGCATGGCCGTAAACGAACACACCCGGCAACAGCGCCCCGCGAAAGCCCATGGCGCGGGCGGTGGCATCCTCGTGGCTGGTGCCGGCATAGCGGGGGTTCCAGTCCAGTTGGGCGATGACATCGAGGGTGGCCATGGGCTACATCCCCGGTGTGGGAACATCGGCCAGGGCGCCGCTGGTCAGGATGGCGGCAATCCTGTCCTGCGGCAGGTTCAGCACGTCGCGCAGGACATAGAGGTTTCCCTCGCCATAGGCGGGGGCGGCAAAGCGGGCGGAACCTTGGGCCGTTTCGGAATGCAGGGGCAGGCCGGGGTGATCGTGGGTGCCCGCCACGGTATGGGTCAGTTCGGTAAAGAACCCCCGCCCGCGCAGATAGGGCGAACGCGCCAGATCGGGGGCGGTTTCGACGGC
>CAMBWO010000136.1 GCA_945871285.1 Pseudorhodobacter antarcticus | reverse complement strand
GCCCAACCATCCGCGTCGCGCTCCCCCAACGTGTTGCGACAGACGCCGCCTTGGGCGTGGCCCCTTCCAACGGCGCATGAGCTGATCCTGTTCGCCCGGAACCGCCCATCGCCTTGGATGTGCCGCGCAGAGCGGTCAACACGCAAAGGCCCTCTCGCCCTCACCGCCACGACCAACCGCTTTGGTGCCAGAAACGCCCGCCTTCTGCATCCTCTGAGAGGCCGACGCTTTGCGCAATGGGACACCGCCAAAGCCAAAAGGCCCTTGACCAGGATTTGCATCAGGATTTGCCCCGTCAAGCCGGCGCCACCTCCTCAACAAATGCGACCGCTTTCACCCGCGGCCATCCCGCCCCGGGCAACCGGTCTCGCCAAAAACGAAAACGCCCCGCAAAGGCGGGGCGCATTTCCGAACATTTTCAGAAAGGTTTGGTGGAGCCAGGGAGGATCGAACTCCCGACCTCTTGAATGCCATTCAAGCGCTCTCCCATCTGAGCTATGACCCCGTTCAAACCGTGTGACGCTGGGCACGTCGTGGGCGCTGTTTAGGGGCAGGTCCGCGGGGGTGCAAGAGGTAAAATGCACCAAACGGCCTGCCCGCCCAACAGTTTACTCTTCGTCGCCCGCCACTTCGGTCAGCTCGTCCAAAGACACCGTATCATCGGCATCCTCTTCCAGCAGCTCATCGTCCAGCTCGGCGTCGTCGGTCGCGCCGGGCGTCAGCAGCTCTTCATCGCCGTCCAGATCATCGACCAGAACGTCATCATCCTTCTCGGGCGCGACCCGTGCAATCACAGACGCGGCCATCTTGCGACGCGCGCTCTCAATGTCCACGACTTCCCCGGTATAGGGGCTGACGATCGGCGATTTGTTCAGGTCGTAAAAGCGTTTGCCAGTGGTCGGGCAGGTGCGCTTCGTGCCCCATTCAAGCTTGGGCATGTCAATCCTTCAGGGCTGTGTGCCAGTAAGCGGCTGCCTTGCCACACCTCGCGCCGGCTGTCAAAGCCTTTTCACCGGGCCGCACCCCGTCTTGCACCCCCCCGGCAACCCGCTATTCTGACCCGAACCCATCCGAGGCTCCATGCTTACCCTTCCCGGCCCCCCGCCCGTCGAGATCACCCTGCGCCGTTCCGCCCGCTCACGCCGGTTTTCTCTGCGCGTGTCGCAACTTGACGGCCGCGTGACCCTGTCCATGCCCCTGCGCGCCCGCGAATCCGAGGCGATGGAGTTTGCCCGTGGCCACGAATCCTGGCTGCGCGCCGCCCTCGCCCGCCGCCCCACCACCCAACCGCTCCAGATGGGCGGCACGCTGCTGGTCGAGGGGCGCCTGCTGACCCTCGACCCCGGCACCACGCGCAGCCCGCAGATCCTAGGCGATTCGCTCCTGCTGCCCGGCAATCCCGACCAGGCCGCCCCCCGCGCTGCCGCCTTCCTGAAAACCCTGGCCCGCGACCGCCTCGCCGCCGCCTCGGACCATTACGCCACCCTGATCGGGCGCAAGGTCACCCGCATCACCCTGCGCGACACCCGCTCGCGTTGGGGGTCCTGTGCCCATGACGGCGCGCTGATGTATTCCTGGCGCCTCGTGATGGCCCCGCCGCCGGTGCTGACCTATGTCGCGGCGCATGAGGTCGCCCATATGGTCGAAATGAACCACTCCGACGCCTTCTGGGCCGTCGTCACCCGGCTCTATCCCCAGTGGCAAACCCAACGCAAATGGCTGCACAGCCACGGCCGTGACCTGCACGCCTATCAGTTCTGACCCCTTCATCTTTTCACAAATATCCTCGGGGGGTGAGGCGCAGCCGAGGGGGGGCAGACGGCCCCCCTGCGCCAGCAATCGCTTGACCGGACGGCCCCCCGGTGCTTCCCTGCGCCCATGCCCATCATCCCCCGCCTCGCCGACCCCAACGCCCCCGCCCATGAACGGCTGTATCGCAGCTTGCGCCAACAGGTCATGCATGGCGAACTGGCCCCCGGCCATGCCATCACCCTGCGCGGCCTTGCCGCACAGCACTCTGTGTCGATGACCCCGGCGCGCGAGGCCGTGCGCCGTCTGGCGGCCGAGGGTGCCCTGACCATCTCCTCCTCGGGCCGCGTCTCGACCCCCGAACTCACCCCCGAACGGATCGAGGAACTGGCCGCCATCCGCGCCCTCCTGGAACCTGAAATGGCCTCCCGCGCCCTGCCCCGCGCCCATTTCGCCCTGATCGACCGCCTGGCCGCCATCAACGCCCTGAACCAGGACGCGGCCATGACCCACAACGCCGTGGCCTATATCCGCACCAACCTCGAGTTTCACCGCACCCTTTACCTGCGCGCCCAGACCCCCGCGATGCTGGCGATCTGCGAAACCGTCTGGCTGCAACTCGGCCCCACCATGCGCGCGTTATATGACAAACTAAAGCGCCGCGACGTGCCGCAACACCACCGCATGATCCTGGCCGCGCTGAAAGCAGGGGACGAGCCGGGGCTGCGCCTGGCGGTGCGGACAGACGTGACGCAGGGGTTGCGGCATATGGCGGGGTAGATGGGCCACCCAAGGTGCCCTTGCCGGCTGATCAGTTTTTCAATATCGAAAACGATTGCCGCACAGCGTCCACATATGGACAGATCGGAAGTTTGCTTCATTTCAATTGGTTATTGATTTCCAGTGGTCATTTGGAAGGGTATCACAGACCAAGCGTGTGGTTGTGCTGGTCGCAGTCCAATCTCCGACACACAATCAAAGCACAAAGTCATTCGCCTCTAGAGCATGCACACCCTCGACGACAATTCTCAAATCATGAACGGCATCGCCGTTGGTGTCGCCCAAAATCACAGTCCTTGACCCCTCAACCTGAAACCGCAACTCTCCTGCCTTATGTGAAAAGGCGGTCGTGCCGATAAAGACGAACGCCTGATTGACAAATGGACCCCAGATCGCATCAATTTGTGACAAGTCAATAACGTCTGCATCGATACCGGTTGACTTGAAATCCACAATCATATCGGCAGAAAAAAACGAGTTCGCCAATTTGTTCAGCGCACCGAACACAAACACATCGCTGTCCTTGCCACCCCACATCTGATCCGCGCCTTTGCCGCCAACCAAACGGTCCCTGCCATCACCGCCATAGAGGAAGTCGTCATCCTTGCCCCCGTTCAAGGTATCGGCTTGGGTGCCCCCGACGATGTGATCCTGCCCGCCATAACCTGACAGGCTGTCATTTGCTGCACCACCAAGGATCACATCGTGATCGTCACTGCCGTCAATCGTATCCCCGAAAGTCGCGATGGAGAAAACCGTTTCGGTCAAGTCCGCTTTGGCATTGATATAATAGCAGTCATAGTCGATGCCATGCAACGCCTTCTCGCTTAACTCTCGCTGGTCAATGCCATTCGCCCGCAAAAAGTCAACAAATTGCACATACAGCGCCATGCTGTGCAGAAAGCCTTTGTCCCCAAGATCGTGATAGATGACATTCTCGTCCCCTTCGTTGTCACCCGCCTTGCTGGCCGCCAATATCGGATCACCCTTGAGCCACAGGTTGCCGATGCGGGTGTCATCGCTGCCAATCTCGGCCCCGTAGCCGGAACTGGCAAATGTCGCCGCCCGCACGGTCACCCCGCCAAAAAGCGCTGGATACAGGTCCATGAACCCTTCGACCATCCCCCCGCCCAGGCTGTGGCCGACAACATAAACCGTACTGATCCCATTGGCCAAATTGCCGACATAGGTAGAAAGCGCCGAAAAAAGATCAGCGAAAAGGTCAAGGTGATCCTTCTTGCCCACCCAATGCGATTCATCCGGCGTATTGGTAAAGGGGTTCGGCGGGCCTTCTTCGCCAGTGTTGTCATTGGTTCCCCGGAACGAAATGAACAGCGCATCCTTTGACCGGGCAGCAAAAGCCGCGGCATTCTGATTTGTGTAAATTCCGCTCCGGAGACCCTCAGGTCCAAAATCACCGCCAAAACTGACCATGGATAAAGTTGGCAACTGCGAGGACGTCAATGGCCGCAACTGTTTTACGATCTCGCTATAGGCAGGCTGCGCTGCTGCCTTTACATCGTTCACCTGATCAGAAATGACTTCGCCAATTAAATGATAAGATGCCATAGCCAGTTTGGCCAGAAATGACATTTGCTCGCTCGTCGCAAATATTTCTGATGTAGCCGCCAACTTCCTCGAAGAAGTATCAGTGACACTGATGCTAAAATCTGGTTCTGGCTCTAACAAAACCTTGAAGTTATCCCCCTCGCCGGAATTCGCCCCCCAGTTACTCGTTTCAGCCACGTCATTGAAATAGTCAATCTGCAGCAAGATGTAGTACTGACACCAACCACATTCATTGGCAAAGCGACATTTGAATAGATGTCGCCAGAAGTGCTGTTAGCAGGCAGACCACCAAATCTATGGTCAAGTATGACTTAGTCACTCGATCCAATCTTGTTATCAAGAGACAAATACGCCCTAACTGAAAAGGCTTCCGATTCAGTGTCGCCATAATTGAACAATACAAGACTAAAATAAGAATCTAACGTTCCCGCCACAAACCCATAGTTACTCCATCCCCACCCTGTCGCGGAAATATCAACGCTCATTTGACATGCCCCATTTCCAAATTGGATTTACAGTTCTAATGGTTAGCTTGGGTGAATGGAGGGGTCAATGTATTCCTCCATTGCGATACTAATTCGAAGTCGAGCTATCAAATGTCGCGTACAACACTTAAGCAATAGTTAATTTCAGAAACTCAACCCATTGATTCCAAACACGTCCCCAAAACGTCCAGATCTGGACGCCGAATTCACCCCCCGCCCTCCACCGGCGCGACCGGTGCCACCGGCGTCGGCGCCGTTAAAATCCCGTTCCGCCACACCCCCTCGCTCAACTGCCCCGCCTTATACGTCAGCCGACCCTGCCCCTCGCGCTTGCCCGCCACAAAGGTGCCCTCATAGACATCGCCCCCCGGATAGGTCGCAACCCCCTGCCCCTCGATCACCCCGGCCTTCCAGTCGCCCATATAGGTAAACCCGTCTGGCGCGGTCAGCGACCCCTTGCCGTCGCGCAGACCCGCCACGAAGCGCCCGGTATAGACCGTCCCATCGGCATAGGTCGCCGTGCCCTCGCCCTCACGCTGCCCGGCCTTCCACTGGCCGTTGTAGGTGTAGCCGTCGGGATAGGTCATCACGCCCTTGCCCTCGGGCTTGGCGGCGACAAAGTCGCCCTCGTAGACCAGCCCGCTGACATAGACTGCCCGGCCCTTGCCCGCGATGCCACCCGCCACCCAAGTCCCCTCATAGGTCGATTTGTCGGCATAGGTGATCTTTCCCTGACCATCGGGTAGATCAGCCTTGAAGCTGCCATCATAGACCGAGCCGTCGGGATAGGTCATCACCCCCTGCCCCTCCATCCGGCCCGCGACCCAATCGCCCTCATAGCGCGTGCCGTCCTTTGCGGTGAAGGCGCCCTTGCCCTGCCGCTTGTCATCCTTGAAATCGCCGGCATAAACGTCACCGTTGGCATAGGTAACCCGACCCGCCCCGTCGCGCTGACCGTCGACGAAATTGCCCTCATAGACATCGCCATTGGGCTGGGTCAGCTTGCCCGTGCCGTTGATCTGCCCCTCCTCCCACATCCCCTCATAGGTCAACCCGTCCGGCATGGTCAGCTTGCCCATGCCGAACCGCTTGCCCGCCTTCAACGCGCCGTCATAAACCGTGCCATCGGCATAGGAGATGCGGCCCGCGCCCTCCTTGACCCCGGCCACCCAGTCGCCCTCATATTTTGTGCCGGTCTGTTCGACCATGACCCCCTTGCCCTGGTGCTTGCCGTCGACAAAGGCGCCGGTAAAGACCGACCCGTTGGCATAGCTCGCCACCCCCTGCCCGGTAATCGCACCGCCCGTCCATTCGCCCTCATAGGTGCCACCATCGGGAAAGGTGATCTTGCCGCGGCCAACCGGCTTGCCCTTGTCAAACGCGCCCTCATAAACCGACCCGTTGGGGTATTTGGCAACGCCCTGCCCCTGAATCTCGCCGTCCACCCAGGCGCCGGTATAGGTATAGCCGCTGGGCAGGGTATAGGTGCCCATGCCATCCTGACGGCCGTTCTTGAACGTGCCCTCATAGACCGACCCATCGTCATACTGCTTGGTGACCACCTCTTGCGCCGTGGCCCCAAACCCC
Organism: Pseudorhodobacter antarcticus; assembly: GCA_945871285.1. GTDB lineage: Bacteria > Pseudomonadota > Alphaproteobacteria > Rhodobacterales > Rhodobacteraceae > Stagnihabitans. The sequence continues at coordinate 5,177 of CAMBWO010000136.1, read as the reverse complement.
AGGCCCAACCCCAAAACCACCGCCAATATCCCGATCCGTCCGGCCCGCATGCTGCCATCCCCCTGTTTTGCCCCAAACCTACCCGCCGCCCCCCCGCCTGACAAGCGCCCAGGGCCGGTTCCTGCACCACTCAGGCTTTCCCTTGCCGTGCAGGACCGCTAGAACCCAAACAAAGCCGATAGGAACCCGCATGTCCCAGACCTTCCGCCTGACCCTCGCCCAACTGAACCCGACACTGGGCGCGATCGAGGCGAATGCGGCACTGGCCAAACGCACCTGGGACGAAGGCCGCGCCGCAGGGGCCCAGATGGTCGCCCTGACCGAGATGTTCATCACCGGCTATCAAACCCAGGACCTGATCCTGAAACCCGCCTTCGTCGCCCATGCCATCCGCGCCATCGAAGCGTTGGCCCTGGCCTGCGCAGATGGTCCGGCCCTTGGCATCGGCGGCCCGCATCTGCGCGACGGGCTGCTTTACAACGGGTACTACGTGCTGGAGGGCGGGCGGATCGCCACCGTGATCTTGAAACACGAACTGCCCAACGACGGCGTCTTTGATGAAAAGCGCCTGTTTACCCCCGCCCCAATCCACGGCCCCTACCGCATCGGCCCCCTGCGCATCGGCACGCCGATCTGCGAAGACGCCTGGCATTCCGAGGTCAGCGAAACCCTGATGGAAACCGGGGCCGAGATCCTGCTGGTCCCCAACGGCTCGCCCTATCACCGCGGCAAACCGGCCGTGCGCACCAATCTGATGGTGGCCCGGGTGGTCGAGACGGGGCTGCCGCTGGTCTACCTCAACATGGTGGGCGGCCAGGATGATCAGGTCTTTGACGGTGCCTCCTTCGTGCTGAACCCCGGTGGCGCCTTGGCCGTGCAACTGCCGCAGTTTGAAACCTGCGTCACCCATGTCGATTTCACCCAGACGGCCGAGGGCTGGCAGGCCGAACCGGGCCGCAGGGACCTGCTGCCCAACTCGTATGAGGCCGACTACCACGCCATGGTGCTGTCCTTGCGCGACTACCTGGGCAAGACCGGTTTCGCCAAGGTGCTGCTCGGCCTGTCGGGCGGCGTCGACTCGGCATTGGTCGCGGCGATTGCCGCTGATGCCATCGGGGCCGCAAATGTGCGCTGCGTGATGCTGCCCTCGGCCTTCACCTCGGCCCATTCGCTGGAGGATGCCTCTGCGGTCGCCCATGCCCTGGGCTGCCGTCTGGATACCGTCCCCATCACCGGCCCGCAGGAGGCCGTGGGCGCCGCGCTCGGGCCGCTGTTTGAGGGCACCAAAGCGGGCATCACCGAGGAAAACATCCAGTCCCGCCTGCGGGGCCTGCTGCTGATGGCCCTGTCGAACAAGTTTGGCGAGATGCTGCTGACCACCGGCAACAAATCCGAAATGGCCGTCGGCTATTGCACGATCTATGGCGACATGAATGGCGGGTATAACCCGCTGAAAGACCTCTACAAGACCCGCGTGTTCGAGGCCTGCCGCTGGCGCAACGCCAACCACCGGCCCTGGATGATGGGACCGCCCGGCGAAGTGATCCGCCCCCGAGTCATCGAAAAGCCGCCCTCAGCCGAACTGCGGCCCGATCAGCGCGACGACGACAGCTTGCCCCCCTATCCCGTGCTGGACGCCATTCTGGATGGGCTGGTCGAACAGGAACTGTCGGTGGCCGATCTGGTGGATCAGGGCTTTGACCGGGCCACGGTGAAAAAGGTCGAACACCTGCTCTACCTGTCCGAATACAAGCGGTTTCAGGCCGCACCGGGCACCAGACTGACCCGCAAAGCGTTCTGGATGGACCGCCGCTATCCCATCGTGAACCGCTGGCGCGACGGGTCCTGAGGGGCGTCCAGATCTGGACATTTCGTGAAACCGTTTGAAATCAACGGGTTGGATTCACGAAATTAACCCGGCGTTAGGGTTTGACCTGCCGTATCCGCCAGCCAAAAATCTTCGAAGATTTTTGCAAATTTCTTCGAAGAAATTTGGGTTGCGCCCGGTGCCGCGTCAGACCTGCGAAATCACGCATTCCGGCAGCAGGCGCATCACGTCCTCGGGGCGGCACAGCTGGGTGGCATCGGTCATCACGGCGGCCGAGGCGGCGGCACTGGCGAAGGACAGCGCCGCCTCGGGCGTCTCGCCCCGGGCCAGCGCCAGCACAAGGCCCGCCACGAAACTGTCCCCCGCGCCCACCGTGCTCTTGACCTTGACCTTGCCCGCCCGGGCAAAGATCCGGTGGTCGCGGTCAACCAGCACCGACCCTTCCGGCCCCCGCGAAATCACGACCTGCCGCGCCACGCCGCGTTCGACCAGGCTTTGCGCGAAATCGGCCGTGTCGCTGCGGGTGACAAGCGAGCCTTCGGCCAGCTTCTCCGCCTCGGCATCGTCCATCCGCAGGATGGCCAGGTCGGGGATCGGATGGGTCAGCGCCTGCCGCAGGGCGGGCCCCGAGGTGTCCAGCACCACGTTCAGCCCCGGCATCGCCCGCGCCAGACGGGCGGGAAAATCCACCGGCACGCCGGGCGGCTGGCTGCCCGAAATCACGCCCCAGGCGCCGGGCCGGGCCGAGGCGCGCAGCAGGGTGAACACCCGCTCCTGATCGGCCTGCGCCCAGCGCGGACCCGGCAGCATGAACCGGTATTGCCGGCCCGTTGTTTCCTCGGTCACGGTCAGGCTCAGCCGAGTCTCGCCCGGTGCGGTCAGCGCCAGAAAGGCCACGCCCTCGGCCCGGATCAGCCCGGCCAGCCTGTCGCCCGTCAGCCCCCCCAACGCCACCAGCGCCAGACTTTCGCCGCCCAGCGCCCCGATCGCCCGGCTGACATTCAGCCCCCCGCCACCGGGGTCCAGAAGGGGATCGCTGCACCGCAGCTTTTCATCCGGGATCAGCGCATCAACCGCGCTGGACATGTCCAACGCCGGGTTCAGGGTCAGGGTGACGACGGGCGTCTGGGTCATTCGATGATCTCGATCGCGGTCTGGAAACTGCCGGATTTCAGGCTGTTCTTGTCGCGCAGCGTCGTGATCAGGGTATAGCGCCCCACCGGAATGCCATCGAGATTATAGGTGATGTTGGCCTGCACCTCGCGGTTTTGGTGACGCGAGGTCATGTTGAACTCGGTCGCGCCCTCGGCCAGCGCCAACTGGTTGCCCGAGGCATCCAGCACCTGCAAATCGACGATGAAATTGACCGAATGCAACCCTTCGCCGGGGCTGCCATAGCCAAACCCAAAGGGTTCGCAGTAAATCTGGATCGGGTCGCCCTTTTTGAAGACGATGCTGCTGCGCGGGTTGAACACGCCGTAACCTGTCGCAGGTTCGGCCACCAACAGCGCCTGACCAAAGCTCAGCGCCGGGCTCTGATCCCAAACCTGCGCCATCAGATCGCGCGCCCCGTCCAGTGCCCCGATGGCGTCACCCGTGGCCAGCTTGGCCTCGATGGCCGTTGCGGCCTCCACCAGCGGACCAGCCTGCACCCCGGTGGTCAGGGCCAGCAGAAAGACAAGGGCAAAGGGGCGGATCATGGCGCTATTCCCACCATGGGTCGATGCGGGCGATGTCATCATCGCTCCAGCCAAAGTGATGGGCCAGTTCGTGGACAAAGACATGGGTGACCAGTTCGGCCAAAGACACGTCACCGCGTTCCAGCCATTCATCCAGAATGGCTCGGCGGAACAGGAAAATCTGGTCGGGCTGCAACGGCTGTTCGGCAAAGCTTTTTTCGGTCAGCGGTGTGCCGTCGTACAGCCCGGTCAGTTCGAACGGGTCCTCGATGCCCAGCGCCTCCAGAATCTCGGGGTCGGCAAAATCCTGCACCCGCAGCGCGACCATCCCCGCCGCCGTGCGGTAAGGCTCGGGCAAGGCGGCAATGGCGGCCTCGGCCAGCCCCTGGATCAGGTCATTGTCGGGCGCGATTGCTTCAGGCGGGGTCAAGGTCATGGGCCCATGTTTAACGCAGGTTCTGCTTTATGCAATGCAGGCATGGATGTATCCTTTGCCCCGGCAAAAGGAGGTGACCATGACGAAACTGGCCGAAGCCGCGCAGACCATCGACGCCTTTCTGGACAACCTGCCCCCAGACCGTCAGGCCGAGGCGCGGCGTCTGGTCGAAATCTTCCGTGTTGCCACCGGCTTTGCCCCCCGCGTCTACAGCCATGGCATGGTGGGGTTCGGGACCTATGCCTATACCTATGCCACTGGCCACAGCGGCACCAGCTTTGCCACAGGCTTCGCCCCGCGCAAGGCCGACCTGTCGATCTATATCATGCCCGGCTATCAGGATTTCAGCGCGATCCTGCACCGTCTGGGCAAGCACAAGCTGGGCAAGGCCTGTCTTTACCTGCGCCGCCTGAACGATGCGGATGAGGCCGTGCTGACCGAGTTGATCCAGGCGGGCCTGGCCGACCTGAAAACCCGTTGGCCGGTGATGCCGACCTGAGCCCCGAACTGGACAAATCGCTGCGGGCGTGACAGTCAGGCCGTTCAAGGAGATCGCCATGACCCGTGCCACCGTCACCCGCTTTGCCCCCTCGCCCACCGGTTTCATCCATGTGGGCAACCTGCGCACCGCCCTGATGAACTATATGATCGCCCGCAAGAACGGCGGCACCTTCATCCTGCGGCTGGACGATACCGATCAGGAACGCTCAAAGCAGGAATACGCCGACGGGATCATGGAGGATCTGGCCTGGCTGGGCCTGCACTGGGACCGGGTGGAAAAGCAATCGCTGCGGATGGACCGCTACCGCGAGGCGGCGGACCAGCTGCGCGCGGCGGGGCGGTTTTACGAATGCTTCGAGACGCCGGTCGAGCTGGACCTGAAGCGCAAGAAACAGCTGAACATGCACAAACCCCCGGTCTATGACCGCAGCTCCCTGCGCCTGACCGAGGATGAGCGGGCCGCGATGCGGGCCGAGGGGCGGGCGGGATACTGGCGGTTCCAGCTGGATCAGGAACGCATCGAATGGCCCGATGGCGTGCTGGGGCCGATCTCGATTGATGCGGCGTCGGTGTCTGACCCGGTGCTGATCCGGGCGGATGGGCAGATCCTGTATACCTTCGCTTCCTCGGTCGATGACATCGACATGGGCGTGACCTTCATCGTGCGCGGGGCGGATCATGTGACAAACACCGCCACCCAGATCCAGATCATGCAGGCAATGGGCGGCACCCC